>NZ_LUJK01000005.1 GCF_001601825.1 Limnobacter sp. CACIAM 66H1 | reverse complement strand
TGGTGGGAGTTCAAGAGCTTCCGGGTCATGCTGGCAATCATGATTCCGCTCTTTATTACAGAGGTACTGTGCAAGGTAATTATGGTGCAGTTGAACCTTGGTATCAAAGTAGCCACTTTGCCGGTAATTGCGCTGGGCGTTGGAATTGGGGTGGATTACGGTATTTATATCTACAACCGCCTCGAAAGTTTCCTGGCCAAAGGCCTGAACTTCAAGGATGCCTATTTTGAAACCTTGCGTTCCACGGGTGTTGCAGTTGCCTTAACCGCCGTTACGCTGGCCTTGGGTGTGTTTACGTGGGCCTTCTCTGCCATCAAGTTCCAGGCAGACATGGGCTTATTGCTCGCATTCATGTTCTTGTGGAACATGGTGGGTGCAGTGATTCTGATCCCCGCGCTGGTTCGACTGTTCGCGTTTGGTGCGGTGAAGAAAAGGTTTGGTCCTTCCGTGGAAGCACCCGGCCAATAATCAGTGTTGTCACGAACTCTGGGGCGGCCAAGGCCGCCCTTTTTTTATGCCTTTCGGTTTGTGGTAATCTCCTCGCATCACTGATTACTTTCACTGTTCAACCATGCAGTTTCCAGCGCTTCCTGCCATTCCCCATCCATTGCAGTTCAAGTCAGTCACGTTTACTGCGCTCAAGCCCGGACCAAAATTGATTGTGTTGGGGGCTGTGCACGGTAACGAGGTGTCGGGCAGCAAGGCCATTCTCAAAATGATTCAAGAATTTGAGGCAGGTGAACGTGTTTTGGTGAAAGGGCAGGTCACTTTTGTGCCGATTACCAACCCACTCGCATATAACCGCAAGCAGCGTAATGGTGACCGCAATCTCAACAGAAACCTGACTCCCACTGACAGCCCAGTTGATTTCGAAGACCATGTAGCAAATTGGTTGTGCCCCCTTTTGGCTTCGCACGATGTGCTCTTGGATATCCACAGTTTCCAAAAAGGCGATGTACCTTTTGCTCTGTTCGGTCCTAAAAACAACAACAGTGTTCTGGAGTCTTTTGAACACGAGAATGCTGAACGTGGCCTGGCATTGCGCTTGGGTGTTTCCAGGTTCGTAGATGGTTGGCTGGATACCTATGCCAAAGGCGTTGCGAACCGTGTGGCCTATCTGAAGGCGACTGGCCAGTCAGGCGAAGGCTTAAATACCGACCCGCGTTATGGTATGGGCACCACAGAATGTATGCGCTCAAGTGGTGGATATGCCGTGACCTTGGAGTGTGGGCAGCATGATGATCCCTCAGGACCTGATGTGGCCTACGTCGCCATTTCGAACACTCTGTGCCATCTGGAGTTGATTGACGGGCCGTCAGTGCTTCCAGTAACCGAGTATCAACACCTGAGTTTGGTCGAAGTCAACGACAAGCAACATTTTGACGACCAGTTTGTTCGTGCCTGGTCAAGCTTTGATCCAATACGCAAAGGAGAGTTGATTGGCATTCGCCAGAGCGGGGAGGAAGTGAGGGCAAGCAGGGATGGTTTTATTGTTTTTCCAAATACATTGTCACAAGCTGGTCAGGAATGGTTTTATGTGGCTGTGGCCAATGCGTAACCCCTAAGAGGGGGAAAGTAAGTAATTTTTCCTAATAAAACGCATCAAATGCCTACAAACAAGTGATTGAAATATATCACTTTCCGGATTGAGTCTTTGGTTCACTTTTGTTTCAATGAAAGCTCGTGTCAGGGCGTGAAAAAACAATGAGTGGTATTCAAAGTCAAGTTTCAGATCAAACCAACCAATCGATTGCTATTCTGGGCGGTGTGACTGCGCAGTCCTATGGCGCGGTGAGTTTGAACGCCTTGCCGATTGTCCCTGATTCCCAGAATGCTGATGTTGGCTCGCCTTTTGCCAATGTGACTGATACAAGTATCCGAAGTGACAGTGCGACGATTTCGCAGACCCCGGAAAAGTTTTTCGTAGACACCTCCGCTTCTTTTGCAAATGTGCGAACTGCTGCCTCCAATCTTCCAGAGGATTTGAGCGAGTCGCCCGATGGTTTTATTGAATCCAACATCGAGAATCCGGATTTGATGTCACGTTTCGAAAGCTCGGCGCTGGAGGATGAGGTTCTGCCCAATGTTCAACAAACTGTGGTTCCGGGTTCGACTTTGAATGCAGAGGACCCACTTGATGTGATTGAGCCTGGTGGTTCGGTGTTTTCCCTGCTCGATTTTATTGAGCAGGCGATTGCGCAGGCTGAAGCGTCCCAGCAGGAGTTCGGCGACACATTTGACGGTAGTCGTCAGGGTGAGTTTCGCGAGTTGCTGGTAGACACTGGCATGGCTCTCGGGTCTGAGATTCGAGATTTTTTACAAGAGAACGTTGCAGGCGTGGGTCGTGAGCTGTTGTCAGACTCGATTGATGCAACGGGTGTTGAATTACTCGGTTCAACCGCCGAACCTTTGTTGGCCATTGATTACTATGCCAAGTCGGCGGAAGTGTTGAACGGTTTGATGGAAGCCGTGGGGCAGCCGATTGGTTCAATTTCTTTGCCTCAATTGGGCCCCTTGCTCGCAGATCCCAGAGAGGAATTGTCAGCTTATCTCGGCTAGGCAGGCAGTATCTTTAAAGGCCTAAAAGACTGCTTTTATCCCCCTTCCTAAGGATTTGACTCGTGATGACTTGGTTCAGAATAAAGACTGAACCACGTCAACGGCTAATCCAGTCATGAACTACAATCACGAACAGTCCCCAGGCGAATCATCCACCGAGATGATCGAGATTTTGCTTTTCTCTCTGGGTGGACCGGAAACTTTCGGTCTGAATGTATTCAAGATTCGGGAAGTCACTGAGCTGTCGCTAGTCACCCAGATTCCCGGCCAGCAAGGCGCCATGAATGGCGTGATTTCACTGAGGGGGCAGGTACTACCTGTTGTCTCGCTTGGAGATGCCATTGGCATGTCCAATGGCGAGCCTAACTCCAAAATGATTATTTCTGAATTTGCTTCTCGCTCTGTGGCTTTTGCCGTAACCGATGTTGACAAAATTATTCGAGTGCCCTGGTCAGATGTGAAACCTCCGCAAAAGTATGATTCAGAGGAGGGATCTGTGTTCGGCGTAGTGATGCTCGAGGATGGCAGCCTTGTTTCTCTGGTGGATATTGAGAGCGTATGCCACCGCGTGTTGCCCGAAAAGGATGCGACACCTGTCAGTACGGGCTTTGAATTGAATAAGGCTGGACCGGTGTTCTTTGTAGATGACTCGATTGTGGCACGCCGAAAAATCAGTGAAGTGTTAGACACCATGGGTTTGAAACACAGCCATGCGGTCAATGGTGTTGAGGCCGAACAGAAGTTGTTGGCGATTGCTTCCAGTGCGAATCAGAATGCAGAAGATTTGGAAGAGCGGGTTTCTTTGGTGTTGGTAGATGAAGAAATGCCAATCATGGATGGGTGCACATTGACCAGAAAACTGAAAAGCGATCCAAGATTCAAGAATATTCCAATCATCATGTACTCATCATTGACCTCTGAAGAGAACGCTCGACGAGGCATTGAAGCCGGGGTAAACATTTACGTTAAAAAGTTTGATTCGACCTCACTTTCCAACGCCATCGGTCAGCTTTTGGCGCACGCCTGATCCAAGCTATTTTTAAAGCGTTACACTTCGCTCATTCGATGTGAGTGTTTTTTGGGTGCAAGTGTCATGTTTGAATTAATCGCCAATGACCTTCGGTCGAAAGGTTACAGCATTCAGAAAGATGCACTGCCGCCTCGTTTGATTTCGGAACTTTTGAACGTATTTGCTTCGATACCTTCTGAGGCGTTGAAACAGGCCGGGATTGGACGGGCCAATGACCTACAAGCCAACCACGAAATTCGGCGCGATGAAATTGCGTGGATTGAAAGCACGCAAGGGGGTGCTGCGGCGCAGTGGCTTGAATTCAGTGCGCAGTTGCAGCAACACCTGAATCGCAGCTTGATGCTGGGCTTGTTTTCTTTTGAGTCACATTTTGCGCATTACGCCCCAGGAGCTTTCTACAAAACTCATCTAGACGCGTTTAAGGGACAGGCAAACCGGATATTGTCGGTCGTGCTGTATTTGAACCCTGAATGGGGTCCAGAAGATGGTGGTGAGATGATTCTGTATTGCGACCGTGGGACAGGTACCATTCTGGAAACTGTGAAGCCGCAGGGGGGCACCCTGGCTGTTTTCCTCAGTGAGGATTTTCCGCATGAAGTGCGTCCAGCCAAGCGCCATCGCTACAGTATCGCAGGTTGGTATCGAGTCAATATGTCGAACACACTGCGTGTTGACCCTCCTGCTTGAAGCGCCCGACACCGAGGGGTCACCAGCGTAATAGTTTGGGCCCCAGAACGGCACCTAACACACCGCACAACGCTATCCCCAAGGTGTACCAGACTGCGATAAAGGGTGCAGCGGGTTCCGTACACGCCAATGCATAAACCAAAGCGGCCACAGCACCAGAGAACAGCCCACAAGCTGCGCCAGAGTAAACCAGCTTGGTAGGCGCGAATCCTCGCATGGCCCAAAAGGAGCCTGCCATCACTGGAAGTGACAGTGCCAGTATGGCCCAAGGGCAGACCAGCCAGGAATGCCCCAAGAGAGCCGATGCCCTTTCAGAAACAGGCGTGCCCAAGTACGACAGTATCCCTGCCATTAGCATGATCGACACTACACCAACCACTGCAGAAGTCGCTTGTTTGCCAGATGCACCTGGTCTACCCAGACGAGCAAACAGCCAACCAGCCGAGATTGCCAAGGCGCTGGCATAGCCAATTTTTATCCAAGGGCCTGACTCAGAAAACATCTCACTCGGTATCAGCCCAAGAATGCCCAACACGATAGCCGCGGCAATAAGGCCTCCGGCCACAGCTGCAGGCACCAAGCGACTCATTACAGATACTTTAGGAGCTGGACCAGCCTGGTTGGCAATCATGGTAATCAGATCGTCTGTCTTCATATTTCACTCCTGACCAAAGCTGTCAGTTGTTTCAATCCCCGATGCACTTGCACCTTCAAAGCCGCCACTGATATACCACTGCGCTCAGAGGCCTCAATCATCGACAGACCTTCAATTTTGGTCAGTAGGATGGCCTGTCTTTGCAATGCCGGCAGTTGTTCAAGCAGTACTGCCAAATCGCGTTTCGAAGGCAGTTCCTCTTGCGTGAACGGATGTTGATCCTCGGTCAACTCATCAAGAGAATCATTAAAATTGTCTCGTCGACCGCGTCTACGCCACAAATCCACCAACTTGTGCCTTGCAATCGCAAACACCCAACTACTCACGGTCAATGTCTCGTCATAAGTGCCTCGTTGAATGTGTAAAGCCAACAAGGTCTCTTGTACCAAATCTTCCACCTCGTCAGGCAAGGCCTGAAGCCTGCGCCCGTAAAAACGTCGCAGGCGCTGGGCAATCTTGGACAGCGCTTCCCGGTAAGCAGCGTTATCCCCACTTTGCGCGCGTATCCACAGGGGTTTGAGCGACAGCTCAAAGTCATCCTGAGGGGGTGCAGAATTGGATTCGCTGGGAGAAGTCATTCGGTTACAAAGACATGCTTTTAATTGTTTCCAGACACTACCACACTTCAATTGCGGCTTGCAGGCTGCGGGGTGACCAAGAACGCCTACTATAATGGGGTTCGTATCACACACTCGCCAGCATTGGGGGAACAACATGTTGCAATCGATTAAAACCCGCGCCGCGGTAGCCTGGGGACCAGGCCAGCCACTATCAGTCGAGGAGGTAGATTTGATGCCTCCTCAAAAGGGCGAAGTTCTTGTTCGCATAGTTGCCACAGGGGTCTGCCATACAGATGCATACACCTTGTCAGGGGATGATCCTGAAGGAATTTTCCCGGCAATTCTTGGTCATGAAGGGGCCGGAATCGTTGAAGCTGTTGGAGAAGGCGTGACAAGTCTTCAGGTGGGTGATCACGTGATCCCGCTGTATACCGCAGAATGCAGGGTTTGCAAATTTTGCACCTCTGGTAAAACCAATCTGTGTCAAGCCATTCGAGCCACGCAAGGCAAAGGTTTGATGCCCGATGGCACCACTCGTTTTTCCAAGGACGGCAAACCGATCTATCACTACATGGGTACTTCGACTTTTGCGGAGCACACTGTCGTCCCGGAAATTTCACTTGCAAAAATTGATCCAAAGGCGCCACTTGAAAAGGTGTGCTTGCTGGGTTGCGGGGTCACCACGGGTATCGGGGCTGTGCACAACACTGCCAAGGTCAAGGCTGGCGACACTGTAGCGATTTTTGGATTGGGTGGAATTGGTTTGGCAGCGATTATCGGTGCTGTGCAGGCCAAAGCCAGCCGAATCATTGCAATTGACATCAATTCGGACAAGTTCGAAATTGCCAAGAAATTGGGTGCGACTGATTTTGTGAATCCCAAGGACTACAGTAAACCGATACAGGAAGTGATTGTAGAAATGACCGATGGTGGTGTCGACTTCTCATTCGAGTGCATCGGCAATGTCAATGTGATGCGATCTGCCCTGGAGTGCTGTCACAAGGGGTGGGGTGAATCCGTCATTATCGGCGTCGCGGGCGCTGGGCAGGAAATTTCCACCCGTCCTTTCCAACTGGTTACGGGCCGGGTTTGGCGTGGTAGCGCTTTTGGTGGCGTGAAAGGCCGCACCGAACTTCCAGGTTACGTGAACCGTTTTATGAATGATGAAATTGATCTGGATACTTTTATCACTCATACCATGCCTTTGGAACGCATCAATGAGGCCTTCGATTTGATGCACGAGGGCAAATCCATTCGCACGGTGATCCATTTCTGATATGAAACTACTCAGTAGTATTCAATGTTTCGGTGGTCTGCAAAACCAGTATGAACACCAGTCCCACACACTGAACTGCACCATGCAGTTCAGTGTATATTTGCCGCCTCAAGCCCAGGCGGGGCAAAGGGTACCTGTGGTCTATTGGTTATCTGGATTGACCTGTACTGATCAAAACTTTGCTACCAAGGCAGGTGCCCAGCGAGTTGCGGCTGAGTTGGGCATTGCTGTGGTCATGCCTGACACCAGCCCCCGTGGCGAAGATGTACCGGATGATGCCGACAAGGCCTACGATTTTGGATTGGGTGCCGGCTTCTATGTCGATGCGACCGAGGTACCTTGGCACGCACACTACAAAATGTACAGCTATGTTGTTGATGAGTTACCGACCCTGATTGAAGAACACTTACCCGTCAGTCGGCTGAAGTCAGTGTTCGGCCATTCGATGGGCGGGCATGGCGCGCTCACGATTGCATTGAATAATCCGGATCGCTATGAGTCTGTTAGTGCTTTCTCCCCCATCGTGAGTCCAATGCAGTGCCCGTGGGGGCAAAAAGCGTTGACGCTCTATCTTGGCGAAAACCCGGTTGCGTGGCAACGCCATGATACTGTGGCCTTGATTCGCGCAGGCGCCGAACAACTGCCTATGCTGATTGATCAGGGATTGGCAGACAACTTTCTGGCTTCTCAATTGAAAACTGAATTGTTGGAGGCTGCATTAAAGGAAACAGGCTATCAAGCCGAAGTTCGTTATCAGGCGGGGTACGACCACAGCTATTACTTTATTGCGACCTTCATTGAAGATCACCTGCGTTTTCATGCGCGGTATCTGAAATAAGCCCGTCGCGCGTTGTTGAAACCATATAAAAACAGGATGAGATTCAGATGAGCAAATCACTGAGGTTGTCGGAAAAATGGTTTCGTCGCGGTCTGTGGCTTGTTGCAGTGGTTTTTGCATGGTTCTTGATCGGTTTGGGCGGCACGCTCGTGGGCGATCTACCCCAAATTGAGCAAACTCAAACGCTCGAAGATTTCATGGATCCTATCGAACTGAAGGCAGTTCGCGAGCAGATCCGAAAGACGGAACTGAATGAGCGTGAGGTCAGTGATGCTCTGGAGCAGTCGAGGCTGAAACACAGTGCTGCCGAAGCGGACACCGATTCCGAACGCGAGAAGTTTATGGCATGGGTGGCAACCCGTAAAGCCACCGCGCTGCCTGAACAGGACAAAGAACTGATTGCAAGAACCGAGCGCGTTGACAATTTACAGGCCCTGGAACGAGTGGCCTTGGCTCAGTTGGAAATGCAGCAGAAGCTGCTGCTGGATGCACAGCAGGCAAACCGGAAGGCTCAATCACGTTTGAACGAACTGGAGCGTGCCGCGCAGGGTGAATTTACTCAGGCTATTCAAAGCCAGGAACTGCGCGTTTTCGCTTATCGCCTCGCGTTGACCTTACCCCTCCTGTTGGTGGCAGGCTGGCTGTATAAAACCAAACGTCAAAGTACGTATTGGCCGTTTGTGTGGGGTTTTATTTATTTTGCCTTGTTTGTATTTTTTGTAGAACTGGTACCTTATTTACCCAGCTACGGCGGTTACATTCGTTACCTTGTTGGCATCCTGATCACGGTGCTGGTAGGGCGTCAGGCCATTCTCGCCTTGAACCGCTATCTGGAGCAGCAGCGATTGGCCGAAGCTCAGCCGGAAACAAAGCGACGTGAGGTTCTGGATTACGACACCGCGCTGTCGCGTTTGCTCAAAGGGATTTGCCCTGGCTGTGAACGAGCAGTCGATCTCAAAGATCCAAGTATTGATTTTTGCCCACATTGTGGAATCGGTCTTCATGACAAGTGCACCGCCTGTCATTCTCGCAAAAGCACCTTTTCGAAGTACTGTCATACCTGTGGAACTTGCGCGCGTTTGCCAGAGCTCCCCGAGCAGTCGGCACAGTCTTAGTCTGGGGCAGGGTATTTCAGCGCGTTTTTGATCAGTTTCTTTTGGGCTGCGTCAATGGGGTCAATGTGTAGCTGGTTACAAATTTGTAGCAAATAAAGTAGCACGTCTGCAACCTCGTCTTTGATTTCGTCGAGCTTGTGAGTCTCGACGTTTCGAGATTCTTCTTCGGTTAGCCATTGAAAGTGTTCAAGCAATTCGGCCACTTCGACCGACAATGCCATGCTGAGATTCTTTGGAGAATGGAATTTTTCCCAATGTCGCGCATTGGAAAATTCGATCAATTGTTGTTGAAGTTTTTTGAGGCTGTCTGTGCTCATGCCCTGAGAGTATCAAAAAAAACGCCAGCTTTTGGCTGGCGTTTTTCATTTATGCGGCAAGTGATGGGTAATCAATGTAGCCCTCTGGTCCTGGCGCGTAATAAGTTTGCGGATTGCCCTGTGCCAAGGGGGCGTTCAGTTTCAGGCGTTGCACCAGATCTGGGTTGGCAATATATGCCCGGCCAAAAGAAACCGCGTCGGCCCAGCCCGTTTCCAAAGCGTTGATCGCCATTTCACGGGTGTAACCGTTGTTCACGATGTAAGTGCCTTTGAATGTTTTACGGGCCCATGCATAATCGAAACCCGGCACGTTGCGGTCACCGCCAGTCGAGCCTTCAATCATGTGAATGAAACCGATTCCTCGATGGTTCAGTTGTTCAATCAGGTAGCCAAATACCGCTTGAGGGTTGCTGTCGCTCAAATCGTTGAATGGCGTTACTGGTGAAAGCCGAATGCCAACTTTGTCTGCACCAATTTCAGCAATCACTGCATCGACCACTTCGAGGGCAAATCGAGCACGGTTTTCAAAAGAGCCACCGTATTGATCGGTACGTTTGTTGGCGCCGTCACGCAAAAACTGGTCAATCAAATAACCATTTGCGCCGTGAATTTCCACGCCATCAAAGCCAGCCTTGATAGCGTTGGCCGCACCTTGGCGATACTCGTTCACGACCACTTTGATTTCCTCTGCGGTCAGTTCATGAGGCACCGGCACGTCCACTTTTCCATTGTGGGTGTAGGCAACCACATTGGGTTTGATGGCAGACGGGGCAATTGGATCCAATCCACCAGTCAGGTCAGGGTGTGTGATACGGCCAACATGCCAAATCTGGGCAATAATCTTGCTGCCTGCCGCGTGCACGGCCTCGGTAATCGCCTTCCAGCCCTGTACTTGTGCTTCAGAATATATTCCGGGAGTCGCCATATAGCCTTTCCCGGCGGGCGAAACCTGTGTTCCTTCGCTGATGATCAAGCCTGCATTGGCTCGTTGCCGGTAGTATTCAATGTTCATGTCGCTGCCGGGAATGTCGCCGGATGCTTCGTCTGATCGACAACGGGTTAATGGGGCCATGACCACCCGGTTCTTCACCTCGATACCGCCGATTTTTCCAGGCTGAAACAGTGTCAAATCATCCACGTTGGCAATCTGTTCATTCACATGTGGTGTGGGTGCATTCATTCGCTGGTACTCCTCTTGTGTTGCAGTGCAATGTCGCCCATTATGCGCATTCAAAGTTCACAGATCTACGGAACAGTTGTTATAGTATTTATTCCTCAGGGGAATATACAAAGGAATCAAACCTTGGACCGCTTAAAGTTGATGGAAACATTCGTCCGGGTGGTGGAAACAGGCAACTTCTCGGCGGTGGCCCGGCAGGCCCACACAACTCAGTCAGCGATTAGCAAACAGGTACAGGCTTTGGAGGCTGATGTTGGTGCCTTGTTACTGGTTCGATCCACTCGAAGCCATTCATTGACAGAGGCGGGACGTCTCTACTATCAACGATGCCGGCAGGTGCTTGATACTCTGGAAGAGGCTCGCAGTGAAGTGCATCGCGCTGAACACGAGGTCAGCGGCCTGCTGAGAGTGGCTGCACCTGTTGCTTTTGGGCGAATTCATATCGTGCCCCGACTCGCCGCATTCTATGAGAGATATCCAAGAATGCGTATTGATCTGCAACTGGACGATAGTTTTGTTGATTTGGTTGCAGCAGGCATTGACGTGGCCTTTCGTGTGGGAGAACTAAAGGACAGTCGCCTGATTGCAAGACGTATCGGTTCTGTGGCCAGAGCGGTCATCGTATCGGCTGACTACCTGACGCGGCATGGCACTCCACAAAAACCTGATGATTTAAGTGAGCACAATTGCCTGCTTTACACCGGTATTGACAATTTCAATGAATGGACTTTTTACGGCAGCAAAGACAACGCTATTAACGTGCGCGTGGGCAGTAACTTTCAATCAAATAGTTCCGAGGCGATTCGCCAGGGGGTTCTCGAGGGCTTGGGTATCTGTTACTCGCCCACCTGGATTTATGGTCGCGACATTCGTGAGGGCAGTGTCAAAACTATATTGAACGAGTTCAAGCCCAGTACCTTGCCACTGAATGTCGTGTATCAACCTGAGCGTCGCCCGTCTATCAAGATCAGTAGTTTTGTGAATTTTTTTACAGAGGCGTTTAACCAAGATCCTGATTTGTCTGCAGTGATTCGTTCCTATAAAGCTTGAGTAGACCTTCCAAGGCCAGTAAACCGAGCGCAAGCCAAATGGCAATGTAAGTAGGCCATTCTTGCTTGGCGATTGACTCGCCGATCAAGAATGCAACAATCACCAAAAGCACCGGCTCGACGTAGCCCAGCAAGCCAAACAGACTGAATGGCAACATTCGACTCGACAGAATGTAAGCAATCAAGGCAGAGGCGCTTAACACGCCCAACAAGACAATCAGTAAAGGTAGCTGAAGTTGTAAGCCCGTCATTTGATCCAGGCCATCGCCGCTCAGAGCGAAATAAATGGCAAGCGGTGACATCAGTAGCATGTCAAACCATAAGCCGCCCAAGTGATCTATTTTGAATTTGGATCGCAGCACGAAATAATAGGGATAACCCAAGCACACCAAAAGAGAAGTCCAAGCGAATCCCCCCGCTTGAATCACTGCGTTTGTGACGCCAAGTAGTGCTAACAGGACTGCCAGTTTTTGCAGTTGACTCAGTTTGTCTTTGTAATACAGACGACCAATCAATACCATCACCAAGGGCATCATGAAGTAGCCAAGCGAAACATTCATGGCATGCCCGTGCAAAGGCGCCCAAAGGAACAACCACAGCTGTATACCCAAAAGCAGGGACGATGCCGGCAAGGCCAGATAAAGCTTCCACTCGGTTTTAAGGCGCAGCACAATTGATTTGATCAAACCCCAGTCATTGGTAAAGATCAAGAACAGCGTCATCACAGGCAGGGTCAGCAACATTCTCCAGCCGTAAATTTCCTCTCCATTCAATGGTTCAAGCAGGGTGGTGTAGTAGTACATGGTGCCGAACAGCACCGAAGCCAAAATGGAGAGAAAAATGCCTTTTTGCATGATTTCTTGGGCTGATACCCATCAGGTGTGGCGAAAAGTAAACAATTGTGAAACCAAACGATAACCAGAATTCTTGTTTTGTCTAGTTCGCAAAATAGACATTTGAGTGGCTTTTTGCGCTGCAGCAATTGTATGCCGAAATTGTTAAAAAAAGGAATTTGTACAAATTAGCATTGTCGGAATAATCGATTGTTCAAAGTCAAGAAATTGGCCGCAAATCGACATTACATTTTCTGGATCTAAATTGCCATATTCATTAATATTCGCTGGTCCAAAAACACAGACAATCACAGCAATAGTTTTTGGCGATCAACCAGGTACGCTCGGGTGAGCGTTGTTTGTTGGCAAGGAAACCTTGCATTGCAGTGCGCATTCATTGGTCCGGAGACCAGTGTCTGACAAGCTGAACAGGTGTGTTGGATCATGAAAATCTATGTGTGTTTGTTGGTGTTACTCAGTGTAGTTGTTGCATTGTTGCTTCGACTTCTGGATCTCAGTTGGCCATTGTCCCTCATCGGAGGCTTGTTGGCCTTCAGCGGGTCCACAATTTTGCTCTTGGGATGCAGTGTTCAGCGTTTGCTCTCCGATCAAGGTGAAAACGCCGCGGGCAAAAACTTCTTTAGCCTGATTCTGAAAGGCAAGTCTTCAAAATCTGAATGATTTTTTGCGGGTAAGGCCATATTGACCGAGTGTTAAATATGTGCAATTTTCTCGAGGTGTACTTTGATGGTGCTGCATTTTCTCAATTGCAGTTACGTCGAGTGCTCGCTTGCTTTATCCATAGAATCAGGAGACAAAATGAAGAAGCTTAATCAATTTTTGTCCTGCGCAGTCTTTGCCTCAGCCAGTTTGGCGGTGGGTGGAGTCGCAATCGCAGCAGCGCCCAATCTTACAGCCACAACAGTTTTGACCAAATTGGAAAACCCTTGGGACATGGCATTTTTGCCCGATGGTGCAATGTTCTTTACCGAGAAATGTCACGGACTTTCAGTTCGCTTGCCCTCCGGGACCGTGAATAAATTGGTGGGAATGAAAGATGCCCAAGGATACGCAGACTCGATGCCCGACTTGTTTTGTGATGGTCAGGCTGGCATGAATGGTGTAGCAGTGGACCCTGATTTTTCGAACAACCGATACGTCTATGTGTATTCCACGTCCAGCAAATCCAGTCCCCAAACCAATCGGGTTATTCGGTTGAAGGTGAATGCTGATTTGAGCAAAACCTCGGATCGAACCGATATCGTGGATGATATTCCCTACAAAACAGCTGCGAGCGATCATCCCTTCGGTTCATCTGGTGCACACAACGGTGGAAGAATCCGTTTCAATTCAGGTGACGGTTTTCTGTATGTGACCACTGGAGATACACACAATGGCGCCGTACCGCAAAGCCCCACGAAGCTGGGCGGCAAAGTGTTACGAATTGATCGTGACGGCAAGGCGGCTGCCGGCAACAAGCCGCCCAAGGGTTTTGATGCCCGAGTGTTTACCTATGGCCACCGCAATCCCCAAGGTATTGCATTTCGTCCCGGTACGAACCAGCCTGTGACTGCGGAGAATGGACCTTGGCATTCAGATGAAGTGACTGTGCTCACCAATGGTGGCAATGCTGGCTGGGATCCCCGGCCGAATGTAGGTGGGCGCGGTGATTGCCCCGACGCCTACTGCGGTTACAGCCCCAACCAAATGGGTGCCATGGAGCCAATCAAGCGTGCTGCATTCATGCCAATGACAGACACCAAAACCTACCCCAAGGCGATGAAACCGGCCTGGAACAATGAAAATCTGTCCCAAGGCATGTCCTCGGGTGTTTTCCTGAACGGTAAACAGTGGAAAGACTGGGATGGAAAAATGGCAGTGGGCTACATGGGAATTGGTATTCACGGCACTCCAGTTGGTAACCGCATTGATTTACTCGACATCAGCAAAGACGGCTTGACAGCCAAGCGCACCATCATGCCTTTGCCGATGCCTGCGGGTCGATTCCGTTCGGTAGTACAGGGTCACGATGGAAATTTGTATGTAGCCACTGACGAGGGTGAAATCTATCAGATCAAACCCAACTGAGTTTTTCGAATTGAGAAGTGAAAGCCGTTCCACCCCGCTGGGGTGGTGCGGCCCAATGGAGGAAGTATTCATGACGAAGTATGCAGCATGGGCGCTCGCAGGTTTAATGTTGACAACGTTTGGCAATGCGATGGCAAGCCCTGAAATGGTTAGAAAGTACAACTGCACGGCCTGTCATGCTGAGAACAAAAAAAAGTATGGACCCACTTATCAACAAGTGGCTTTGAAATATGCAAATGAGGAAGGGGTTGCTGAAAAGTTAGCCAAAAAAATTCAAACAGGCGGTGTTGGCGTGTGGGGAAATACCCCGATGCCAGCACAACCACGTGTGACGGATGAGGATGCGCTTGAAATTGCCCGGTATATTTTGTCGGTGAAGTAAGTTGAAGTAAATGCAAAAAAGGCTACCTTTCCGGGTAGCCTTTTTCTCTATTTGGTGGAGCCGGCGGGAATTGAACCCGCGTCCGCAAATCCTCCACTACCAGTTCTACGTGTGTAGTCGTCTTCTTTGAATTTAACGGCTACTGACGAAAAGCGACATTCTTCAGCATCCGCGATCCACCTAATTTAACTTACCGGCCGGCAGCATTCCGGTAAGCGGTCCGATGTAGATGATCCCACTGCGGGTTTGACCCCGCCCAGTCCATCGGCGAACTGGTGTAGGAAGTCCAAACTAAACTGGCTTAAGCGGCCAGTTTGAGTTCGGGGCTAAACGAAGAGTCGTTTGCGTTTAAAGTTTTTCAGATGGATTTACGAGGTAACTGATCCTCGACACGCCCCAATAGCTTTGCAACCCACGTCGAAACCAGATCGACCCCATTGGAAACTCCATTGTAACACTCTTGAGGTGGGGGCTCACATTCTAATTTCAAGCCACTTGGCCAAATCGTGGGCCGTTTTTACGATGGCATCAGCGCCCCATTGCTCAATCGGACTGGCGATGTAGCCGTATTCAACCGCCACAGTAGCCATACCGGCCTCCCGGCCCGCGATGACATCCCGTTCATCATCGCCAATCATCACACATTGCTCCGTGGGTAAACGCATTTGACCGGCTGCCATGTAGCAGGGCAGGGGAGAGGGTTTGGGTTTTTCTGCGGTGTCTCCCCCAATTAACACACTACATCCCTGGGTCAAGCCGAGTT
This sequence comes from Limnobacter sp. CACIAM 66H1, assembly GCF_001601825.1. Lineage (GTDB taxonomy): Bacteria > Pseudomonadota > Gammaproteobacteria > Burkholderiales > Burkholderiaceae_B > Limnobacter. The sequence continues at coordinate 82,742 of NZ_LUJK01000005.1, read as the reverse complement.
CTTGCACCAATTTCTCTGCCAAATAATACGGCTTGTTGGTGACGATGCCCCATTGCGCCCCGCGGGCCCTAATTTCATTCAACAGGGGAATAATTCCGCTGTAAACGGCGCTCTCGCGGGCGATTCGGACCTCATAACGTTCAAGAAATTCCGCACGCATGGCAGGGAATTCCGGATAGTGCATTTCAAGTCCGAAACCGATTTTCAGTAAAGCCCGTGCGCCCCCAGAGGCCAGGTGCTCCATTGCAAGATAGGGCGTGATATCAACGCCTCGATCGCTTTGCATGTCTTGAATGGTTCCGCACAGGTCTGGAGCCGTGTCTACGAGGGTGCCATCCAGATCGAAGAGAATTCCTCGCAAGGGCATGCCGTCACTCCTCAGGCGGATTTGCGGCAGGCCACCATGTAGTTTACGTCGGTGTCGCGAGCCAGTCTGTAAACTTTGGTGAGCGGGTTATAAACCAAGCCAATGATCTCGGCAAATTCCAGTTTGGATTGGCGTGCATATTGAGCCAATTCAGAGGGTTTGATGAATTTCTTGTATTCGTGAGTGCCCTTGGGAAGAAGGTTTAGCACGTACTCTGCACCAACAATCGCGAAGACGAAACTTTTGGGATTGCGATTGATGGTTGAGAAAAACAGCCATCCGCCCGGTTTACACAAGTCAGCACAGGCCTGAATGGTTTGAGCCGGATCAGGCACGTGTTCCAGCATTTCAAGGCAAGTCACAACATCGAAGGTATCTTGCTCTTCAGCGGCCAATTGCTCAGCCGAAACAAATCGATAATTGACATTGTTCACACCGGTTTCAAGCTTGTGCAGTTCAGCCACCTTCAGCGACTTGTCTGCCAGGTCAATGCCCAAAACATCTGCGCCACGGCGTGCCATACTTTCCGCCAGAATACCTCCACCGCAGCCCACGTCCAGCACGCGTTTGCCTTTCAGGCCTGCGCGTTCATCGATCCAGTTCAACCGAAGGGGGTTGATTTCATGTAAAGGGCGGAATTCACTGTTTGGGTCCCACCATTTGCTGGCAAGGGCCGAAAATTTAGCCAGTTCTGCATGGTCTACGTTGTTGTTGGATTCGATACTGCTCATTGTCAAAGGCTCGTGGAATGTGTTCAACAGGCTTTAGTTTAACTGAAGGAAGAAACAAAAAAGCCCGGCAAGGCCGGGCTTTTTTGATCAGAACGGAAGGTTGCTAATTACTTAACAACTTTCTGTGTTGCGTTGAATTCGATTTCAACGCGACGGTTCTTGGCGCGACCTTCTTTGGTCTTGTTGTCAGCCACTGGCTGGCTTTCGCCCATGCCCTTGATCTGGATACGATCAGCAGCTACGCCTTTGCTGACCATGTAGTCCTTCACGGCCTGAGCGCGACGCTCGGACAGTTTCTGGTTGTAGGCATCGGAACCGATAGAGTCGGTGTGGCCGATTGCGATTACGCTGTTCAGGTCAACCTGACCCAACTTGGCGATTTCGGAATCAATGCGGTCCTTGCCGCCTTGCTTCAATGTGGCCTTGTCGAAGTCAAAGTAGGCATCAGCTTCCAGGCTTACTTTTGTAATCACTGGAGTTGGTGCGGGTGCTGGCTCAGGAGCAGGTGCTGGTGCAGCAACTGGTGCTGGTGCTGGCTTCTTGGGGATCAAGTCAGGATCACATTCCTGAATTGCCAAAGCGGCTGTGAAGTAGCTGGTGCGGATGCACTCGCCGGAGCCGTCTTTAACAACCTTGCCGCTGCCATCCACTACATAGCCTGACAGGCCTTCACCTTTGTCTGTTGTGTGGGCCATAGCGGCTGTAGACGCTGTACCAATGGCCATTGCCATCAGAACTTGCGTGAGAGTCGACATTTTTTTCATTGTTGCTCCTTGGGTTAAATAGGGGTTCAAGCTGGTTGATAGTTTACAGTAGAGGCTGTCATAGTTATCACCCTCTCAACCAACTTTCTCGACACGAGTCTGCCACACTCGTTGGGTTTTTCGCATGATTTCACCGACTAATTGTGCCCTTTTGCCCACAAGTTGTTGCGATTGCACAACTTGAACGCCCGCTACCCAAACATGCTTCACATCCCTGGAAGCCCCGCTGTAAGCCAGTTTCGAGACCAGATTGTGGTTGGGTAACTGGTGAGCAGCCTCTCCAATTGCGATTGTGATCAGGTCCGCCTGCAGGCCGGGGGCGATGCGGCCGATCAGGTGGTCTGCGCCCAGGGCCTTGGCCGCGTTGCAGGTCATGCTTTTGAGTAATTCACCCGCACTGAAGGCGGTGGCATCGCCACTCGCGCCCTTGCAAAGAAGGGAGGCCAAGCGACCTTCTTCCCACATGTCCAGCTTGTTGTTGCTGGCCGCACCATCAGTACCGATCACTACATTGACACCGGCTTTTAGTGCCTTGGCCACGGGGGCAATGCCGCTGGCGAGTTTCAGGTTTGATGCGGGGCAATGAACCAAAGTCGCACCTTTTTCCGCCATCGTTAGCAATTCATGCTCGTTCAAGTGCACTCCGTGCACTGCCATCAGGCGTTCGTTAATCAGGCCGAGTTGTTCAAACCTGGCAAACGGCCGTGTCCCGTCCCGGCTTTCCGCATCACTGACTTCACTCGCGGTCTCATGCAGATGGCAGTGAACGGGCAAGTCAAGCTCCTCGGCCAGCATCGCCATATGCCGGAAGGTGTCATCACTCACCGTGTAAGGTGCATGCGGAGCGATTGTCCAATGCACGGTGTTTTCATGTTTGAATTTGTCGCGTGCCGCTATCCCCAGTTCGATGTATTGCTTGGCCTCCGCGGCGTAGCGGGTCGGGAATTCAATCACGGTGATGCCTGCAAATACGCGTGAACCCACATCTAGAGCTGCTTGAACAACCTGGTCGGGGTAAAAATACATGTCGTTGAAAGTGGTGATTCCGCCCTGAAGCATTTCGGCGGCGGCCAATACTGTGCCGTCATACACAAACTCAGCATCGGCCAATTCACCCTCAAGGGGCCAAATCCGGGTTTGTAACCAGTCATGCAGGGCCAGGTCGTCGGCAGCACCTCGCAGGATATTCATGGCCGCGTGCGTGTGGCAGTTAATGAGGCCAGGCATCAGCACCTGTCCCGGCAGATCAATCCTTTCTGCGTTTGGGTGTGACTGCAACAATTCATCGCGTGGGCCAATGGCAAGGATCCGGTCTTGCTGAATCAAAACCGCATGGTTTTCAAGCACTTCAGTGGTGTGGTTCAGGCACAAGAGCCATTGGGGGATAAGCAGTTGCATGGGCAGGGTCACTAGATGATTTGGAACGCACCATTGCGCCCAGTTTCAGCGATTTTGGCTGATACAATCGAAAGCTTGCAAGTGTAGCGCCAGAGATGTGACGCCGCCATGAATGGCAGCGCTCAGGATTGTTATTCCTTCAGTCAAATAATTCAACACAAGAAGAAACATGGATTCATTCGCAAAAGAAACGCTCCCTATCAGTCTTGAAGAGGAGATGCGCAGGTCGTACCTTGACTACGCCATGAGCGTAATCGTGGGGCGTGCGCTGCCCGATGTGCGTGACGGCCTGAAGCCGGTACACCGCCGTGTTCTGTTTGCGATGCACGAGTTGAACAATGACTGGAACCGCGCATACAAAAAATCAGCCCGTATTGTGGGTGATGTGATCGGTAAATACCACCCACACGGTGATTCTGCGGTTTACGACACCATTGTGCGTATGGCACAAGATTTTTCGTTGCGCTACATGCTGGTCGATGGTCAGGGCAACTTCGGTTCAATCGACGGTGATAACGCAGCGGCCATGCGTTATACCGAAATTCGCCTCGCCAAGATCGCCCAGGAAATGCTGCTGGACATCGACAAGGAGACTGTCGATTTCGGGCCGAACTACGATGGCAGCGAGCGCGAGCCCAAGGTGTTGCCTGCGCGCTTGCCGAATTTGCTGGTCAATGGTTCGTCAGGCATCGCTGTGGGCATGGCCACCAACATGCCCCCCCATAACCTGAAAGAAGTGGTTGCGGCCTGCCTTTATGCGATTGACGCACCGGAGTGCACGGTCGATGACTTGATTGAGTTGATTCCTGCGCCAGATTTCCCCACCGCGGGCATTATTTATGGCATTCAGGGCGTGCGAGAGGGCTACCGAACCGGCCGCGGCCGCGTGGTCATGCGTGCGAAAACGCATTTTGAAGATCTGGACAAAGGCAACCGCCAGGCCATTATTGTGGACGAGCTGCCTTATCAGGTGAATAAGAAATCACTGCTTGAGCGAATCGCCGAGTTGGTGTCTGAAAAGAAGATTGAAGGTATTTCCGACATCCGTGATGAGTCCGATAAAGACGGTATCCGGGTGGTGATCGAACTGAAGCGTGGCGAGGTGCCTGAGGTTATCTTGAATAACCTTTACAAGAACACCCAGCTTCAGGACACCTTCGGTATCAACATGGTCGCGCTGGTCGATGGACAGCCCCGTTTGTTGAACTTGCGGGACCTGATTTTCTATTTCCTCCGTCATCGGCGTGAGGTCATCACCCGCCGCACTGTATTTGAGCTGCGAAAGGCCCGTGACCGTGGTCATGTTTTGGAAGGTTTGGCAGTGGCGCTTGCCAACATTGATGAATTCATTGCAATCATCAAGGCCGCACCCACGCCACCCGTGGCGAAAGCAGATCTGGTTGCCAAAAGCTGGGACTCCTCGATTGTTCGGGAAATGTTGTCGCGTACGGAACTGGGCGATTCGGGTGGTGCAAAAGCCTTCCGCCCCGAAGGTTTGCCAGCCCGCCTGGGATTGCAGGACGATGGTATGTACCGCTTGAGCGAAGTGCAGGCGCAGGAAATTCTGAACATGCGTTTGCAGCGCTTGACGGGCCTTGAGCAAGACAAAATTTTGAATGAGTACAAAGAAGTGATCGATCAGATTGCTGACCTGCTCGACATTTTGTCCAAGCCAGAGCGCATCAACCAGATCATCAAAGATGAACTGACGTCGATTGGCAACGAGTTTGCTGACGAACGTCGCTCAATGATCGAATTCAACGCCACCGAACTGGGCACCGAAGATCTGATCACCCCGCAAGACATGGTGGTTACCTTGTCCCATTCCGGCTACATCAAGAGTCAGCCACTGACCGAATACCGGGCTCAAAAACGCGGTGGACGCGGGAAACAGGCGGCCACCACCAAAGACGACGACTGGATTGATTACCTGTTTGTGGCCAACACCCATGACACGATTTTGTACTTCAGTAACGCAGGTCGCGTGTATTGGCTCAAGGTGTATGAAGTGCCTCAAGGTTCGCGCACCTCACGTGGTCGCCCAATCATCAATATGTTCCCCTTGGCTGAGGGTGAAAAAATCACTGCGGTGTTGCCGGTAAAAAGTTTTGAAGATGACGACAAGTATGTGTTCATGGCCACCAGCCTGGGTACAGTTAAAAAGTCAAAGCTGAGCGATTTTTCAAGGCCCATGAAGCGCGGCATTATTGCCGTGAATTTGGATGAAGGTGACTTCTTGATTGGTGCAGCGATGACCAACGGCACCAACGATGTCATGTTGTTCAGCGATTCCGGCAAGGCAGTCCGTTTCGATGAAAATGATGTGCGCGCCATGGGTCGCAATGCACGTGGTGTTCGCGGCATGAATCTTGAAGAAGGGCAGCGAGTCATTGCCATGCTGGTGGCAGAAAGTGAACAGCAGTCCGTGCTCACCGCCACCGAGAACGGTTTTGGAAAGCGCACGCCAGTTTCCGAGTACACCCGACATGGTCGCGGTACCAAAGGCATGATCGCGATTCAAACTTCGGAGCGCAATGGCAAAGTCGTTTCTGCGGTGCTCGTCAACCCAACGGATGAAATCATGTTGATCACCACCGGTGGTGTGCTGGTTCGAACTCGGGTATCAGAAATTCGTGAAATGGGTCGTGCAACACAGGGCGTCACTTTGATCAGCGTGGACGAGGGTACATGGCTTTCAGGATTGCAGCGCATTGTTGAGTCAGACGCTGAGGATCTTGGTGAGTCCGAAGAGAATGGTGATTCAGCACCTGCTGATGAATGAATTGAAAATGGTTTGAACGGTTGATTGCACAGGGCGAGCATGTCTAGAGTTTGGAATTTTTCAGCTGGTCCGGCAGCCTTGCCTGAGTCGGTCTTGCGTCGGGCTGCCGAGGAAATGCTGGATTGGCAGGGCAAGGGTTTGTCTGTGATGGAAATGAGTCATCGCAGCCCTGAATACACCCGGATTTTTGAAAAAACCCGTGATGACTTTCGCAAGCTGTTGAATGTGCCTGACTCGCACGACGTATTGTTCATGCAGGGTGGTGCTGTTGGCATGAATGCAATTGTGCCCATGAATTTGCTTCAAGGGTTTGAGCAAGCCGCATTCGTCAATACAGGTGCTTGGTCGAAAAAGACCACCAAGGAATTTTCGAAGTACGGACTGGCCCGTGTGGTGCTCGACAACGCGAACGCCCTGGCCAACACCGCAGCGGCGTGTTACGTACCTGAGTGCGCGTCCTTACTCGACCGAGTGAATGGTCAACAAATGGCCTATCTGCACTATTGCGACAATGAAACCATCAGTGGTGTTGAATTCAACGGACAAATTGAAACCCTCGCCAGTCAGTTGGATTGCCCGGTGGTGGCGGACATGTCCTCAAACATTCTGTCCAAACCAATTGAAGTGAGTAAATACGGGTTGATTTATGGTGGCGCGCAAAAAAATGTGGGCCCGGCTGGTGTCACCATCGTTGTCGTAGATCAAGAATTGCTCAATCGAGCCTTGCCCATTTGTCCTTCTGCATTTGCCTTTGGGACCGTGGCTGAAAACGGTTCCATGTACAACACCCCGCCCACCTATTCGATTTACATTGCCGGTTTGGTGTTTGAATGGTTAATTGAGCAGGGCGGTGTTTCATGGGCGCAAGCACAAGCTCAGGAAAAAGCTGCCTTGTTGTACAACACTATCGATGACAGCGATTTGTACAATTGCCCAGTTCGCCGGCAAGACCGTTCCCGCATGAATGTGCCATTCACACTGGCTGATGAATCGCTGAATGCCAGCTTTCTGAGCAAGGCTGCCGAGCATGGTTTGGTGCAGCTGAAAGGGCACAAATCGGTGGGTGGCATGCGGGCCTCGATCTACAACGCGATGCCCTTTGAGGGTGTGAAAGCTTTGGTGGATTTCATGCGCGATTTCGAGAAAACGGAGGCTTGATGGATACCCCGGATATCAATGCCGAGTTGTTGAAGTTTCGTGATCAGATCGACGAAATCGATCAGCAAATGCTGGTATTGCTGAACAAGCGAGCGAGTCTGGCCCAGTCCATCGGCCATGTGAAAGCAAAAACCGATGCCCCAGTCATGCGCCCCGAACGAGAGGCGCAGGTGCTCGACAAACTGAATGCGGCCAACAGCGGGCCTTTGAATACCCAACACGTCAACACTTTGTTCAAGGAGATCATGTCGGCTTGCCGCTCCCTGGAGCGCGAGGTACATGTGGCGTTCCTTGGACCCTTGGGCACGTACAGCGAACAGGCGGTGTGGTCATTCTTTGGGCATTGTGTTCAGGCTGAGCCTGTCGACACGATTGAAGAAGCATTTCGCCAGTTGCAAGCCCAGCAGGTGGATTTTGCAGTGGTGCCTGTTGAAAACTCGACAGAAGGGTCGATTGCTCGCACGCTGGACGCGCTGGTGGATTCAAGCGCGTTGGTGTGTGGTGAAGTGCAATTGGCTATTCACCATCAGTTGTTGTGTCAAACCGGCTCACTGGACGGTATTGAGAAAATTTGTGCGCACCCGCAGGCGTTGGCCCAGTGCCGTGGTTGGCTTTCGCAGTACGCACCGCATATTCAACAAGAAACCGTGGCCAGCAACGGTGTCGCTGCGCAAATGGCCAGCGAAAATGCAAAAGTGGCAGCCATTGCAGGCCAAGCGGCGCGCGAGCGTTATGGCTTGAAGGCATTTCAAGAGCATATCCAGGACGATGCGCACAACACCACTCGTTTCCTGGTTTTGGGCAATCAAATTACAGGGCCTTCCGGGCAGGACAAAACAAGTTTGGTTGCCTCAGTGCCCAATCAACCCGGGGCTGTTTACAAAATGCTGGAACCGTTTAATGCCGAGAATGTTTCCATGACCCGACTGGAGTCTCGACCTGCACGCAACGGACGCTGGGAATACTATTTCTTTATTGATCTGCAAGGTCATCAAACTGAGCCTGCCGTGGCCAAGGCCCTGGATCAATTGAGAAAAAATGCATCCTTTTTGAAAGTGCTGGGTTCATACCCGGCAGCACAACGCAACTGAAAGCAGCACCATGCAAAAACTGACCGAGCAATCTCCTGAATTTATTCGTGCCATTGCCCCTTACAAGGCTGGCAAGCCAGTGTCCGATGTGGTCCGTGAATTGGGCCTCGATCCGAATACGGTGGTCAAACTTGCTTCCAATGAAAATCCACTGGGGCTGGGTGAAAAAGCCAAGGCAGCTATTGCACAGGCTGCGATGGATCTGGGCCGTTATCCCGATGCAAATGGTTTTGCCTTGAAAGCCAAATTGGCCACTCGTCATGGCGTGAAATCCGAACAAATCACCTTGGGCAACGGGTCGAACGATGTGTTGGAGTTGGCAGCGAAAGCCTTTCTAACGCAGGGCACCAATGCCGTGTTTTCGCAGTATGCTTTCGCGGTTTATCCTCTGGCTACTCAGGGTTGTGGTGCCGAGTCGAAGGTGGTTCCTGCGGTGTGTTTTACCCACGATCTCGACGGGTTTTTGAATGCAATCGATTCACAAACCCGTGTGGTTTTCATCGCTAACCCCAACAACCCGACAGGTACCTTTCTGCCGCAGGAAAAGTTGCTTGCCTTTTTGAAGCAGGTGCCATCGAATGTGCTGGTTGTGCTTGATGAGGCCTACAACGAATTTCTGAAACCCGAGGATCAGTATGATTCCACCCAGTGGGTTGCACAATTCCCCAATCTGCTGGTGTCACGTAGCTTCTCCAAGGCCTATGGCCTGGCAGGTTTGCGAGTGGGATATGCAGTGTCCAGCGCTGAGGTGGCCGATTTGATGAACCGCGTTCGCCAGCCCTTCAATGTCAATTCATTGGCACTTGCTGCGGCAGAGGCCGCAATTGATGATGTCGAATTCCTGCAACAAACCTATGAGGTGAATCTCAAGGGGCTTGAGCAGATCGAAAGTGGGTTGAAGTTCCTCGGTTTAGAGTACGTGCCTTCCTATGGCAATTTTGTATTGTTCAAGGCTGGCAATACTGATGACGCCGGTATAAAGGTGTTTGATGCCCTTCAGCGTTTGGGCGTGATCGTTCGTCCTGTCAATGGCTATGGTTTGCCGCAATGGTTGCGCGTGTCCGTTGGCCTTCCTCATGAAAATGAAGCCTTTTTGGTGGCCTTGCCCAAAGCACTGGCCAGCGCGCAGGCGTCGTGATGGCCAAGGGCGCTATCTTCAGCCGAATGCTTGCCATTGGTGTTGGCTTGATTGGTGGGTCAATTTGTTTGGCTGCCAAGAAAAAAGGATTGGCTGGGCATGTACTGGGCTACTCTCGCAAACTTGAAACAGCCCATGAGGCCCTGAAGTTGGGCATCGTGGACGAGTGTATTGCGGGGCCGGGCGATTCGAATGTGCGCAATGTGGATGTCGTTGTGTTATCAATCCCCGTTCGCCAGTACAAGCAGGTACTTACCCAGTTTTTGCCCTCTCTGCCGCCAAATTGCCTGATTTTTGATGCCGGCAGTACCAAGTCGGATGTGGCCCTGATGCTGGAAGAACTTGAGCCACAGTTTCCCGGCTTGAAGTCCAGGTTTGTGTTGTCCCATCCAATCGCAGGCGGTGAATCGCACGGACCGGCTGCGGCGGTGGCGAATTTGTTCGAGGGGCGCAACTGTGTGTTGTGTCCTCTTCCTCAAACCAACCCCGTCGGTTTGAAAAAAGTCGAAAGTTTCTGGTCCTCCATCGGTGCCAAATTGAGCACGATGAATGCCATGGACCATGACGAAATGTTTGGTGCTGTCAGTCACCTCCCTCATTTGCTTGCGTTCAGTTATGTAGCCAGCGTACTCGGGCACCCCAAAGGCGCTGATTTCATGAAAGAGGGTGGGGCGGGTTATCGGGATTTCACCCGGATCGCGGCCAGTTCACCCGAGATGTGGGCAGACATATTTCAAAACAACAGCGCCGCTTTGTTAAAGATGCTGAGCGGATTTGAAGCGAATATTGCCAGTTTGCGCGCTGCAATAGAGAGCGGCGATCGAAGCACTCTGGAGCGCATTCTGGGTCAGGCGTCTGAATACCGCAGTCGCTGGAAGCAGAATTAATTCAGTCCAATTTTTCACCGGATACCCTGTTATGTCAGATCTGAATTTGATCGAATTTCACGCCAGCAGCACCGAAAGCATGTCTGGATCCGCCCGTGTGCCCGGCGACAAATCTATTTCCCATCGTTCAATCATGATGGGTTCGATTGCTGAAGGCACCACAGAAGTTGAAGGATTTCTGGAGGGCGAGGATGCACTCGCGACCATGAATGCATTTCGTGCTCTGGGGGTCAGTATCGAAGGTCCCGACCAGGGCAAGGTGAAGGTACATGGTGTGGGCATGCATGGCTTGAAAGCACCGCGCCAAGTGCTCGACTGTGGCAACTCAGGTACCTCTATGCGCTTGATGTCTGGACTGTTGGCTGGCCAGGATTTTGATTGCATGCTCACCGGTGATTCAAGCTTGGGGAAGCGCCCTATGAAGCGGGTCATTGATCCTTTGGTGTTGATGGGTGCGCGAATTGAAGCACAGGAAGGTGGCCGCCCTCCGCTGCATATTCATGGCCGTACCACCTTGAAAGCCATTGATTATGTGTTGCCCATGGCCTCGGCACAGGTGAAGTCTTGCGTTCTTCTGGCAGGTTTGTATGCGGAAGGTACCACCACAGTAACCGAGCCTGCTGTAACGCGAGACCATACCGAGCGGATGTTGCGTGGATTTGGCGTTGACGTGATCACCGAAGGCTCCCGGGCCAGTGTGAAGGGCGGACAAACGCTGAAAGCCACCAAAATCGATGTACCATCCGACATTTCTTCGGCAGCCTTTTTCATGGTAGCCGCCTCGATTGCACCAAAAGCGGACATTACATTGAAGCACGTGGGTTTGAATCCGACCCGCACGGGAGTCATCGACATTTTGAAGCTGATGGGTGCCGACATTGAGTTGAGCAATCATGCCGAAGTGGGTGGGGAGCCTGTGGCCGATGTGCGCATCCGCAGCGCATCTTTGAAAGGAATTGAAATCCCGGAGCATCTGGTGCCATTGGCGATTGATGAATTTCCGGTGTTGTTTGTTGCTGCAGCCAATGCGATTGGCCAAACGGTATTGACCGGCGCTGAAGAGTTGCGCGTGAAGGAATCGGATCGCATCGCGGTGATGGCGCACGGCCTTCAGAAATGCGGGATTGATGCTGAGCCGACTGAGGACGGCATGATTATTCAGGGCTTGGGTCATGTCGACGGTTTGCGCTACAAGGCCACCAACATTGAGTCACAGGGTGATCATCGAATTGCAATGTCGTTTAGCGTGGCCGCCATCCGTGCACAGGGCACCATGGTCATTCATGGAGCGCAGACGGTAGACACCTCGTTCCCTGGATTCGTGGCTTTGGCCAATTCCCTGGGAATGCAGGTTCAATCGGTTCGCAAGGGTTAAGGCTTAAACCATGAATGTTCCCCGTTTCCCAGTCATCGCAATCGATGGTCCTACCGCTTCAGGAAAGGGAACTGTAGCCGCATTGGTGGCTGCCAAGCTTGCCTACCACTACCTGGACAGCGGTGCAATTTACAGGGTGTTGGCGGTGGCTGCGGCACAGGCTGATCTGGATCCAGATTCGCCAGACGATCTGCAACACATCATTTCAATGGCGGCCAATTTGCCGGTGCAATTTCACGGCGACCGTGTATTGCTCCAAGATATCGATGTTTCCGAGGCGATTCGCACCGAAGAAGCCGGGGTGATGGCCTCTCGCCTTGCAGTGGTGCCCGAAGTCCGTGCTGGTTTGTTGCAGCGACAACGTGATTTTCGCCAGGCTCCCGGCCTTGTAGCCGATGGTCGTGATATGGGCTCGGTTGTTTTTCCGGATTCCGTGTTGAAAGTGTTCCTCACGGCAAGTGCCCAGGTTCGAGCAGAGCGTCGAGTCAAACAGATTGAGGGTCGGGGTCAACAAGCGGATTTTCAGGCGATATTCAATGACCTGATGGCCCGCGACAAAAGGGATTCCGAGAGGGCTGTCGCACCGCTCAAGCCTTGTGATGACGCACTGGTGCTCGATTGTTCCAATATGCCGATTGATCAGGTGGTTGCCACGATCCATGGATGGGCAGTTGATCGCATTTAAACGCTTGATCAACAAAGGCTTTCTTGTTACACTCTCTACCCTTGTTTGGCCAGCTGCGCCTGTTTTTTAGGCAGGCAATGTCCGACTAAACAAAACGCCGTGTGTTTCAATCCCGAAATACACGTTTTTGAACTCCGCCTTGCTTCCCGCAGTGGCGTGTTAAATCTCAAATTTATGACCACAACTGAAATTACCCAAGCCCCAGATAGCTTCGCAGCTATGTTTGAAGAAAGCCTGAATCGCAAGGAAATGCGCGCAGGTGAAGTGATCACAGCCGAAGTTGTTCGTGTTGATTACAACTACGTTGTTGTGAACGCCGGGCTGAAATCCGAAAGCTATATCCCCCTTGAAGAATTCAAAGACGACCACGGCAACGTGGAAGTGAACGATGGTGACTTTATTTCCGTGGCCATTGAAGCCCTGGAAAACGGTTACGGCGAAACATTGCTGTCTCGTGACAAAGCCAAGCGCTTGTCCGCATGGCTGAGCCTGGAACAAGCTCTGGAATCAGGCGAACTGGTGACAGGTACCATCACCGGCAAGGTGAAGGGCGGCTTGACAGTCATGGTCAACAGCATTCGTGCTTTCCTGCCAGGTTCACTGGTAGATGTGCGCCCCGTGAAAGACACCACACCATTCGAAGGCAAAACCCTCGAATTCAAGGTGATCAAGCTGGATCGTAAGCGCAACAACGTGGTGTTGTCACGCCGTGCAGTGGTTGAGGCCACCATGGGTGAAGAGCGTGAAAAGCTTCTGTCCAACCTGCAGGAAGGTTCTGTGGTCAAGGGCATCGTCAAGAACATCACCGACTACGGCGCGTTCGTGGACCTCGGCGGTATCGATGGCTTGTTGCACATCACCGACCTGGCATGGCGCCGTGTACGTCACCCGTCAGAAGTGCTGACAGTTGGCGAAGAAATCGAAGCAAAAGTATTGAAGTTCGACCAGGAAAAGAACCGCGTGTCCTTGGGCGTGAAGCAACTTGGCGAAGACCCATGGGTCGGTTTGTCACGTCGCTATCCGGCTGACACACGTCTGTTCGGAAAAGTTACCAACATTACTGACTACGGCGCATTTGTTGAAGTTGAGCAAGGCATCGAAGGCTTGGTACACGTCTCCGAAATGGACTGGACCAACAAGAACGTAGACCCCAAGAAAGTGGTTACTCTGGGTGACGAAGTAGAAGTCATGGTTCTGGAAATCGATGAAGAGCGTCGTCGTATCAGCCTTGGCATGAAGCAATGTGCAGCCAACCCTTGGGAAGAGTTCTCTACCAGCTTCAAGAAAGGCGACAAAGTATCCGGCGCAATCAAGTCAATTACTGATTTCGGTGTGTTCATCGGCTTGCCTGGTGGCATCGACGGCTTGGTACATCTGTCAGACCTGTCCTGGAACGAAACCGGTGAAGAAGCCGTGCGTCGTTTCAAGAAGGGTGATGAAGTGGAAGCCTTGGTACTGGCGATCGACACAGAACGCGAGCGCATCAGCTTGGGTATCAAGCAGTTGTCTGGCGATCCCTTCACCGTATTTGCATCGTCGAATGACCGTGGCAGCATGGTAAACGGCACAGTCAAGTCTGTGGATGCAAAGGGTGTGGTTGTTGATCTGGGCGACGATATCGAGGGTTACCTGCGTGCATCCGAGATTTCCAACGACCGCGTTGAAGATGCTCGCAATGCATACAAGGAAGGCGACGCTGTAACCGCCATGGTAATCAATGTGGACCGCAAGGCCCGTTCGATCGCTTTGTCCATCAAGGCCAAAGACCAGGTTGACACTGATGAAGCCATGAAGAAAATTGCTGAAGAAAGCGCAGGCTCTGCTGGTACCACCAGTTTGGGCGCTTTGTTGAAAGCAAAACTGGGTAACAACCAGTAATCAGTCTGTAGAAGTGGCGCTTCCCATGCGGGAAGCGCCTTTTTATTTCAAGAACAATGACAAAATCAGAACTCATCAATCAGCTGGTCAAGCGTTTCCCCAAGTTGCCTGTGCGGGATACGGATTTCGCTGTCAAAAGCATACTTGACTCCATGACTCAAGCCTTGGCCGAAGGTCAGCGCATTGAGATCCGTGGGTTCGGCAGTTTCTCACTGACCCGTCGCCCTCAACGCGTGGGTCGCAATCCCAAATCGGGCGAACAAGTGGTTGTTCCCGAAAAGCGCGTGCCTCACTTTAAGCCCGGCAAAGAGCTACGCGAGAGAGTTGATTTATACTCCAAGAAAGAGAGTTAATTCGATCATTCTTCGGTGAAGCCTGAGTCATCACGCCGATGAATGAATCGGCGTTGATCCAACTACAAACAGGGGACCACCTTGAAAATACTTGCCTGGGTAGTGCGACTTGCACTCTTCCTTGTTGTTCTCACGTTTTCAATTCGAAATACCGATCTAGTCACTGTGAAGTGGTTGCCTGGACTGGAAATTCAGGTTCAGCTGGTAGTTGCGTTGTTGCTTGCCTTATTGCTGGGTGCGGTATTCGCCTGGATTTCCTTGTTGCCTTCTTGGTTGAAGGCCAAGCGTGCAGCCTCTGTGGCCACGAAAAATGCGGAACGTCTTGAGCGTGAGTTGAATCAACTTAAAGCACAAGGCAATACGCCGGTGATTGTCGAAGAACCCATGCCAGCATTGCCAATAGGCCCTAGCCATGGAATTTGAAACCTGGTGGTTGGTGCTCATCCCGCTGATATTCAGCTTGGGATGGATGGCTGCCCGTCTTGAAAAACGTTCTGACGCATCCATGCGCGGTCAATTGCCAGCATCTTATTTCAAAGGTGTTAATTTTCTGCTCAGCGAGCAGCCAGACAAGGCGATTGATGCCTTTCTGGAGGTGGCAGCAATCGACACACACACCGTTGAATTGCATTTTGCCCTGGCCAATTTATTCCGCAAAAAAGGCGAAATAGATCGAGCAATTCGGGTGCATCAATTCTTGACAACTCGTGAACAAATTACATCGGCCGATCGTGAAAAAGCCACCTATGAGCTTGGTGTTGATTTCTTGCGAGCGGGTATTCTGGACCGCGCTGAGCAGGCTTTCCACAGTTTGTCGGGCTCAGACATGAAAGCCGAGGCCTCGCGTCAATTGCTGGAATTGTACGAGCTCGAAAAAGCCTGGGACAAAGCCATCGCGCAAGCCCACAAGCTTCGTGAATATGGTGCGGACGTGCCTGCTGGCGATATTGCGCATTTTTACTGCGAGCTTGCAGCACAATTGATCGACAAGGCGGATTTGGCAAAGGCCAAAGCTGAACTGCAAAACGCTTTGCTGACTGACCCTCAAAACGTACGCGCTTCCCTGTTGTTGGGTGACATTTATTTCACCCAAAACCAGTTTGAGGAAGCCATAGGCCAGTGGCGCGCTGCCGAGCGCCAGAACCCCTGGTATTTGCCCTTGGTTGGGCCAAACATGTGGGCTGCATTCAAGAAGCTTGAGCGTGAAGAAGAGGGCATTGCAGCACTGCTGGAATATTGCACCATGTACCCGTCAATTGATTTGTTGCTGGTATTGGCGCAGGCTGTTGAGGAGACCAAAGGGCCGTTTGCGGCATTCGAACTGTTGCGTGAACAGGTCCGCGCCCGCCCCAGCTTGCTGGGCCTCGACAAGTTGCTGGAGCACCAGTTGCGCGGCAAACTGGACGATGATCGCATGCAAGACCTTCGTCTGACACGTGAGTTGATTTCCAAACACACCCAGCGCCTTGAACGCTATCGCTGCCAGTCTTGCGGCTTTCAGGCCAAAAAATTTTACTGGCAATGCCCAGGTTGTGCCAATTGGGATTCAATTGTGCCGCGCCGTGCAGAAGAACTTGATTTCTACCCCGTGTCTGCCAAAAAGGCAGCACATACACAGCCACATACCCATTAAAGCAGGCGAACAATGGTTGACAGGTCTCAATTCAAAGACGCAAAAATACTCGTGGTCGGCGATGTCATGCTGGACCGCTATTGGTTTGGGGATGTAGAGCGTATCTCCCCTGAGGCTCCCGTACCTGTGGTGCTGGTGGGTACCAAAGATGAACGCTTGGGTGGCGCAGCCAATGTGGCAATCAATGCCAGTTCTCTGGGCGCACAGCTTTGCCTGATGGGTGTTGTGGGCAATGACGAGCCTGGCCACACGGTCGAGTCCTTGCTCCAGAAAAGTGGCGTACGTTCACGCCTGCTGAAAGACCCAAATTTCCCCACCACGGTGAAGTTGCGCGTCATTGCGCGGCAGCAACAGCTGGTGCGAATTGATTTTGAAGAGCGCCCATCGCCTGAGCAATTGACCACCAAAATGGAGTTGTTTGAGCAGGAATACGCCAATCACGATGTGGTGCTGTTTTCTGACTACGGCAAGGGCAGCCTGGAACATGTGGCTGAAATGATTGCTTTGTGCAAGAAAGCTGGCAAAACTACCTTGGTCGATCCCAAAGGGGATGATTATGCGAAGTACGCCGGTGCAACAGTGTTGACACCGAATCGATCTGAATTCAAACAAGTCATGGGTAGCTGGAAAACCGAAGCGCAGTTGATTGAAAAAGCGCAAATCCTGCGTGAGCGCCTGAGTTTGGGTGCCTTGTTGCTGACACGCTCTGAAGAGGGCATGACGCTGTTTACGGCAGACGGAAGTTTTCATGTGGCGGCGCAGGCCCGAGAAGTGTTTGATGTATCGGGCGCTGGCGACACGGTAATCGCCACCCTGGCATGTGCTGTGGGTTCTGGAATGAGTTTGCCTGACAGCGTGGCGCTGGCTAACAAGGCAGGCGGTGTGGTGGTCGGCAAACTAGGTACTGCGGTGATTTTGCCGGAAGAGCTAAATTAAAGGACTAAACGATGAAAGTGATTGTGACCGGTGCCGCCGGTTTAATCGGCAGTAATTTGGTGAAGGCGCTGAATGAGCGGGGTATTTTTGATGTGCTCGCGGTAGACAACCTGACCAAAGGTGACAAATTTTTGAACCTTGTAGATTGTGAAATTTCCGATTACCTGGACAAAGCCGATTTTCTGTCGCGCATCGAGCGTGGCGAGTTTGGCAAGTTTGATGCTATTTTTCATGAAGGTGCCTGCTCAGACACCATGGAGCACAATGGCAACTACATGATGGCCAACAACTTTCGCTACACCCAAACCTTGTTCGAGTGGGCGCAGCGCACGGGTACGCCATTCCTGTATGCGTCATCGGCCGCAGTTTATGGTGGCAGCACGGAGTTCGTCGAGAACCGTGAGGTCGAAAAACCGCTGAACGTGTATGGCTATTCCAAGTTCCTGTTCGATCAGGTGTTGCGTCGGCAAATGAAAACTGGATTAAAGGCACCCGTATTCGGCTTTCGATACTTCAACGTGTATGGCGATCGCGAGCAACACAAGGGGCGCATGGCTTCCGTGGCGTTTCACAACTTTAACCAGTTTCGCGAGGGCGGGTCGGTGAAGTTATTTGGTCCATACGGTGGCTACGAGGCCGGTTGTCAACAACGGGATTTTGTGTCGATTGAAGATGTGGTGAAGGTGAACATGTTCTTCTTCGATCAAGCCGGTACAGCGCCCTCGGGCGTGTACAACTTGGGGACAGGGCGCGCCCAAACATTCAATGATGTGGCTTTGACGACCTTGAATACCCTGCGCGAAAGCCAAGGCAGTGCAGCTCTGAGTTTGAAAGAGGCGGTGCAAGGTGGTTTTATCGAATATATTGAGTTTCCCGATGCGCTAAAAGGCAAGTACCAAAGCTACACCCAGGCTGATTTGAGCAACCTGCGCGCAGCTGGCTACAGTGGCAGTTTTTACAGTGTGGAAGAAGGTGTGGCGCGTTATGTGGGACGTTTGATTAAAAAATACCTGAAACAATGAAACTTAAGCGAAGGCTTTGACACTCATTAATGTTGGTTGATTCGGCCTCTTGAACCGAATCGCCTTGTAAACCGTTGGGGTTCCCCCACGTTTTAAGGGTAGGCCAACTGCTTGTGGAATCGCATACTCCCCTCAGGGGCGAGCATTGTGCGACCAAGCAAGTGTCTCTGTCTCCTCAAGCCCTGTTAAGCCCGCTTTATAGCGGGCTTTTTTTTGCTTGAACAGCGCAGGTGGCAACAGCCAGGCTTATTGTTCAGCTTACTATGCCGCTGAAGTACCATTGAAACACCATGGCCAGGGTGGCCATTAATGCGGTCATGCCAAAAGCCAGCGACAAGGCGATGGAGACCACCACCGCACCTGTGGTTTGTCGGATGTCAGCGGGGTATTCGGGGTTCAGCAATGCATTGAACTGTTCGTCTTTCATCAAGCCGTAGCGCATGGTATCTATCCAGCCGGCAAATGCGGACAACGGGAATGTCAGCATGTAAAACCAGAAACGTTTTTTGCCAGCGTAAATCCAGTGGCCACCAATGGCGCCAGTGAGCAGGGCTAACCAGCAAAACAAAAGCTTTGATTTGAACGGTTCTTGGGGTGATGCATTCATTTTTTAAAACACTGCTTGTTAGATTGAATTACGCTAGCTATAATAGCGGGTTATCGGATTTCGTGTGTCGAAATCCCAATGATTCATTCGTTTGCAGTGGCCAAGGTTTGTGCTGCAGGCATCAATTTAATAGAGGAAATTATGGTCGTCATTCGACTCGCACGTGGTGGTTCTAAAAAGCGCCCATTTTATAGCCTGGTGGCTGCTGATTCACGCAACCGTCGCGATGGCCGTTTCATCGAGCGCATCGGCTTCTACAATCCTGTAGCACCAGAAGGTTCTGAAGGCCTGCGTATCGCCATGGATCGCCTGACATACTGGAAAAGCGTTGGCGCGCAATGCTCGTCTACAGTAGAGCGCCTGGTTGGTGAGTACAACGCCAAGCAAGCTGCCTGATACCCCTCTCTCTGTACAGGGACCGGTTAGCTCCGGCTAATACAAGCTAGAGGCAGGTTGTTTTACGAAGTCCGTGGATATAACGTTCGCGGACTTTTGTTTTTGGATGTATGGTTTCGCATTGTGGACGCTGCGCATGAATGTACCCGACGATTTGGTTGAACTGGGGCGAATTGGTGAACCCTATGGCCTGAGGGGCTGGGTCAATGTATTGCCTTCATCTGAAGAGCCCGATGTTTTGCTGAAAAGCAAACAATGGTGGGTCTCACGCTTGCCCGTCTCTGAAGGGGGGGCTGCCCGCCGCGCAGTGCAGCCGAAACTTGAAGATCTCATCTTTGAGCCATTTCGGGTGTTGCAAAGTAAGTCGCATTCCAGTCGGATTGTTGCGCACCTGGAGGGCATAGAGCAGCCCGAACTGGCTGCCCAGTTCAAGGGGCGTCGGGTTTATGTATCTCGAGCACGTTTTCCCGCACCCGCTGAAGGTGAATATTACTGGGTCGATTTGGTTGGATGCCAGGTAAGTAACCTCGAAGGTAGGGTGTTGGGTACAGTCAATCAGGTTGTGGACCACGGGGCTCATCCTATTCTGTCAGTCAAGGGCGATGCCGAGCTGGAGATGTTGATTCCATTCGTAGCGGCTTACGTGATCAACGTAAACACGCAGACCAAACAAATTCAAGTGGATTGGCAGGAAGATTACTAATGCCATCCCCTCGCTTCGATGTGATCACGCTTTTCCCGGACCAATTCCCAAATTTGGTTGAGTTGGGTGTGGTCGGTAGGGCCTTGAAAAAGCAGTTGTTTGAACTGAATTGCTGGAATCCCCGCGATTTTACGGATGATCCCCATCGTACAGTAGACGACAGGCCTTACGGCGGTGGTCCGGGCATGGTCATGCTGGCGGAGCCTTTGGTGCGATGTGTCAATGCGATTCGAGCTGTGCGTGGTGACCATGCGCCTTTGGTCTTTTTGACGCCACATGGTCCTTTGCTCAAACAGGAGAACATCCGCGCGTTGAGCGGTCAAGGCGTTGGCGCAATTCTGCTTTGTGGTCGTTATGAAGGGGTTGATCAGCGTTTTATCGATGAGTACGTCGATCAAACCTACTGTCTCGGAGATTTTGTGCTTTCAGGTGGCGAGCTTGCTGTAGCCTGTTTTGTTGATGCGTGGGTGCGTTTGCTGCCAGAGGTGCTGAATCATGCCCAGTCAGCGACTCAGGATTCATTTGAAGCAGGCCTGCTGGATTGCCCGCACTACACCCGTCCGGAAGTTTTTGAAAATAAAGTAGTTCCGGACGTGCTTTTGTCAGGAAATCATGCCAAAATAGAGAGTTGGCGTTTTGAGCAAGCAAAAGCTTATACAAAACGCTTTCGACCGGAGTTGCTGGAGAACCTTGTTCAGGATTCGAGTGATCGGGCCGGCAAGGCTGGCAAGAAGGTCTAGGTTGGTGGTTGCTTGTATTCAGTCGGCAGGCGAGCACTTTTTAATTTTCTCATCCTCTGGCGGTGCAAACTCAATTAGTTGAGCTAAAAAAGCCCGTGAATGATGACTTGGAGCTATCAATGAATTTGATTCAACAACTTGAGCAAGAAGAAATTGCTCGCTTGGGCAAAGAAATTCCCGAGTTCGCCCCTGGCGATACAGTGATCGTGAGTGTTCGCGTTATCGAAGGTACCCGTTCACGTCTGCAAGCTTACGAAGGCGTAGTGATCGCCCGTCGTAACCGTGGTCTGAATTCATCTTTTATCGTTCGCAAGATTTCCTCTGGCGAAGGCGTAGAGCGTACATTCCAGCTCTATTCACCCTCGATTGAAAAGATCGAAGTGAAGCGTCGTGGTGATGTTCGTCGTGCCAAGCTGTACTACCTGCGCGATCGTTCAGGCAAGTCTGCACGTATTAAGGAAAAGTTGCCCAACCGTGCGAACAAACAATCTGCTGAATAAGCGTTTGTAACTGTTCAAAGTCGCTTACTTGGGTTTACTTCAACCAGCAGGCGACCACATCGGGTCAATCAGAAAGCCAGTTCACTGCGAACTGGCTTTTTGTTTGTGGGCCCACACCATGGGCACACTGTCCCATTCGGACACAAGGCCTTTGTTGGATTCTTGTCTAACTTAACCACCAAGGCGTCTCTTCAATCCATCGTTGAATATGTCGGCGCGTATTGTCGGCGTTTGGCGGCATTTGTTGGGCCAGGGTTCTGGCCAACTCCAGCAAGTCTTTGTCGGTCAATGGGTCGGCATAACGCATCATGGGCAAACCCGATTGCCGTTTGCCCAGTAACTCGCCTGGGCCTCGAATCTCAAGGTCTTTTTCCGCCAGAAAAAATCCATCGTCGCTTTCATGCATGGCTTTCAGGCGCAATTTGGATGTATTTGACAATGGACCGCCGTACAGCAGTACGCAAACACTTTGCACACTGCCGCGTCCCACTCGGCCACGCAGCTGGTGAAGTTGGGCCAGGCCAAAACGTTCAGCCTGATCAATGACCATCAAACTGGCATTGCCAACATCTACCCCGACTTCAATCACTGTAGTGGATACGAGTAAGTCGAGTTCACCTGCCGCAAATGCAGCCATGGTGGTTTGCTTCAATTTGTTGTCCTGTTTGCCATGAAGCAGACCAATACGTCTTGTGGGCAGTTGTTCGCACAGGTCGGTGTAGGTGGCCTGTGCCGCTTGGAGATCGAGTGTCTCGCTTTCTTCAATGAGCGGGCATACCCAGTACACCTGCTGTCCTTTGTTAATTTCACCTTCAATCGCAGAAACAAGCTGACTTCGTTTTTTCTGGGAAAGCAGTTTGGTCACGATGGGTTTTCTACCAGGTGGTTTTTCATCCAGGTTGGATACAGCAAGGTCTGATAAATAGGTTTGGGCCAAAGTGCGTGGGATGGGCGTTGCGCTCATCATGAGCTGATGAGCCAGGTGTCCATCGTTTGCCTTGGCAATGAGCGACAGACGTTGAGCCACGCCAAAGCGGTGCTGTTCATCGACTACAACCAGTGCCAGCGCATGGAACTCGACATGTTCTTGAACCAGGGCATGTGTACCAATGATGACATCAATTTCGCCAGCGGCCAGCAATTTCAGCGTGCGCTCTTTTTCGCTCTTCTTCATGGCCCCCTGGAGTTTCGCGCAACGCACGCCCACAGCTTCGAACAATGGAGTTAGCTTGTGGTGATGCTGTGCTGCCAACACTTCGGTAGGGGCCAGAATCGCAGCCTGTTTTCCGTTCTCGATGGCTCTCAGGCAGGACAAGGCTGCCACCAGTGTTTTGCCGCTTCCGACGTCCCCTTGAAGCAATCGTTGCATGGGATAGGGGCGTGCGAGGTCTTCGAAAATTTCCTGGCAGGCTCGTTCCTGAGCCCCTGTCAGCTTGAAGGGCAGTTGGGCCAAGAACTGCCGGACCAAGCTGGTTTTTGAGGTTTTCAAGGCTTTTAGCGGACTTGCCTTTTCCTGGGTGCGCTGTTGTCGGTATTCACGAAGTAACAGTTGTTGAGCCAGTAGTTCATCTACTTTCACACGAGTCCATGCAGGATGCGTACGCAAATTCAAATCATAGAGTTCTCGAGGATTTGCCTGGCCATGAAGAGTTTGCAAGGTTGTAGACCAGGGTAGAAGCTTGTATTTTTTACATAGATTGGCAGGCAGGGTGTCAATGAAGCATTCTGGTGGCAGTTTTTTCATCCAGCGGTGCCAGTCGCTTTGTTTCAATTGCCCGGTGCTGGGATAAACAGGCTCAAGTACGGCATTCGAGTTTGTCGCTGGCGCTGTTTGGTTGGCGGTTTCATCCAGGGTGCCAGGCGGGGCAATTTTGACAGTGGGGTGAACCATCTCGAAAGTACCATAACCTTGCCGGATTTGACCGCTAATCTGGATTCGGGTGCCCTCACTGAGTTTTTGCTGTAGTCCGGGGTAAAAATGAAGCCAGCGCAATAGCAAAGTGGTGTCGCCATCTTCGACCCAAACACGCAGTTGCTTGCGGGGGTGATATTGCACTTCACTACCAACCACGGTGGCCAGCAAGTTCACTTTTTTGCCCACCTCAAGCGAGTCCATTGCTGTGATCGAGGCCCTGTCTTCAAAGCGCAGTGGCAGGTGAAGGGCCAATCCCATCCAGTGAGGTGCGGTGAGCAAGCCACCTACTGCGTCTGCAATAGACAGGGGCAGCGGCAGCAGCTCTTTAAAGCCTTGTCTGTGATTGGGGTCTGCTGCGGTCAAGTGTTTGGCAGTAGCGCGCTGTTACAGGGCCAAAATGGCTTCAACTTCGAAGCGTGCGCCCTTGGGCAAACTGGCGACACCCACCGTCGACCGGGCCGGGTAAGGGGCAGACACATATTCCTGCATGATCGCGTTGACTTGGGCGAATTCACTCAGATCCGTCAAAAACAAAGTGAATTTCACGACATTGGCCAGACTGCCGCCGGCCTCTTCGGCAACTGCTTTCAAATTGCTAAAGGCCTGGCGTGCCTGCTCTTCGGTGCTGTGCCCTATGAGGTCGCCTGTTGCGGGATTCAGCCCAATTTGTCCCGATGTGAATACCAGGTTGCCGAGTTTAATGGCTTGGCTGTACGGGCCGATTGCGGCGGGGGCTTTGGATGTGGAAACGACGGTGGCTTGGGTCATTTTGAGTGCAGTTAATGTTTGGGTAAATGGATCTAAATTGGTTCAGTTGCAATGATAACGCCGAGAGGTGCATTGTGTTGCCTATGGGGACGGTATACCATACTCGACTTGTTTGTTGCGCTGCAATGTACGCATGAGTCAAACCCAAAAGTCAGGCAAGCCCAACACTTCGCCTGGCCAACAATCTGCCTTGCCCCGGTCGACATCAACTGCCCTTGAGGCCGATGAGCGTGACGATATCTTCTCGGAGAAATACGCCTGGGTTGCTGTAGGGGCGTGTGGTTTGGCGTCAGTGGCTTTCGGTCCTGAAGAATCATTCAAGGCACTGGGCGAATCGCGCCATTTGCTCTTGTTTTTGGGCTTGTTGACAGCCCTGTCCATTCTCCTGGTTTCTCTCACCTATTTCCGTGTCACCGAGCTTTTCCCGAAAGGTGGTGGTGGCTACGCCATGGCCACGAATTTGCTGGGCCCCAAGGTTGGTCTAATCGCGGGTGCCGCCTTGTTGGTTGACTATGTGCTGATGGTAGCTTTGGGCATTAGTGCGTCCACCCACTTGATGTTCAGTTTCTTGCCACCGTACTTTTATGAATACCGGGTGTGGGTCTCCATGGCTTTGATGCTTGGTTTGATGAATTTCCACATTCAGGGTCGACACCTGAACTTAAAGCCTTTTAAGTACTTGTTTGTGGCGTTTCTGTTAACCCATCTGGTTTTTATTCTCGTGGGTTTCTCTGATCACTTTCAGGACATTGGCGGGGTAGTCAAGCGCAGCATTGAAACCACCGAGTCCGATTTAAGTACCTTGGGTTGGTTGCCGGTTTTGGCAATTTTTGCGCGGGGGTTTTTTCTGGGTGGAGGCACATACACTGGTATTGAAGCCGCATCCGATACGGTGCAATTAAGCCGCTACCGGCAGAGTAGTGAAAACCGTCGGAAGATGTTGGCCTATGTTGCCTGTGCGCTGGCCTTCGCCGCTGCCAGTTTGGCCGCCTTGTATTTGCTCTGGGACGTGAACCTTGAACCTACCATGGCCTTGAATGGTGTGTTGTTTGAAAGGGTGTTCACTGATCTTGGCTGGGACTGGCCCTACGTTATTCTGGGTTTGCTGGTGATGCTGGGACTGGAGACGGCAGTGCTGTTGCTGGCCGCCCATGTGGCATTTGCGGTGGGGCCGCGGGTGTTGTCGACCATGGCAATTGATTCATGGTTGCCTCACCAGTTTCGTTATTTGTCCAATCGCTTTGTGACCAAAAACGGCATCATGCTGATGGGTGGCTTGGCTTTGTTGGCCATTTACCTGAGCGATGCGAATGTCGATTTGTTGGTGGTTCTGTTCTCCATCAATGTGTTCATTGTATTTAGCCTGTCCATGTTGGGACTTTGTGTTTACTGGCTAAAGAACCGACACGAAAAACGCTTCGTCAAAGGGTTTCTGTCCGCGTCACTTGGTTTTGCTGTCTCAGCATCCATTTTGTTGGGCACCATCATTACGCAGTTTTTTCAAGGTGGCTGGATCACCATGCTGATTACCACGGTGGTGGTGTTGGTGTGTTTGGGGGTACGCAACCATTACAGGGAAACCAAGGAAAAAATTGCGAAGATTGATGAGGTGTTCGCCATGGCGCAATATGGCTCTGCGCACTCGCCACCTGAGTTGATTCCCGAGGGCAACACGGCGGTATTCATTGTGGGCAACAGTCGCGGTGGAGGTTTACATGCCTTGCTATGGGTGCAGCGCATGTTTCCCAATCACTTTCAAAATTTTGTGTTCATGAACGCTCGCACAGTGGATTCCAAGGCTTACGGCGGAAGAGAGGCACTGGAAGCCATGCGGGTGGACGCTTCTGTTTCTTTGAATTACTTTGTCAATTTTTGCCGCAGTCACGGCTTGCGTGCAAAAAGCTATCTGTCTTTCGGAACGGACGCAGTTGAAGAGTTGACCAACCTGGCAAAAGTGGTCGCTGAAAATCACCCCAATGCAATTTTCTTCACCAGCAAATTAGTCTTTGAAAATGAAAATATTCTGACCCGCTTGTTGCACAATCAGGCCGCGCTGGAACTTCAACGCCGTTTGCACAACGCTGGTCAGCAAATGGTGATTTTGCCAATGCGGCTATAGGGTTTGTAACAAAAGATCTGTTGCTTGATAGGGCCGTGTTTGCAATAATAATTACATTCGCAGTTTTGATAGCAAAATTAAATGACCCTTACTGAACTCAAGTACATAGTTGCTCTGGCTCGTGAAAAGCATTTTGGCCGCGCCGCTGACGCCTGTTTTGTTAGTCAGCCAACCTTGTCCGTAGCCATCAAGAAGCTTGAAGAAGAACTAAGCGTGTCTCTGTTTGAAAGAGGTTCCAACGAGGTGTCGTTGACACCAGTGGGTGAGCGCATTGTGGTCCAGGCGCAGCGGGTGCTTGAGGAAGCATCTGCCATCAAAAGTATTGCCCAGCAAGGTATGGATCCGTTGGCAGGTCCGCTGCGTGTTGGTGTGATTTATACCATTGGCCCTTATTTATTGCCAGGCCTGGTCTCCAGCATGATCGAGCGTGTTCCATCCATGCCACTTGTGTTGCAGGAAAATTTCACAGTGCGCCTGCTCGAATTATTGAAACAGGGTGAGATTGATGTGGCGGTTTTGGCGCTGCCGATTAATGAATCGGGTTTTGTGATTCAGCCTTTGTACGATGAGCCCTTCATGGTGGCTTTGCCAAAGTCTCACCGTTGGGCCAATGAAAAAGCAATCAAGTCCGATGACCTTCGCAGCGAGAATATGCTTCTGCTTGGCACTGGCCACTGTTTCAGGGACCAGGTCTTGGGTGTGTGTCCGGAATTGTCCCGATTCTCTCAATCCTCGGAAGGTATTCAACGTACCTTCGAGGGTAGTTCGCTGGAAACGATTCGCCACATGGTTGCTTCAGGTGTCGGGATCACTGTATTGCCTTCAAGTTCAGTGCCAAATCCGGTTCCAAAGGAAAGTTTATTGACTTACATTCCGCTGGCCGACGACGACACACGACGCACGGTTGCACTGGTGTGGCGCAAGAGCTTTGGGCGACGTGAGGCCTTGGATGCTTTGCGCGATGCAATCATGGAATGCGACCTAAACGGTGTGGAGTTTCTGGATGCCCCCCAAATGGTGCGTTAATCGATGGAAGTTCTGAGTAAGGCGCGCCTGCGAGACTATTACCTGCTTCTGCGTTTGGATAAGCCCATCGGGATTTTGCTGTTGATGTGGCCTACGTTGTGGGGCTTGTGGATGGCGGCCGAAGGTATGCCACCTTGGCATGTGATGCTGATATTTATCGCTGGCGTGGTGTTAATGCGGTCGGCGGGTTGCGCCATTAACGATTATGCCGATCGTGACATTGATTTGCATGTGGAGCGAACCCGCAACAGGCCTTTGACCAGTGGCCGGATTGGTGAAAAAGAGGCCCTGTTGCTGGCCGCTGGCTTGGCTGTTTTGGCTTTGCTGATCACTTTACCTCTCGGTTGGTCTGTCATTTTGATGAGTATTCCTGCTGCCTTTCTGGCGGGCAGCTACCCGTTTACCAAACGCTTTTTTCCCATGCCACAGGCCTACCTTGGCATTGCTTTTGGTTTTTCGATTCCAATGGCTTTTGTGGCGGTGCAGGGCAGTGTGCCCCTGCACGCCTGGCTTGTGTTTGTAGCCAATGTATTTTGGACGGTGGCTTACGACACGGAATACGCCTTGGTCGACAAGCCCGATGATTTGAAACTCAATATTAAAACCGCAGCAATTACCTTGGGCCGGTATGATGTACTGGGCATTGTGTTGTGCTACGCAGCCAGCCTTTTAATGTGGGCCTGGGTGGCCAGTTCACTGGCCTTTGGCCCAGCTTTTTGGCTGGGCTGGGTATGTGCCGTGGGTATTGCGGCCTATCACTTCATGCTGATCCGTAATCGCGACCGTGCGCTGTGCTTCAAAGCTTTTCTTCACAACAACTGGTTGGGCGCCGCGCTGTTTGCGGGTTTGGTACTGCAGTATCTTTAAGTGCGGCTGGCGCATGGTTTGGTGTTGTCTTAGCTAACACCCTTTTGCAGTTCAACTGCGCGTTCACATGCGGCCTTGGCTGCGCCCACTATGGCCTCCTGCACGCCGCGCGCGCGCAACTGCTCCAGACCGGCAAAGGTGGTTCCTCCTTTGCTCGTGACTTTCTCCCGCAGGGTGGCAAAAGAATCATCGGACTGCCTGGCCAGTGTGGCGGCGCCTAAAAAAGTTTGGCTCACCAACAAGTTGGCCTGCGTTTCATTGAATCCCAGGTTTTTCGCGGCCATGGCCAAGGCCTCCATCATGAAAAAAACATAGCCAGGACCACTGCCTGAAATGGCGGTTACAGCATTGATTTCATCTTCTTGGTTCAGCACCAGCACTTCGCCACAACTACTGAAAATTTGCTGGGCAATACTGCGATCTTCTGCAGAACAATTCGCGGTGAAAAACAGGCCTGAGATACCCTGCGAGACCAAGGCCGGGGTGTTGGGCATGCAGCGCACCACGCGTGCATTGTTCTGCTGGCTCCAGTCCTGTATTTGAGCCACGCTGACCCCGGCGGCAATGCTGATAATCAGCTTGTTGCTCAACTGTGAGGCTTGGCTTTTGAGCACGGTTTGCATCAGTTGGGGTTTTACGGCGAGCACCACGATTTCCGGGGTGAAGTTGCTTGGCCAATCGGTGGTGCACTGAATATTCAAAGTGGACATTTTTGCAGCTGCGTCCGAGCTGGGATCAATCACATGAAATGTGCTGGCAGGTATGCCACTGCCAATCAATCCGCCAAGAATGGCAAATGCCATGTTGCCGCCGCCAATGAATAGAGTGTTCTGCATAGTGATTCCGTGTGTTTATTTTGAATAGTCGCGTGCACCAAACAGGGCTGATCCCACCCGCACGCAGCTTGAGCCGCATTCAATCGCCAACTCCAGGTCTGCGGACATGCCCATAGAAAGTGTGTCCATACTCAGGCCGTTTGAATTCAGCGAATCGAAGACAGATTTGCATTTTAAAAACTCAGCTTTCAATTGGTCCGCATTGTCGGTGTTGCTGGGAATGGTCATGAGGCCACGCAGCACCATGTTTTTCATGCCATGAATTTGATGGCACAAGTCAATGGCCTGCTCAGGACTGACGCCGGATTTGCTGTCTTCACCTGAGGTGTTGATTTGTACCAGCACGTTCAAGGGTGGGAGGTTTTCTGGGCGTTGATCTGACAAGCGTTGCGCAATTTTCAAGCGGTCAACGCTGTGCACCCAAGAGAAGTTTTCTGCAATTGGTTTGGTTTTATTGCTTTGTATGGGCCCGATGAAATGCCATTCAAGATTGGCATTCATTGTTTGCGCATTGGGGTGATCAGCCAGCTGGGTGATTTTGTCCAGCGCTTCCTGCAGGTAATTTTCACCAAAGGCTGTTTGCCCGCAGCTGTAAAACTCAAGAATGTCGCTCAAGGGAAAAGTTTTACTGACCGCTAGCAGCTTGACCGCGGAACCCGGTCGACCCGCTTTGTGGCATGCGGCTGTGATTCGATTTTGAATTTCAGCCAATTGTGTGGCTCGGCTCATGGGGCATCAATTCAATGCTTAAAGGGAGATTATAGCCACATGACACTGACCGAATTGTTAACCTGGGCTGTTGAAGAGCATGCATCGGACCTGCATTTGTCGGCAGACATGCCGCCGATGATCCGCGTGAACGGTGAAATGCGCAAACTGAGTGAATCTGTGTTGGGACACCGTGAGATTTATCGACTGATTCAGGGGTCGATGACAGAAGCGCAATGGCAAGGCTGGGAACAGTCGCATGAATGTGATTACAGTTTTTCAGTGGATGGTTTGTCGCGTTTTCGTGTGAATGCATTCATGCAGAGCAGGGGTGCATCGGCGGCATTTCGGGTGGTGCCCAGCCGAGTAAAAACACTGGAGGAACTGGAGGCACCCGCCGTGTTTCGTCAAATAGCGCGTGAACCCAATGGACTGGTGTTGGTTACCGGTCCCACCGGCTCGGGCAAAAGCACAACCTTGGCCGCGATGGTGGATGATGTGAACCGCAACCAGAAGGCGCATATTTTGACCATTGAGGACCCGATTGAATTTACGCACACACCGATGAACTGTGTGATTAACCAACGCGAATTGGGCGAGCATACCCATTCATTTGGTGCAGCTTTGCGTTCTGCCTTGCGAGAGGATCCCGATGTGATTTTGGTGGGGGAAATGCGTGATCTTGAAACCATTCAACTGGCCTTGACCGCAGCTGAAACCGGGCACCTGGTTTTTGCCACCTTGCACACTTCCTCTGCACCCAAAACCATCGACCGTATTATTGATGCATTCCCATCGGCTGACAAAAGCATGGTGCGCGCCATGTTGTCGGAATCTCTGCGTGCCGTAATTTGTCAAACCCTGCTAAAAAAGCAGGGGGGCGGGCGTGTTGCTGCGCATGAAATCATGATGGCCACGCCGCCGATTCGAAATTTGATTCGTGAAGGCAAGGTTGCGCAAATGCTGTCGTCGATTCAAACGGGTTCGCAGCATGGCATGCAGACCATGGAGCAGGCGGTGCAACGGCTTTTGATGACTGGAAGGATTACTCGAGAAGTGGCGATGAGTGTGATTTCGGGCTCGAACCAGCCTTGAGCAATTTGGGTTTGCAGGTAAACTTGCTTTTCAACAAACCCTTGAGAGGCAATTCCCATGGCAAGCAATGTGTACGAGTTTTCAAGCAAAACCCTCGACGGTAAGCCGCTGAGCTTGGCTGATTTTCAAGGCAAGGTTCTGTTGATTGTGAACACGGCCAGCAAGTGTGGTTTCACGCCGCAGTACGAAGGTTTGCAGGAACTGCACAAAGAATTGGGCCAGAAGGGCTTGGTGATTATCGGTTTTCCCTGCAATCAGTTCGGAGGCCAGGAACCGGGTACTGAAGAGGTAATTGCCAGCTTTTGCCAGAAGAATTACGGCGTTGATTTTTTGATGGCAGAGAAGGTGGATGTAAAAGGCAGCGATGCCCATCCATTGTTCAAATACCTGACTTCGCAAGCCAAGGGCATCTTGGGCACCGAGGCTATCAAGTGGAATTTCACCAAGTTTTTGGTGCGTAAAAATGGTGAGGTATACGACCGTTACGCCCCCACTACCAAGCCTGCAGATCTCAAAGCGGACATTGCCAAGTTGTTGGCCGAGTAATTCAGCCTTCCTCTGGTGTCTGTTCAGAATTGGCCCGTGGTCGGTATACGCCACGGGTCAACGGAATCTCAAACAGTCTGCATTCGATCGGTCCGTTGAACAATGGGCGCTTGCGCTTGGGGCTCAGGCCCAGCGTTTTCTTGATTTCCAGATCGCCCGAAAACAAAAATGCGGTCCATCCGGAAAAATTCATTTTCAGATGATCGCCGTATGCCTTGAAGAGTCGTTCATACGCCTCATCCTCAGGCACGTCGGCACCTTTGGCCCGCACACGCTCGCCGTAGGGTGGGTTACTAAGCACGATGCCATGGGGTGAGGGTGGTTCAACAGTGAGCGCATCGCGCTGTGCAAATTGCACGATACCGGCATCAAGAAGTTCTTCGAAACCGGCACGCACCAAATTTTCTTGAGCAATGTCGATCAGCAGTTCAGTGATGTCGCTGGCATACCAGTGGAAGTAGGGCGTGGTCAGCGCTTTGTCCAGGCCTGCATTGAAGCGCCGGTTGGCATCTTCTTGAAGTTCTTTGCCCCACTCTGGCGTAAAGGGCTTCAGGTTTTCAAAAGCAAAAGGGCGCTCCAGGCCTGGTGCGCGATCGCACAGCTGGGAAAGTGATTCGATGACCAGCGTACCACTGCCGCAAAACGGGTCTAGAAACACATCGGCATTTTTACCGGCTTCGCTTTGGCGTGTAATGTGCCACAGGCCAGCGGCCAGGTTTTCTTTCAGTGGTGCCACACCTGCTTCTTCGCGCCAGCCCCGCTTGAACAGGTTTTCACCAGCCAGGTCGATGTACACCATGGCCTCGGTTGGATTGATGGCTGCAAAAATACGCACGTCGGGTGCTTCAACGCTGACATTCGGACGCTCGTCGAAACGCTCAAGGAACGCATCGCACACTGCGTCTTTCAAACGAAGCTGTGTGAAACGAACGCTTTGAATGTCGGCTCCCAGATTATTCAGGTCAACACGGAAAGTGTTGGACAGCTTGAACCAGTTGTACCAGTCAACCGACTTGGCAATATTGTAGAACTGCTCTTCATTGCTGCATTCGCCTCGCGCCAATTCAAGCCCAATGCGGCCCGCAAACCGGGTCCAATAGGTCATGCGGGTGGCCTGGCGCCAACTGGCTTCGAATGTACAGCCGCCGGTTACTGCACGGGTTTTTTGAGCGCCCATGGTTTCGAGTTCAGCCACAAGGATCTCTTCCAGGCCACGCGGGCAACTGGCAAAGCACTTGAACACACTCTGCTTGGTGGAGTTGTGCTCCTGACCGGCTTTGCCAGGCTTGGAAGGGCGGTGACTTGAATTGGGCATGAATCGCTTTTAGAAATTAGAAAGGTTTAACGACCACCAGAATGATGGCAATGGTCATGAGTACCACAGGCACCTCATTGAACCAACGGTAATATTTGTGGCTGCGTGTGTTTTGGCCCGCTTCAAACTTGCGCAAAATGCGGCCACAGCTGTAGTGGTAACCCGCAATCACAAACACAATCAAAATCTTGGCGTGCAGCCAGCCACTCTGACCGCCCACCCCAATTTGATAAACGCCCACCAGTGCAAACCCCAGCAGTAAGGCCGGAATGGCCAAAAGGGTCATGAACTTGTAAAGCTTTTTTGCCATTTCCAGCAAACGCGCCGTGGCGGCGGCTTCGGTTTCCATGGCCAAATTCACGAAAATTCGGGGCAGGTAAAACAAGCCTGCAAACCACGATGCGACGAACAAAATGTGAAAGGCTTTAACCCAAAGATAACCGTCCATGTGCTGCTCCAGTTGGTTTTCATCAATCAGTTTCTAGTCTCGCCGTGGCCAAACACCACATACTTTTGGCTGGTCAGGCCCTCAAGGCCGACCGGGCCACGCGCATGAATTTTATCGGTTGAAATGCCGATTTCAGCCCCCAGCCCATATTCGAATCCGTCAGCAAAACGGGTTGATGCATTGACCATCACGGAGGCAGAATCCACTTCCCGGATAAAGCGCATGGCGTTGCTGTGATTTTCAGTCACGATGCAGTCGGTGTGGTGTGACCCGTATTGGTTGATGTGGGCGATGGCCTCATCAAGACTGTCGACCACTTTGATTGACAAAATGGGTGCGAGGTATTCAGTGCTCCAGTCTTCCTCGGTGGCCGCTTTTACACTGGGTAACAGCGCCATGGTTCGTTTGCAGCCGCGAAGTTCTACGCCTTTGGCTGCGTAACGCTGCGCAAGTTCCGCCAGGGCGGGCTTGGCCACATGGGTATGAACCAGCAAAGTTTCCATGGTGTTGCAGGTGCCATACCGGTGGGTTTTCGCATTCTCTGCAATGTTGGCTGCATGGGTAAGGTTTGCAGACTCATCAATGAAAACATGGCAAATGCCATCCAGGTGCTTGATTACTGGCACCTTCGCATCGCGGGAAATTCGTTCGATCAGGCCCTTGCCACCACGAGGAACGATGACATCCACAAATTCGGTCATGGTGATCAATGTACCCACGGCAGCGCGGTCCGTGGTGTCGATCACCTGCACGGCATCAGCAGGTAAGCCTGCCGCTTCCAAACCCTGTGCCACGATGGCAGCCAAGGCCTGGTTGCACCGGAATGCTTCGGAGCCACCGCGCAGAATGGTGGCATTGCCAGATTTGATGCAAAGGCCAGCAGCGTCTACCGTAACATTCGGGCGACTTTCATAAATAATGCCGATGACGCCCAAGGGCACACGCATTTTGCCCACTTGAATGCCAGTCGGGCGGTTTTTGAAATCGGTCATTTCGCCAATTGGGTCGGGCAGTTGGGCAATTTGCTCCAGGCCCTCAGCCATGGTTTCAATGGCCTTGTCGTTTAATGCAAGGCGATCAAGCAATGCAGCATCCAAGCCATTTGCTTTGGCTTGTGCCATGTCGGCTTGATTGGCCTGGGTTAGCGCAGCCTTGTTGGCGCGAATCAACCTGGCTGTCTCGAGCAAAGCCTTGTTTTTTGCATGCGTGTTGGCTTTGGCCATGTAAACGGCAGCGGCACGGGCCTTTTTTCCAATGGCCAGAATTTGTTGTTCGATACTCATGTTACTTGCTCTTTCAGGTGTTCCAAAGTTCGGGCGGCTCGATTCCTGCTACGCCCAAGCCGATTATCTCAAACAGGGTCCAGGGGTTGCCCTGTCTCATTCCCTTGATGGTTTTTTCAGCCGAATAACACCAAGCGGTCAGTTTTTGAAGGCTGCCCGGAGTGTGGCGTTTCAGGGCCGCCGCAATGTGGTTTTGCCTTTGTCCCCAGATTCTATTTTGTCGGCAGGCATCCGACAAAGACATTCCGCGCCGCATGGCTTGCTGTGTGTCGCGAATGGCACGAATTTCTTCCTGTAAGGCCCAAAGTACCAAGGTAGGGGCCTCACCTTCGGCTTCCAAGCCTTCCATCATTCGGGTAATTCGTTTGGCGTCCCCGGCCAGCAGACTGCCGCCCAAATCGAAGACATTGAAACGTGCAGAATTGGCAACCATGCCTTGAACCTGCTCAATGTCCACGGCCCCTTGGTGTTCAAGTGCCAGCTTTTCGATCGTTTGATGCGCCACCAACAGATTGCCTTCGGTTTTCTCGGCCAGCCAACTGCAGGTCTCGCGGCTTAATTGTACGCCTTTGCGTTTGGCGGCTTGTGCTATCCAGCCGGGTAGGGTGTCGGCGCCCACTGGGCGGCACGCAATCTCGGTGCCTTTGGCCAGCAATTCTGCAAAACCAGCACTTTTTTCCTGGGTTTTGTTTAGCTTCGGGGCATTGACCAGCAGGTAATGCCCGGTATCACCAGCAGCGATCCACTGGGCTGCTTTGGCCAAGGCCTCCGCGGCTTCCTTGCCGAGTTTGGGTTGATTAATTCGCAAATCAACCAGTGACACGTCGCCAAACAATGATGCTTCAGCAAACAGCGACAAAAATTCTTGCGGGTCAAATTGCCGGTCTACTTCCACAATTTGGCGCTGGTAATCGGTTTGTTTTTTCAGTCGCTGGCGGTACAGGTCGGCGGCTTGCGTTGCAAAAAGCGGTTCATCGGTGAATACGCACAGCAGTTGTGGCAAAGCGGTGTTTGCGCCATCGTTTAACCAAGTGTCAAGCGCAATCTGTTTCACTTTGCGGCTTGCCCTTTTGATCCCAATTGCAAGGCGCTTAGCCGCCCGGTAATTTGGCGCGCGATGTCGCGCTGCATTTCGGTGTAAAGCTGGTTTTCCTCTGCTTCCTTGCCCAAAATTTGATCATCGGTGTAGGTGAGTTCCCGGCGTTGGCTCAGTTGGCTGGTGGCGATCAGGAAGTCGCCGTTTTTGTCCACCACGCTATAGAGCAGTTCATAGGTAATTCGAACCTCGCGCGCACGGCCTGTGGCACTGAACGTGACAATGCTGCGGTCGCGCGTTTCGCTGATCAAATTTAACTTCAAGGGCGCACCTTCAGGCGGGTTTACCTTCAGGTTCAGAATTTGAAGTTGCAAGTCCATGTTGCGGTTCATTTCGGAATTTTCCATGCCGCGCAACTCGATTTTTTCAAAGTCGAAGTTGTACTGGCCACGCAACTGAAAGCCGCAGGCTGTCAGTGCCAACGTTGTTGCCAGCAGGGCAATGGTTTGAAAGAAACGTTTCATAAAGACTCGCTTGTTGTTGAGGTCGATCTTAAACAACGATGTTGACCAGTTTGCCAGGTACCACAATCACTTTCTTAGCCGGTTTTCCTTCCATGAATTTTTGCGCAGCTTCACTGGCCAATGCAGTACTCTCGATGCTGGCTTTGTCAGCGTCGGCGGCTACTTCAATGCTGCCTCGCAGTTTGCCGTTCACTTGCACCATCAAGGTCAGTTCGGAGCGTACCAAGGCTTTCTCATCGACTTCGGGCCATGGTGCATCAAGCAATTCACCGTGTGCGGCACTGTAGTTCAGGCTGCTCCACAGGTGGAAGGTGATGTGCGGCACGATTGGGTACAACACGCGCAACAGAATGCTCAAACCTTCAGCCAGCACAGCCTGGTCTGATGGTGTGTTTGCTTCGCCAGCAAATGCATCCAGCGTGTTCAGCATTTTCATGCCCGCGGACACCACGGTGTTGTATTGGTGTCGGTCGTAGTCAAAGTTGGCCTGTTTCAAAATTTCATGTACATCGCGGCGAGTGTTCTGAGCCGCTTTGCTCAATTCTGCGGTGTTTAAAACGGGTTGGGCTTTAATGGCCACTTGCTGATTTAGTGCCAGTTGATACAGCCGTTTCAGGAAGCGGTGCGCGCCTTCTACACCAGAATCGCTCCACTCAAGGCTTTGCTCGGGCGGTGCTGCAAACATGGTGAACAAGCGTGCCGTGTCGGCGCCATATTGGTCGATCAACGCTTGTGGGTCGATGCCATTGTTTTTGGACTTCGACATTTTTTCCACGCCACCAATGTGTACCGGTGCGCCACTATTGCTGAGTTTGGCCGACACAGGGCGACCCTTGTCGTCAAACTCAACCGATACATCGGCCGGGTTGATCCAGGTTTTCTTGCCATTGGCCTCTTCGGTGTAATAGGTGTCGTTCAGCACCATGCCTTGGGTCAGCAGGGCGGTGGCGGGCTCACGGAATTTCACCAGGCCCAGGTCATTCATGACCTTGGTCCAGAAGCGACTGTACAGCAGGTGCAAAATTGCGTGTTCAATTCCACCGATGTACTGGTCCATGGGCATCCAGTAATCGCTGCGCTCATCGGTCATGGTGTTCGCATCGTTACACACGTAGCGGGTGAAGTACCAGCTCGAATCGACGAAAGTGTCCATGGTGTCGGTTTCACGGCGCGCGGGTTTACCGCACTTGGGGCATTTGCATTCATAGAATGCAGCGCTTTTGGCCAGAGGGTTTCCGCTGCCATCGGGCACCAGGTCTTCGGGCAGCACCACAGGCAGGTCTGCTTCAGGTACGGGAACATCGCCACAGGTGTCGCAGTAAATCATGGGAATGGGGGTGCCCCAGTAGCGCTGGCGTGAAATGCCCCAGTCGCGCAGGCGGAACTGGATACGTTTTTCGCCCAAGCCTTTGGCGGCTAAAAGCTCGGCAACTTTGTCGACAGCTGCGGTGTAATTCAAACCATCCAGCGGGCCACTGGCCACGCAAACACCACGTTCTTTGTCGCCGTACCATTCAGCCCATTCGGCGTTGTTGAATACTTCGCCTTTCACGTCGATGACTTGCTTGATCGCTATGCCGTATTTCAAGGCAAACGCAAAGTCGCGCTCATCGTGCGCAGGCACGCCCATTACAGCGCCGTCGCCGTAGCTCATCAGCACATAGTTGCCCACCCAAACTGGCACGCTTTCGCCGGTCAGTGGGTGCGTTACGCTCAGGCCAGTGGGCATGCCCTTCTTTTCCATGGTGGCCATGTCGGCCTCGGCCACGCCGCCAGCCTTGCATTCAGCGATGAAGGCTTGCAGTTCAGGGTTGCTTTCAGCCGCCAGTGTAGCCAAGGGGTGCTCGGCGGCGACGGCGCAGAAGGTGACGCCCATGACGGTGTCGGCACGTGTGGTGAACACATACAGTTTGCCGTCTTGAACCAATTCACCCGCAGCGTTTTTGATTTCATGCGGGAAAGCAAAACGCACGCCGGTGGATTTGCCAATCCAGTTTTCTTGCATCACTTTGACGCGCTCTGGCCACTGCAGGCCATTCAAATCCTCGAGCAACACATCGGCGTAATCGGTAATCGCCATGTAATACATGGGGATATCTCGCTTTTCAACCACAGCGCCCGAGCGCCAGCCTTTGCCGTCAATGACCTGTTCATTGGCCAGCACGGTTTGGTCAATCGGGTCCCAGTTCACGGTACCTGTTTTCTTGTACACAATGCCTTTCTCAAGCATCTTCAAAAACAACCACTGGTTCCACTTGTAGTAATCGGGTTTGCAGGTGGCTACTTCCTTGGACCAGTCAATCGCCAAACCCATCGATTCCATCTGTTTTTTCATGTAATCAATGTTGCTGTACGTCCAGGCTGCGGGCGGCTTGCCGTTGGCCATCGCTGCGTTTTCAGCCGGCATGCCAAACGCATCCCAACCCATGGGCATCAAGGTGTTGTAGCCCTTCATGCGTTTTTGGCGAATCATCACATCGTTGATGGTGTAGTTGCGTACATGGCCCATGTGCAGCTTGCCGCTTGGGTATGGCAGCATGGAAACGCAGTAGTACTTGGGCTTTAGTTTGCCGCTTGCATCTTTTGCGAAAGCCTCGGCCCTGTAGGCGTCCGATTCTTTCCATTGGCCTTGAACGGCGTTCTCAATGTCTTGGGCGGCGTATTTGTCGAACATGGTGCGTTGAAACTTGGGTGTGAGTTTTGAATGCGGGCGGGGCCTTGCCGGGTGGGGCAGGCCAATCGGTCATTATATCGGGCTTTTTCGTTTTTTACGGGCAGGGCGGGTGGGGCAATCACTGTTAAAATCAACAGCAAAACCCATTTTTGATGTGAGAAGCCGTGTCTTTACTTGATAGCCTGAACCCTGAACAACTGGCCGCCGTCACCTTGCCCCGTGAATCGGCATTGATTCTGGCGGGGGCAGGCAGTGGCAAAACCAAGGTGCTGACAGCGCGCATTGCCTGGTTGATTCAAACCGGGCAAGTGGGCCCCAACGGTGTGTTGGCAGTTACCTTCACCAACAAGGCGGCCAAGGAAATGCTTCACCGCATTTCAAGCATGCTGCCCATTAATACCCGCAGCATGTGGGTGGGTACTTTTCACGGCTTATGCAACCGAATGTTGCGAGCACACTGGAAGGAAGCTGGTTTGCCCCAGGCTTTTCAAATTCTGGACATGCAAGACCAATTGTCGGCAATCAAGCGCATGTACAAAGTGCTGGGCATAGATGCTGAAAAATTTCCCCCCAAGCAACTGAGCTATTTCATTGGTTCAGCCAAAGACCAAGGCCTGCGCCCCAAGGATGTGGAAGCGCACGACGAATACCACCGCATGATGGTTCGGCTGTATGAGGCCTATGAGGCCCAGTGCCAGCGCGAGGGTGTAGTTGATTTTGCTGAGCTGCTGCTGCGTTCGTTCGAATTGTTGGGTGCCAACCCTGCGCTGCGGGAACATTACCAGGCTCGCTTTAAATACATTTTGGTGGATGAGTTTCAAGACACCAACAGTTTGCAATATAACTGGTTGAAACGCTTGGCCGGCCCCCAGGGCTGCATCTTTGCAGTGGGCGACGATGATCAGTCCATTTACGCTTTTCGCGGTGCGCGCGTGGCCAATATGGTGCAGTTTGAAAATGATTTCAATGTACAAAATCGCATCAAACTGGAGCAAAACTACCGTTCGGTGGGCAATGTGCTCAAAGCAGCCAACGTGCTGATTGCACACAACAAGGCTCGTCTGGGCAAAGAGTTGTGGACCGAAGCTGGTGAAGGTGAGGCGATTCGGGTGTATGAGGCCACCAGCGACCAGGATGAGGCAGCTTTCATCATTGACCGAATTAAGAAGCTGGTGCTTGAAGAAGGCTACGGTCGGTCGGACATTGCAATTCTGTACCGCTCCAATGCGCAATCCCGGGTTGTTGAACAAGCCTTGTTCAATGCGGGCATGCCTTACCGTGTGTATGGTGGTTTGCGGTTTTTTGAACGTGCAGAAATCAAGCATGCACTGGCCTATCTGCGATTGATGGACAATGCGGACGATGACAATTCTTTTTCACGTGTGGTGAACTTTCCTGCCCGTGGAATTGGTGCGCGCAGCGTCGAGCAACTTCAGGATATTTCCACAGCACAGGGTACTTCGCTGTACCGTGCCATTCATCGCATGGAAGGCAGGGCGCAAGCCGGTTTGAAAAAATTTGCAGATTTGATCGAACGCATGCGGTTTGAGACCCGAGGTTTGAGCCTTGCCGATTTGGTCGACAAGGTGATCAATGAATCAGGTTTGGTGGCACATTTTCAAGCGGACAAAGATGGGGAAGACCGCGTAGAAAACTTGAAAGAATTGGTGAATGCCGCTGCCTCGTTTGCGATTGCTGAAGGGTATTACCAAGATGCTGCAGCCACCATGGTGGATGAAGAAAAGTTGATCACGCCGCTGGCTGATTTTCTTTCCCATGCTTCGCTCGAGGCCGGTGACAACGCCGCGGCAGCGGGTCAAGAGGCCATTCAATTGATGACAGCGCATTCGGCCAAAGGGCTTGAATTCAAGTGCGTCTTCGTCACCGGGCTTGAAGAAGGGTTATTTCCGCACGAAAACAGCATTGGCAATTCAGTGGAGGGTGGTGATGGCACCAGCGTAGAGGCTGTGGAAGAGGAGCGCCGCTTGATGTATGTGGCCATTACCCGCGCACGAGAACAGCTGTTTTTAAGCCACGCGCAGCAGCGCATGTTGCACGGGCAAATTCGATATCACCTGCGCTCACGTTTTCTGGACGAATTGCCAGAGGAGGTGTTGAAATGGTTAACGCCGAAACGCGCGCACATTGCCAGCCAAGGTTGGGATGCACTCGATTCCAAAGTGTGGGGACAGAATAAAACGCTTAACGTGGGTTACAGCAACAAAGCCGCCAAGCGGCCCTATGATATCGGCACAGGTGTGAATCATGCCAAGTTTGGTAGCGGTGTAGTGGTGGCTTATGAAGGCGAGGGTGATGACCAAAGAATTCAAATCAACTTTGGCCGCCAAGGCATGAAGTGGTTGATGCTGAGTTTGGCGAAGCTTGAGCGGGGTTGATGTCCTGAACCTGAAGGGGCACTGCTGCTATGTGTTGCCCAATCGGCGGCGGTGTTTCGATCGCCTCGCCTTCAAGAAAACCTGCCCTTGCGTGCCGAGCAGGGCCGGTGTTGCCTAGCATGGGCGACAGAGAACGGACCCGACCCGCAGTTTAGGAGGGTCGTTCTCAGGCATCGCGAGGCTCAGCAAGGGGAGTACAGGTTTTCTGGCGGAGATCGGAACCCAAGCCGATTGAGCTACCAACACAGTGGCGAGAGATCGGAGCCTAAGCCGATAGGGCAGTTAACAGGCGCCGAGAGGCTGCAGTCCAGGCCAGTTACTCGGTTGGATCGTGCTCAAACACTGCTTTGTAGGTTGGGTAAAAAGTACATAGCGACACTGCCATGACCAGCGCCACGCACATCATGTTCAGCGCGCTCACAAATGCGGCGGGCAAGCCCAGCAATGTAAGCAACACCACAAACACTGACGAAAAACCCAAGCCCAGAACAAGCCAGCCCATGCCATAAATCAGAAAGCTGCCCTTGTTTCGCCACACAGCAACCCAACTTGAAAACAGAGCCTGCATGGGTTTCATATTGTGCCAAACCACCAACACCGGCGCGAACCAGAAAGCCAACAGTACCGGAATGCTGGTGATGCCAATGAAAATCATGTAAAGCACCATGTATTCCATAAATGCGGCACTGGTGGCTGCATCGGCCTTCTGCAGGTCATCAATCGACACTGCAGGTTGTGCGCCTAAAACGAGGTGCGCAAGTAACCGGATCAGCGCAAAACAAGCGGTGTAAATGGCTCCTAAAATCAACAAGGATTGCAGGTGTTTCCTGTTGTCTTGATTGAAGGCATTGAACAAAACGCTGGGACTGACCCGTAAACCTTTTTGCCCCATTTTGCCAGCCAGCATGATGCCAAAGCCCAGGGCTGGCGATGCAACAGCCACTGCGGCAGCGCCGATAAAAGGGATCAGGATTCCGATGAAAAGAATGATGAACAGATAAGTGTTGCCAAACAGGAACATTTCACCTGGTTTGCTGCGGAAAAGCTGCACGCCCTGCATCAGCCAATCCCATCCCGCACTGGGCGGGCAAGTATGTACGTAGTTGGCCAATTTGTTGACTTCCTTAATTCGGTTGAGGGGCAAGCGGTATTCCCTGCCTGCGGGCAAGCAATACACGTTCAAAATGTTTAGGGTCTTTCACGTTCAGCACTTCTGCTTCGCGTGGCATGTAAAAATCGTAGAGCCTTGATGTCCAGAAGCGAAGCCCCGCCGCACGCAGCATGTCTTGCCAAAGTTCGCACTCATGCGCACTCAGTGGGCGTTCAGATTGATAACCGTCAAGCAGGGCACCAAGCAATTCAGGATTCAATTCTCCAGTAGATAGCTGGATACACCAGTCATTTGCGGTCACTGCGAGGTCGAACAAAAAAGTATCTACCCCAGCGAAGTAAAAATCGATGACCCCACCCAATGTGTCGCCTAGCATGAGCGCGTTGTCGCGAAACAAATCGGCGTGCACTGCACCTTTCGGCAGCATTTTGTAGGCATGCCGTTCAGCCACGGCTTTTTGGTGATTCACTTCATCGTGTAGCAGTTTTCTGACCGCGACGGGGAGATGCGAATCGAGAGAATTCATGGCACTTTCAATCCACGCCAAACCTCTAGGGTTGGGTGTCATGCCGGAAAAATCTGCAACCGCAAGGTGGGCTTGCGCGCAAAACCGACCGATCTGTCGGCATTGGGCGGCATTCGGATATTCAACTGATTTTCCTTCGAGACAATTGACCAACGTCGCGGGTTTTCCGTTCAGCTCACTGAACAATTCACCGCGTGTGTTGGGTATCGGTCCAGGTACAGCCAAGCCTTTTGTAGCAAGGTGCTGCATCAAGCCCAGGTAAAATGGCAAGTCTTGGGCGGTGAGCTTTTCAAACAAGGTAAGTACAAACCTCCCCTTGCTTGTGTTGACGAAATAATTGGTGTTTTCA
Organism: Limnobacter sp. CACIAM 66H1; assembly: GCF_001601825.1. Lineage (GTDB taxonomy): Bacteria > Pseudomonadota > Gammaproteobacteria > Burkholderiales > Burkholderiaceae_B > Limnobacter. The sequence goes on along the minus strand of NZ_LUJK01000005.1, from coordinate 40,056 downwards.
ATGCCCGACTCGATGCCTTGAAATGAAAGCAGCTCGCCGCAATCCCGGCCTTGCAGCCATTGTTGCAGTTCTGTTTGGGTAATGCGCGTAAAAACAGCCATTCAAAGTCCTGAGTAGGGTCATGAGCACCCCGGATTTTACCTGTGTTTGACCCTGCTTTATAAGTCCAACAGCTTCTCTGTTTCACTGTCTGATGGATTGAAGGTGCGTTTCTCGTAGAAGTGGAATATGCATTTCAGCACCTCCTCAGGTGTTTCCACCACTTCAAACAGGTCCATGTCGCTTGGGCTGATCATTCCCTCGCCCAGCAAATGGCTTTTCACCCAGTCAATCAGGCCAGCCCAGAACTTGGAGCCCACCAAAATAATGGGGATGCGCCTGCCTTTGTTGGTTTGTATTAGCGTGAGGGCCTCAAACATTTCATCAAGCGTACCGAATCCGCCCGGCATCACGACATAGGCACTTGCGTACTTCGCAAAGGCCACTTTGCGGGCAAAAAAGTGGCGAAAAGTCAGGGAAATATTCTGGTAGGCGTTTCCGCTTTGCTCGAACGGCAGTTCAATATTCAGACCCACGCTGGGCGATTCGCCCGCATAGGCCCCTTTGTTGGCGGCTTCCATGATGCCGGGCCCACCGCCACTGATTACCGCAAAACCTGAGTCAGACAGTGCTCGCGCGATATTCTCAGTCAGCGCGTAATAGGGGTGATCCACGGGGGTCCGGGCGCTGCCGAATATGGACACCGAAGGGCGAATTGCTGACAGCTTCTCAGTCGCCTCAATGAACTCTGCCATAATTCCCAACACATGCCACGATTCTCGGGCCTTCACTGTGGTCGATTGTTCTTTGGAGGGAAGGTGGCGCAATGTCGGAATATTCTTATTTTTGGTTGTCATATGAAGCGATTACTCCTGGTTGATGGGTCGAGCTACCTGTACCGTGCCTTTCATGCCATGCCCGATTTGCGAAACCGCGCTGGTGAGCCCACTGGTGCCATTTATGGCATGGTTAACATGCTTCGACGCCTGCGTGCAGATTACAACACTGACGATATCACCTCCAATTGTATCGCCTGTGTGTTCGATGCGCCGGGTAAAACCTTTCGCGACGACATTTACCCCGAATACAAGGCGAACAGGGCCAGCATGCCTGAGGACCTCGCGGCTCAAATCCCTCACATTCATGAAGTAACCCGTGCCATGGGCTGGCCCATCGTGATGGAGCCCGGCATTGAGGCTGATGATGTAATTGGCACCTTGGCACAGGTGGCCCTGGAGCAGGGCTTCGATGAGGTGATTGTGTCCACGGGTGATAAAGACATGGCTCAATTGGTCAATGACAAAGTTCGATTGGTGGACACCATGAAAAACGCGGTCATGACCCGGGATGCGGTGTTTGAAAAGTTCGGTGTCTATCCTGAGCAAATTATTGATTACCTGACGCTGGTGGGCGACACGGTGGACAACGTACCCGGCGTGGAAAAGGTGGGCCCCAAAACCGCGGCCAAGTGGCTGGCGGAGTACAAAACACTGGATGGCGTAGTGGCCAATGCCGACAAAATTGGCGGCAAAGTGGGCGAGAACCTTCAAAAAGCACTGGACTGGTTGCCCACAGGCAAAACCCTGGTCACCATCAAAACAGATTGCGAGTTCGAGCTTCGTCGTCACATTGAGGAGCAATTGAAGGCGAATCCGGAAAACACAGATGAGCTCAAAAAACTGTTTCAGCGTTTTGAGTTTAAAACTTGGTTTCGAGCCTTGGGTGGTGTCGCTGAAGAGGAAGTTGCCGCGAAACCGAAAGTCGAAGGATCTCCCGATGGCAGTTCCATGAGCCTGTTTGATGCACCTACACAAGCAGTGGATTCAATCCAAACCATTTGTGTGCAAACACAGGCGCAACTGAATGAACTACTCGCGGCTCTGAAAGCGGCAGCCGCCAGCAAGACGCCGGTGGCCTTTGACACTGAAACCGATTCGCTGGAACCCATGAATGCGCGCATTGTGGGCCTTTCATTTTCAGTGAAACCAGGGGTGGGCTATTACATTCCACTGACGCATCAAGATTTGACCGCCGAGCCACAATTGCCATTGGCCGAAGTGCTGGCATTCCTGAAGCCCTGGTTTGAGGACTCTGATTCGCCCAAGATTGCCCAGAACGCCAAATATGACTTGCATGTGATGGCCAATCATGATGTGTGGGTGAAGGGTCTGTTTGAGGACACCATGCTGGCCAGCTACATTCTTGAGGCCCACAAGCCCCACGGCATGGATGCGTTGGCCCTGCGCTGGTTGAACTACAACACCATCAAGTATGAAGAAGTGGCAGGCAAGGGTGCCAGTCAAATTACCTTTGACCAGGTGCCTATCGACACTGCCACCAAGTACGCTGCGGAAGATGCTGAAGTCACTTTGCGCCTCGCCCACACCTTGAAAGCCGAGCTGGACAAGGTCCCTGATCTTGCCAAGTTGTACCGCGATGTGGAGTTGCCTTTTGGGCAGGTGTTGTTTGAGGTAGAACGCAACGGTGTATTAATTGACTCTGACAAGCTTGAGGCACAAAGCGCCGAAATTGCCGACAAGCTGAAAATGATTGAAGAGCAGGCTTTTGAATTGGCGGGGGGAAGTTTTAACCTGAATTCGCCCAAACAAATTGGCGAGTTGCTGTTCGACAAACTGGGTTTGCCCGTGGTGAAAAAAACAGCCAGTGGCGCGCCGTCCACTGATGAAGAAGTCCTCAGCAAATTGGCGGAAGACTACCCTCTGCCCGCGAAGTTGCTTGAACACCGGTCGCTGGCCAAACTGAAAAGTACCTACACCGACAAATTGCCCCGCATGGTCAATGCGCGCACAGGGCGTGTGCACACCAACTATGCGCAAGCCGTGGCAGTGACCGGCCGCCTGGCCAGCAATGATCCCAACTTGCAAAACATTCCTGTACGTACCGCAGAGGGTCGCAGGGTGCGCGAGGCATTCATTGCCGCACCAGGTTGCGTGTTGGTGTCTGCTGATTATTCGCAAATTGAGTTGCGCATCATGGCGCATATCTCAGGCGATGAGGCGCTGATTCATGCCTTCAATGAAGGCTTGGATATTCACAGTGCCACTGCATCGGAAATTTTCGGAGTGGGTTTGAACGAAGTCACGTCCGACCATCGCCGCACCGCAAAGGTGATTAACTTCGGGCTTATCTATGGCATGAGTGCCTTTGGATTGGCTGGCAATCTGGGTATCACCCGAGAAGCTGCGAAACTCTATATTGACCGTTACTTTGCCCGCTATCCAGGTGTGGCGAAATTTATGGACAATGTGCGCGCACAGGCCAAAGAAGACGGCTTTGTTCAGACCGTGTTCGGGCGCCGGCTGTGGCTGCCTGAAATCAAGAGCCCGAACGGCCCGCGCAGGGCCGGTGCTGAACGGGCTGCGATCAACGCGCCCATGCAGGGTACATCGGCAGACCTGATCAAAATGGCCATGGTTGAATTGTCGGCTTGGTTGAAGGCGGAGAATCTCAATACAAAGATGATCATGCAGGTTCATGACGAGGTTATTTTTGAAGTACCCAAGGGTGAACTCGAATTGATTCAGAAACGCGTACCTGAAATCATGACGCAGGTGGCCAAGCTGCGAGTTCCGCTAGAGGTGGGTTGTGGCGTCGGCAATAATTGGGAAGAGGCGCATTGAATATCAGGAGCATGGGATGAGCGATATCGAAAATCACATCACAAACCACGAACATCAGGAACATCTAAAAGCACTGACGGGTGGCGGCAAGATGCCCATGAGCCGTCGCACTTTGCTGAAAGGTTTTACGGCCGGGGGGTTTGCGGCAGCTGCATCGCCTGTGTTGGCCCAAGCCATTACCACACCTAGCGATGGTCTTGAAGAAGGTCGCGTGTTTGTGGATGTGGGCGACGATGACATGTTTGCTTACCGCGCTTACCCCAAGGGTAAAAAGAACGCACCGGTAATTTTGGTGGTGCCAGAGATTTTTGGTGTACACGCCTATCTGGAAGACGTGTGCCGACGTTTTGCCCAAGCGGGTTTCTATGCCCTGGCCCCTGAAATTTTCTTTCGTCATTCCGAGCCGGGGCAATATGCCACCGTGGCTGCAATTCTGGAAAATGTCATTGCAAAAATGGACGACAAACAGGTGATGGCCGACCTGGACAAGTGCGTGGAATTCGCAGGCACCGAGGGTGCGGATGTAAAAAAACTGGCGGTAACCGGCTTTTGTTGGGGTGGGCGAATTACCTGGCTGTACGCGGCCCATCAGCCAGCCGTTAAAGCCGGGGTGGCTTGGTATGGTCGTCTCGTAGGGGCGAAAACCGAACTGACGCCTCGGCATCCAGTGGATGTGGCCGCGCAGTTGAAAGCCCCGGTGTTGGGTTTGTATGGTTCAGAAGACAGTTCGATCCCGCTTGACACTGTAGAGCAAATGAGAAAAGCCTTGGCCGCAGCTGACAATAATCCGTTTGCCAAAGCCAGCAGCATCACCGTATTTGACAAGGCTCAGCATGGTTTCCATGCCGATTATCGCCCGACTTACAATTCCACTGCCGCCAAACAGGCGTACAATCAGGCGCTTGAGTTCTTGCGGGGCAAGAACCTGATCTAATCTCGGACCCAATCAATCGTGCAATCCAGTTTACCGCTTGTTCTCCTGGCCGCTGCCCTGGGCACGGCCTTGGCCATTTTTGCATCTGCATTGTTGACGGCACGACACATTGCCCGCTCGCTTGAGCCCATGGTGAGTGTGTCTGCCGGTGTGCTTCTGGGTGCTTCGCTTTTGCACTTGTTGCCCGAAGCGCTGGACAAGGGCATGGATCATCACAACTTGTTTGCTTTGCTGCTGGCGGGTTTGTTGTTTTTCTTTGTGCTCGAGAAGTTTTCAATTTTTCGCCACAGCCATCACCACGAGCACGATGGACACGATCATCACCACGGCTTCGACAAACGCGAGGCGCGCCGTGGTGGTTTGCTGATTGTGGTGGGCGATTCCATTCACAACTTTGCCGATGGTTTACTGGTGGCCAGTGCATTTTTGGTCGACTTCGAGTTGGGTCTGGTGACCACGCTGAGTGTGGTGCTGCATGAAATTCCGCAACAAACCGGGGATTATCTGGTGCTGGTGAATGCAGGTATTGCACGCAAAAAAGCCTTGCAGCTGATGTCGGTTGCTGGTCTGGCTGCTGTGTTGGGTGCAGGTTTGGGTTACACCTTGTTCACGGAATTGCAAGCCTTGCTTCCTTACGCCTTGGTGTTTGCGGCGGCCAGCTTTATTTACGTGGCGGTGGCTGACCTGATTCCGCAAATGCAGCAGCGTGTCAAAATCAAGGAAAGTGTTGTGCAGTTGCTGTGTATCGGGTCTGGCGTGGCTTTAATCGCGATTTTGGCCGAGATACTTCATCACCACCATTGAACTACTGATCGCCGGTCAGTTTTCTCAAGTGAGTTGCATAAGAAGACATCGCACCGCAGGTGATGATGAGTAAAACACCCCACCAGGTTGTGCTGGTTGGGATGTCCCCCAGCACCACAATTCCAAAGAAGGTCGACACCAGAATTGTGCAGTATTGCAACGCGGCAGAAAGCCAGGTCGACCCACTCCCGAATGAGCGGGTCAGCGCCAGGTTGCCTGCACCACCAAAAAACCCCAGTGCGACGAGCCACAACAAGGTCCAATCGGTATGGGGTGCCTTGAACACTTCAAATTCCCCGAAGCCAAGGATGTACACCAGTGATGTCACAGTGGCTGTGCCAGCGAAGTAAAGCACGGTTCGCCACTCGGGTTCGCGAGCCTGCCCAAGACTCTTTAACTGCATGTAAGCCACGGCAGACACTGCGCCTGCGCCCAAACCTATCAAAGCGGTGGGCATTTGATCGCCGTAAAATACGGGTTGAAGTACCGCAATGACACCAGAAAAGCCGATTGCAATTGCGAACTGCTCCAGGCGATTTCTAGATTGCCCATACCAAAGCCACAAGATCAGCGCAATGAACAGGGGGGAGGTGTACATCAGTGTGGTCGCCGTGGCCAGGGGCAGTTGCGTGGTCGCATAAAAGCCGCACCACATGGCAATAATTCCTGCAACATTTCGTTTCAAATGCAGGCAGGCAACCGGGCTTTTCAGGCTAAGGCCCTGAAGCAGAGCCCAACCGGTGATTGCAATGGCTGGCACTGCACCGCGAAAAAGAACAATTTCACCCAAGCTGGCGTGGGTGCCCGCGAGTTTGACCATCAGACCCATGGTGCCGAAACACAGGCAGGCCATTAACATCCAGAGTGCTTGCATGGGGACAGATTGTAGCCCGGCTTTATGTCCTGGATTGATGTTCAGGACAATTCGGGCGTGGCCTTGTAATGAGCGAAGCTCGGGTCAAGCCACACTTCCCGTTTCTCGAGGGGTGTGTTGTCCATCGAATGGGTAATCCGAAATACCCGCAGGCTTGGCGCATCCGGAATTTTATTGAACAGGCTCGCAATACGTGGTTCCATGGACTTCACTGACACCTCATCGGTCATCTGTCCAATTCGCATTTGAAAAACTTCGGAGGCCAATCGGTACAGGTTGCCTGCCGACTTTTGCAGCATTTCAATGCTCAACTTCGGAAAAACCTTCTTGGAGAGACAAAGCTGTTCGTAGGCAATGAGCTGGGTGTGCAGCATATGCCGCACTTCAATTAACCAAATCGGATCGCCCAAAGCCACCCCGAGGGCACGCGATTCCTCCGCGTCGGCTTCAATACTTTCGAGGCTGATCAACTCGGTTTTGACCTCGGTGCCCGAATACTCGGTGGCCCAGTGGTCATTGAGTTTGAACGGATCGGCTCGATCGTAGACTGGCGACGGTAAGGCCTTCTCGGTCACGAATGTGCCGATACCTTGCAGTTTTGTGACCAACCCGGACTTTTCGAGTGCTTCAATTGCGCGGCGAATGGTGCCGATTGACACCTGAAATCGGTCGGAGAGCTTTTTTTCATTGGGCAAGGGTTCACCCACTTTCCAGGTTTGCCTGAAAATCTCATTGCTCAGAACTTCACTAATTTGCAGGTAGGCGGGGCCGCCACTACGCACAACGGGCCCGTCCAAAGAATTGGAGCCACGCATCATTTAAATATATCCAGAGTTTTATTTTTGTCCAATCAATGTACCAGAAAAAGATTAAACAAAAATACAAATCGCGATATTGATTTTAACGATGCGTGGTTTTACAGGTCAGAAGGTTTTTTTCAGTTTCCCGGACTGTTGGTGAGTGGGGTTCATTTGAGCCCCGTACCAGGCGTGAAAGTGCGCCATTCCGTCTTCCATCGGGCTTTGGTAGGGGCCCGCGTCATGTTCCCCGCGCTCCATCAACACTCTGCGCCCTTCGTCCATCCGTTCGGCGATCTCGTCGTCTTCGACGGCTGTTTCCATGTAGGCGGCCTGTTCTGCCTCCACAAACTCCCGTTCAAACAGACGAATTTCCTCAGGGTAATAAAATTCGACGACGTTTAGGGTTTCTTGCGGGCCTTTGGGGTGCAGCGTGGAGACCACCAGCACATGCGGGTACCATTCCACCATGATGTTGGGGTACATACAGAACCAGATTGCGCCATACTTGGGTTCTACACCATTGCTGAATTTCTTCACGGCTTCATGCCATTGTCGGTACACCGGCGTGCCTGGGCGACGCAGGCCTGCCTTCACGCCCACTGATTGCACGCTCCAGTTTTCCCCGTAATACCACTGTAAATCCGAGCAGCTTACAAACTGACCCAGGCCGGGGTGGAAGGGCTCAACGTGATAATCCTCCAGATAGACCTCGATGAAGGTTTTCCAGTTGTAGGGCAGCACATTGGTTTTTACCGAATCGAGTTGGAATTCGGAAAAATTAATTTCTTGCAGGAATGGAACGTTTTTCAACTCTTCAAGCACATTGCGTCCGGAACTAAACAGCAGGCCTCGCCAGTTCTGCAACGGATAGGACTGCAGCTTGGTGCAGGGCTGCTGGGCAAAGTGGGGTGCGCCCAGCAATTCGCCTTTCAAATCGTAGGTCCAGCGGTGAAGAGGGCAGACAATGTTGCTGGAATTGCCGTGGCCTTTAAGCATAATGGCTTGACGATGGCGACATACGTTGGACAAAAGCTCGATTTCCGAGCCATTGTTGACCAAAATACGACCATCGCCTTCCCAGGGAAGTGATCTCCAGTCGCCGCGCTCGGGCACCCAATGGGTGTGGCCGACGTAGCCCGGTCCGTCTCGATAGAGTAGTTGGATTTCATCCTTCAAAACATGTTCATCGAAATACGATGAAACATGAGGCTGCAAACTTGATTGCGTCACGGCATGTGACACCTTGGACAAATCACTCAAATCGGACATGATCCCGGGGACCTCCTCCAACAGTGTCCCTGATCGACACTGATGCAAATTAACCTGTTGAACAAAAAGAGAAAGTGGGATTGTACCCTTTAGTCTGCATTCCGGCCAAAGACTTTTCGCCTTTGGGCAAACTCGCAGTAAAATGGAGGACTTTGCACCACGCACTGCAGCACCATGAGCCCCAGCAAACCAAAAACAGTACCTGTTGACAATGCCCAGGCCGTACCAGCGTCTTTCGAAGAGGCGGTGGCCGAGCTTGAGGCTTTGGTGAACACCATGGACTCACAGAATCTCGGCCTTGATCAACTGCTGACGGATTACAAACGTGGAGCCTACCTGGTGAAATACTGCAGGGATCGTTTAACCCAGGTTCGCAAAGAAGTCACCGAGATTGAACAAACATTGAACAAACCCGCTGATGAAGGTGCACAGTGAGTCTAGCCCAGCCTATTCAATTGAACTGGTTTGATGAGACCCGTGCTGGTTTTGAGGCGGCATTGGCTGAAAAGTTAAAACAGTTCAAAGGTCCCTCCAGCGAGCTGAATGCGGCCATTGAATATGCGCTTCTGGATGGTGGCAAGCGCCTGCGCGCGATGCTGGTGTTTGCGGCAGGCCATGCAGTGGAGACACCCGCTATCGAGTTAAGCGATGCGGCCTGTGCTATCGAGGCGATGCACGCTTACTCCTTGGTTCACGATGATTTGCCCTGTATGGACAACGATGTGCTGCGCCGTGGCAAACCAACCTGTCATGTGAAGTTTGGTGAAGCTTTCGCTTTGTTGGCGGGCGATGCCTTGCAAACTGCAGCTTTCCAATGGCTTGCGCAATCGAAACAAGGCAGTGAGAAGGTACGCATGCATCAAATCACCGCTTTGGCGAGTGCTGCTGGTTTGCAGGGCATGGCCGCCGGGCAGGCGATTGATCTTGCGCATGTCGGCAAACCGATGGATCTACAGTCATTGAAGCTGATGCATGCCCGCAAGACCGGCGATTTGATCACTGCCTCTGTGCGAATGGGATATGTCAGCAATCCAGCACTTTCTGCCGTTGAGAAGAGTGGATTAGAGGCCTATGCCCATTGTTTGGGCTTGGCATATCAGGTAATTGACGACATATTAGATGTGGAATCCACCAGTGAGGTGCTGGGCAAAACATCTGGCAAGGACGCGCTGAACAACAAACCTACCATGGTAAGTTTGATGGGCTTGGGTGAAGCCAAAGCGCTGTTGGCCAAGCTACGGGAGGAGGCTTTTTCAGCTTGTGAAGTTATTTCCGTCCCTCGCCGTGCCCCGCTGGAAATCCTTGTAGAACTCATTACAAACCGGAAATCATGACCGATCTGCTGAAAAAAATTGATTGCCCCGCAGACTTGCGGCGACTGTCTGAAAACCAGCTACCCAAGCTGGCGGACGAGTTGCGCAATTACATCGTGGAGCAAGTGGCCAAAACAGGCGGGCATTTGTCATCCAACCTCGGGACGGTCGAGTTAACTGTTGCGTTGCACTATGTATTCAATACACCGAATGATCGTGTGGTGTGGGATGTAGGCCATCAAACTTATCCACACAAAATTTTAACTGGCCGGCGAGATGCGATGCCAGGCTTGCGCCAATACGGCGGAATTTCAGGTTTTCCCAAGCGTTCAGAGTCTGAATATGACGCCTTTGGTACCGCGCATTCCAGTACCTCTATCTCTGCTGCCTTGGGCATGGCGGTTGCATCACGCAATTTGGGTGTGAACCGCAAGCATATTGCCGTAATCGGAGATGGCTCGATGACCGCAGGCATGGCATTTGAGGCCCTGAATAATGCTGGCGTGACTCCAGACATAGACTTACTGGTGATTTTGAATGACAACGACATGTCAATTTCACCCCCTGTGGGCGCGCTGAACAAGTATTTGGCCAAGTTGTTGTCCGGTCGCATGTTGAACAATGTAAAGGAAGTGGGCAAGGGCATTCTGGGTGTGGCGCCACCCTTGTACGAGCTGGCACACCGGCTTGAGGAGCATGTCAAGGGCATGATGAGCCCGGCAACTCTGTTTGAGGAGTTTGGCTTCAATTACTACGGTCCCATTGATGGCCACGATCTGGACGCGCTTGTGCCCACCCTGCAAAACCTGCGTGCCATGAAAGGTCCGATCTTCCTGCATGTCATCACCAAAAAGGGAGCAGGCTACAAGCTGGCCGAGCAAGACCCCGTGCTGTACCACGGCCCGGGCAAGTTCGATCCCAGTGTTGGTATTCAAAAATCGAACTCACCCAAGCCACCCACTTACACCCAGATTTTTGGAAAATGGTTGTGCGACATGGCGCAATCCGACCGCAAACTGGTGGGCATTACCCCAGCCATGCGCGAGGGTTCCGGCATGGTTGAATTCGAGCGTCGTTTTCCGTCACGCTATTTTGATGTCGGTATTGCGGAGCAACACGCCGTCACTTTTGCTGCTGGTCTGGCTTGCGAGGGCATGAAACCCGTCGTGGCCATTTACTCCACATTCCTGCAGCGCGCATACGACCAACTGATTCACGACGTGGCCTTGCAGAATCTGGATGTGACTTTTGCGTTGGATCGAGCCGGTTTGGTGGGCGCGGACGGTGCCACCCACGCAGGCAATTACGACATCGCTTACCTGCGTTGCATTCCCAATATGGTGATTGCGGCACCCTCCAACGAGGATGAGTGCCGCAAATTATTGACCACGGCCTACCACTACCCTGGTTGCGCTTCGGTGCGTTATCCACGCGGTGTTGGTCCGGGTGTGGTGGCCGATGAATCGTTGGATACAGTTGAAATTGGCAAGGCAATTGTGCGGTATTCGCCCGATGAATCTGAGCACAAACTTGTAATTTTGGCATTTGGCTCCATGTGTGAACCAAGTCTTGAGGCTGGCCGGGCGCTCGGCGCCACTGTGGTGGACATGCGCTGGGTCAAGCCAATTGATGCAGAATTGTTACAACGGTTTGCCGAGCAGCGCTACAGCTTTGTGACTGTTGAAGAGGGCTGTATCATGGGTGGCGCAGGTTCGGCGGTGACTGAACACCTGCATGCCCAAGGATTTAATAACGCAGTGTTGCAACTCGGCTTGCCCGATGAATTCATCGACCACGGAGATCCCGCTCTCCTGCTCAAGAATCTTGGACTGGACGCCCAAGGCATAGAAACGTCCATCAAGCAGCACTATGGCGAGCTCTTTGATCGCCACACCAATGTGGTACGCCATGTAGCAGGGCGTGCCGCGAACACATGAGGAAGTTATGAATACACGTGACAAAGGCTTGGAGAATGCCGTGGCCACTAACCCAATCGACCAGGCCATTCCCGATGTCCAAAGCACCATCGACACCCGCCACATTGCAATCCAATCGGTGGGCATTCGTTCTGTCAAATACCCAGTTCTGATTGAGCTTCAAGGCCAAAAGCCCATGCCCTCCGTGGCCGAGTTCGAAATGACCGTGTTTCTGCCTGCTGATCAGAAAGGCACGCACATGTCTCGTTTCATCGCTTTGCTGGAGGAAGCACAGGGTACTGTGCTGACAGTCAGCGGTTTCCGCGCCATGCTGGTTGAAATGCTGCAGCGTCTGGATGCGCCCTCAGGTCGCATCAAGATGGAACTGCCTTATTTCCTCTCCAAAGTTGCCCCCATCAGCGGGGTTTCAAGCCTGATGGACTATCAGTTGACGCTCGAAGGTTCGGCCACTGCGACAGGCCAAGACATCTACCTTACGGTGGTTGTTCCAGTGACCAGCTTGTGTCCCTGTTCCAAGAAGATTTCTGAGTATGGTGCACATAATCAGCGTTCGCACGTCACCGCGCGCGTGCAGTTGAAAGACGATGTGGACATTGCCCAGTTTATTTCTGCGATCGAGCAGCAGGCATCCTGCGAGTTGTATGGTCTGCTCAAACGCCCTGATGAAAAGTATGTGACTGAGCGTGCCTACGACAATCCCAAATTTGTGGAAGATTTGGTTCGGGATGTGGCCATTGCCATGAACAAGTTCTCGCAGGTGGGTCAGTACACCGTAGAAGCCGAGAACTTCGAGTCCATTCACAACCACTCAGCTTACGCTCGCATCGATCGAGCCTAAGTCACTACCCGCGGATTCTTCAGCACGCTGTAAGGATCACCCCCGACAATACACACAAAATTACATGTCGGGGTGCGAGTACACCTCAGGAGCTATTCGGTTATGGCTGAACCACCCAAGGTCAAGCCCAAGGAATTTTTCATTCTCGGACTCACATCAGGAGGACGGCCTTTTCGTCCTTCAGACTGGGCCGAGCGTCTTTGTGGCGTGTTGTCTTGTTACCGCCCGCCTGGGCGCCAGCAGAGCCAACAACACCTGGCTTACAGTCCCTATGCCAAGCCAATCTTGATGAACAATGTGAAGTGCGTCGTGGTTGATGAGCGCTTGCGCGATATTGAGCCCATGGCCATGACTTTTGTATTGAACTTTGCACGTGACAACGATTTGCAGGTTCTGGATGCGTGCTTGTTACCCGATCCAGAATAGTAAACCGGTCCGGGATCGTCATTCAAAGACGTCTGGAGTCACAATTCGTCAACACAAAAAGCCCCTTTCGATCAAGGGGCTTTTTTATGTGGAGCGAACAAAGAACCTTAAGGTTTAAGCCTTTGGGTTGGGTCCCAAATTGAGGCTTGATTCAAGGCCTGTAATTCAAGGTCTATAAGTCAAGGCTTATTAGTTAAGGCTTATTAGTTAAGGCTTATTAGTTAAGGCTTATTAGTTTAGGCCTATTAGGCGGCCATGCCTTTTACGAGCGCAGACAAGCGAGACTTGTTGCGTGAGGCTTTGTTTTTGTGGATCAGGTCTTTGTCTGCAACGCGATCCAGAATGCTGGTTGTTTCGCGATAAACTGCTTGTGCAGCGGCTTTGTCGCCCGCTTCAACAGCAGCGCGTACTTTTTTCACTGCGGTTCTCATCGCTGAGCGAATGGCTGAATTGTGCGCATTTGCTTTGGCGGCTTGTTTTGCGCGCTTGCGCGCCTGTGCTGAGTTGGCCATATTGCTGAGGCTCCAAGGGGTGTAGAATTCGAAAACCCGCAATTTTAACAAAATACTAGCCCTTTCACAATCACTATATGAATTTATTGAAATCGGCCGCAGCGGTGAGCGCCATGACCATGCTCTCCCGGATCACTGGCCTGATCCGAGAGACAATCACCGCGCGCCTGTTGGGGGCGGGTGCTGAATCCGACGCATTCTTTATCGCTTTTCGAATTCCCAATCTTTTGCGCAGATTATTTGCTGAAGGTGCCTTTTCGCAGGCCTTTATTCCGATTTTGTCCCAGACCAACGCTACAGATGGCAAATCAGCTGCAGTGGATTTGGCCCGGCGCGTCAGTTCTCTCCTGTTTCTCGTCTTGCTGCTAATTGTCGTGGCCGGTGTAGTAGGCGGCAGTTGGGTGGTGATGGCTATGGCCAGTGGGCTTGATCGGGGTAGTGAGCAGTTTGAGCTGACAGTGTTGCTCACGCAGTGGATGTTTCCATACATTCTCCTGATCTCCATGGTTGCACTGGCCTCTGGCTTGCTGAACACTTTTCGCTCATTCGCATTGCCGGCCTTTGCGCCGGTGCTGTTGAACATCAGTTTTATTGCTGGCGCTTTGCTGCTTGCACCTTACTTTGACCAAGCGGTGAAAGCGTTTGCAATTGCCGTGATGGTTGGAGGTGTTTTGCAGGTGGCGGTGCTTTGGTATGGGCTGGCGCGCACAGATTGTCTGATCAATCCTTTTGCAGGTCTTGGGGACATTAAGGCAGCTTGGGGCGATGAGCGTGTTCGTCGGGTTCTGAAGAATATGGTGCCAGCCACGTTGGCTGTGTCGGTGGCGCAGATCAGTCTGATCATCAATACCAACATTGCATCGCATCTTGAGCAGGGCAGTGTCTCCTGGATTTCTTATGGCGATCGCTTGATGGAATTTCCCACTGCCCTCTTGGGTGTCGCTTTGGGCACTGTATTGCTGCCATCCCTTTCTGCCGCCGCAACACGAAGCCACGAGGAATATTCACGCTTGATGGATTGGGGTTTGCGCTTGACGGTGGTGCTTGTTTTGCCGGCCGCTGTGGGCATGGGCTTGTTTTCGGATGCCTTGGTGGCTCTGCTGTTTCACTACGGACGCTTTGATGCCAACGACGTGGCCATGACCAGTCAAGCCGTGGTTGCTTACAGCTTGGGTTTGGCTGGCTTGGTCTTGGTCAAAATTCTGGCCCCTGGCTTTTATGCCAAACAAGACATCCGGACGCCCGTGAAGATAGGGATTGTGGTGGTGTTGGCCACCCAAGTGATGAATTTGATCACCGTACCATGGCTGGGCCATGCAGGGTTGCCATTGAGCATCAGTGTTGGTGCTGTTCTCAATGCCTCAGTGTTGTATTGGGGGCTTCGCAGGCGCGGTTTGTACACGCCCTCCAGTGGCTGGGGGCTCTATTTCATCAAGGTGTTGGCTGCGGCAGTTGCCATGGGTTTTGCCCTGTGGTTTATGAACCAGCAATTTGACTGGCTGGGGATGGCTTCGGCTCCGCTTGCGCGCGTGGGTGCGGTGCTTGGGGTAATCGGAGTGTGTGGCGTGATCTACTTTGCAGTGCTGGCCGCCCTGGGGCTGAACCCGAGGCGTCTGATTCGCAAGCCTGTTGTTTGAGTGAGGTTTTTACGGAAGGAGCAGCACCCGGGCAGGTGCTGCAACTGGTTATTACATTTGGCTTTGGTATTACTTTAACGCGTCAAAGGCACGGGCCTTGATTTCATCGACGCTGCCTACACCGGCAATTTTTCGATACTGTGGCGCGTTGGCATCGCCGGTTGCGGCCCATTGGCCATAATAATCAACCAGGGGGCGCGTTTGCTTTTCGTACACGTCCAAGCGTTTCTTGACTGTTTCTTCTTTGTCGTCGTCGCGCTGAACCAAAGGCTCGCCCGTCACATCATCAATACCTTCCTGTTTCGGCGGGTTGAATTTAACGTGATAGGTACGCCCCGAAGCAGGGTGGGTGCGGCGGCCGCTCATGCGGTCAATGATCGCTTCGTGAGGCAC
This sequence comes from Limnobacter sp. CACIAM 66H1, assembly GCF_001601825.1. GTDB lineage: Bacteria > Pseudomonadota > Gammaproteobacteria > Burkholderiales > Burkholderiaceae_B > Limnobacter. The sequence goes on along the minus strand of NZ_LUJK01000005.1, from coordinate 24,639 downwards.
GTCGATTTCAAGCACGAAATCAATCTTCACGCCGGCTTCCTTCATGGCTTCGGCCTGTGGAATTGTGCGCGGAAAGCCGTCGAACAAATAGCCATTGGCGCAATCCGATTCTTTCAAACGCTCTTTCACCAGATTGATGATGATCTCGTCGGACACCAGGCCGCCACTGTCCATGACTTTTTTTGCCTCGACACCCAGGGGGGTGCCGGCTTTAACCGCTGCGCGCAGCATGTCGCCGGTAGAAATTTGGGGAATGCCAAATTTTTCCTTGATGAATGTCGCCTGTGTGCCTTTTGCCAGCACCGGGCGCTCCCAATAGAATTAAACGCATAGTCGCCTCAAGAGTTTTAAATCTGCTGGCCTGTTGTACAAGATGCGTCGTTTACAACAGGCGATATTTTTGGCCGTTTTTTCTTATCCGAGGCCTTGGCGATTATGGGTTCTCCAACTTGCAGAAAACTTACCCACAGTCCGGCTCGAATATTTTTTCATGGTCGTTCAGCCTTAACGAGACCCGAACAATGCCCTCACTTTTTCAAGGTCTTGTGCGGTGTCTACCCCGGGAAGCGGGGCATCCTGAATCATACACACTTTTATACGAAAGCCATTGGCCAGCGCCCTGAGTTGTTCAAGTGATTCAAGTACTTCGATTCCGGCGGGTGGCAACGTCTGGTATATCTTGAGAAAACGGGCTCGGTAGGCGTACAGGCCAATGTGTCGAATGCCCAGTGGTCCTGCTTCCGAACCTTCAGGTCTGGATTCCGTGGCAAAAGTGTCCCGAGGATACGGAATAGGCGCGCGTGAAAAGTAAAGTGCTTCGCCGTCTTCCCGCATGGCGATTTTCACCACATTTGGATTCTTGAATTCCTCCCAGTGGTCAATCGCATGCCCGCAAGTGGCAATATCTTGAGCATCCTCCAGCAAGGCGTTGGCGACTAAATCAATCAGGGCCGGGTCAATCAAGGGTTCGTCGCCCTGTACATTCACCACAACCGTATCGTCTGACCAGCCTTTGCTTTGAACAACTTCGGCAATCCGATCGGTGCCCGTGGGCCAGTCGCCACGGGTCATGACAACCTGCAGGTTGTGGGCTTTGCAGACCCACTCAATTTCAGGGTGATCGGTGGCCACCAACACTTCGTCAGCACCTGACTTCAGGGCCTGTTCGGCCACACGTACGACCATGGGCTTGCCTGCAATGTCGAGAAGCGGTTTGCCAGGCAGGCGGGTTGACGCGTGGCGGGCCGGAATAACGGCTTTGAACATGGCGAGAGCTTAGTTGTTGGGAATTGAAACAGGTTCGGCCTGATCTACAAGCATGATGGGGATTCCGTCCCGTACAGGAAAAGCAAGTTTGTCTGCCTTGCACACCAAGAAGCCATCACTAGGGCGTTTTTCAAGTGGCCCTTTGCAAATGGGGCAAACCAAGATGTCAATCAATTGTGGGTCCAATGCAATCCTCTAGGGCTTGTGTCAGGGCAGGGGGTAGTTTCACACTAATTTCAGCTACCCACACTTTTGGGTTTGAATGGTTCAATTTTACGGCATCTTTGCCGCTTGTTATTAGTACCTGTTGATCGAACTGTGTGCAAAAGTCTTCGGGGTAGTTGAAATGGTCTGGAAGGCCACGGCTTGCGTCCAGGCGAAGACCCGCTAATCGAATTGCGCGGAACAGTTTGTCCGGATCGCCGATTCCGGTAAAAGCCAGTAATTTCAGGGGTTTCCACTGTTCTGCGGCCTGCTCAACAGTCAGAAAATGACCCGAGCTCAGTTGCCGAAAGCCCTTGAGTTCAACCTGAATCGCATGCCAGTTGTCTTGATACGGCCAATTCAATGTTTCGCTCAGAGCTTGAGGAGTGATGTTGGAACACAGTACTGCATCCACTGTGCCAAGCCGGGAAAGTGGTTCGCGCAATGGACCTGCAGGAAGCAAGCGGCCATTGCCGTGGGCTCTCTGGTCAAATACAACCCACTCGATTTGCCGGGCAAGTTTGTGATGTTGCAGGCCATCGTCCGACACAATCAGCTTCAAATCCGGAAAGTGGGTCAAAAGAAGTTTGACTGCTTGATTTCGATCCGCGCACACAGCAACCGGGCAACCGGTTTCACGGCTCAGAAAAAGCGGCTCGTCTCCCGCTTCAATCGCAGCAGGTGTGTTTTTCGTTGGATCAATCAATATTGGCGCGGTTGTGGATCGCCCATAGCCCCGGCTTACAATACCCACCTTGTCACCGCGGGCGACCATGTATTGGCAAATTGCCATCACGATGGGTGTTTTTCCAGCACCTCCGGCAATCAGGTTGCCGACGACCAAGACTGGCGGATGGCTTGCTTTCCTTGCGGCAATCGATCTGTAATTTTGCCGGGTGGCCCAGCGCAAAGCTTTGTACGTGTATTCCAGCCAACTCAGGATCAAACCAACGAAAAGCCCTGGTTGATGCCCGGCGTACCAAATGTTGAGCAAGGCAGACTCAACTCTGGCCTTGCGTTCATTTGCGCTCATGGGGATTTGCCACCTGCCGTTGCAATTGATACCTTGGCCACACCCAGTGAGGCCAACATGTCCATTACCGTAACCACCGATTGATGGGTAGCAGCCGCATCTGCTTCAACAATGGCTCGGCGTTCCTCGTCCGCAGGTTTGGCGGACAAAACCTTGCTCAGCTCGGTGCGCAATTGGGCATCGGTCAACACACTTTGTGCACCGAGCGCATAGTTTCCATCTCGACCCACGCGGATTCGAAGCGCTTCGGGTGGCGCGCTGTCTTCCTTGGTGCTCTGGGTGCCTGGCAAATCAACTTCGAGTTGGCTGGGCTGCATGAATGTGGTCGAGACGACCAGGAAAATCACAATGACCAGCAACACATCGATCAGCGGGATGAGGTTGATGTCCGGTGCTTCTGTGCCAGTTGTTCGCTTGATTCTCAAAGATCCGCTCCTTAGCCAGCCTTGCGTGAATTGGCGTGCTGCTTCAGCAGGTCTTCAAAAGGTTTTACCGAGTCTCCCATGTCTTCGAGCAGGCTATTGATCCGGATGCGGAACAGTCGATAGGCGACCAAGGCCGGTATTGCAACGATCAATCCAAAAGCGGTGTTGTACAGGGCTACTGCGATACCGGCGGCAATCGCTTCGGGAGTTTGAGCGCCAGATCCTTGAACTGCAAAAATCTCGATCATGCCGATGACGGTTCCCAATAGCCCCATTAAGGGTGCGGCGCTGGCGATCATGGACAACACGTCAAGGTGTTTCTCAAGCGTGTTTTGAATGCCGACGGATTTGTCCTGCATGGCGCTTTCGACATCTTCGTTTCTGTAGAAGGCTGATAAACCGGCCGCCATCAAGCTTCCAAGTGCGCTATGGGATTCCAGGCGGGCAATGTTTTGCCGGTCTTTGAACTGGGGTAGGGTTTTGCACACATCGCTTACCAGGTTTTCCGGGATCAAATCCTTTTTACGCAAAGCCCAAACGCGCTCAAACACGATTGCCAATGCGACCACCGAGCCAAAAATCAAAGGCCAAATTGGCCAGCCCGCCGCAGAAATGATTGACCACACAAGTAGACTCCTATTCAGTAAGACAGGGACTCTAGCGAAAAAACCAACATTACACAAATTACGCAAAAGTCGACATATTTGTTCATTGTGGATAACTTTGGGGAAAAGCCCTCCAAATTTTCGAATAATCAGTCTCTTGTGAGAAAAATGAACTTTTTGTGTATCGTATTTTGTTGTGTTTTTCTTTTTTAATCAGTTACTTGCATTTATTTTCTTGTATTTCAGCCATGTTGCACAGAAAGTAGCTTTTTGTTAGCGCATGTGGAAATGTTCTGGTTTTTTAGCCAATTTGGTCTATAAATGATTGACTTAAAAACGGTTTTCTCGATCAGCCAGCTCGCCAGGCACTTAAATGATCATCTCCGTCATGAATTTGGATCTATCCGGATTCATGGTGAAGTCGCCTCTTTTACTCGGGCTTCGTCCGGGCATTGGTATTTGGCCCTGAAGGATGAGTCTGCGCAGATGAAAGCGGTCATGTTCCGGCAACGCAATGTTCTTGCAGGTTTTTTCCCGGCAGTGGGTGACAAACTTGAAGTGCTTGCTCAATTGGCCATGTATGAGCAGCGCGGCGAGTTGCAATTGATTATTGATGTCATGAAGAAGGCCGGGCAAGGCAATCTGCATGAACAGTACCTGCAACTGAAAACCAAATTGACTCAAGAGGGTTTATTCGAGTCTGCACGCAAGCGCCCACTGCCTTCGGTGGTTTTTAATCTCGGGGTGATCACTTCACTGCAGGCCGCAGCACTTGCTGATGTAAAACAGGCCTTGGCAAGGCGAGCGCCCCATGTTGAGTACTCGGTTTACCACACCGCGGTGCAGGGCGAACAGGCCGCAGCACAAATTATTGAGGCCCTTCGCAAGGCCGATTCAGCAGGCCACGAGGCCCTCATCCTTTGCCGTGGCGGAGGAAGCCTCGAGGACTTGTGGAGTTTCAACATGGAAGCCGTGGTAAGGGCAGTGGCAGCCTGCAAAACACCGATCGTGGTGGGTGTTGGGCACGAAACTGATGTGACCTTGGCCGAGTTTGCTGCGGACCTTCGCGCCGCCACGCCCACTGCCGCAGCTGAATTGATTAGCCGGCCGACTCGTGAATTGCTGACTGAAATCCAGGGATTGCATGTGGGTTTACGCAAGGCTTTGCGCCATCGCGCGCAAACCTTGGTGCAGCGGGTGGACAGGGCTGAGCTCGGGTTACTGACGCCCACGGCTTATCTGCATGCGCTTGAGTCACGTTTGAATAACGCAAGTAGTCGCCTGCCGCGCCTTGTTGAGCACAGTTTTCGGAGGGAAGCCAATTCAGTTCAGTCCTTGTGGGAATCCATTTCGCTTGAGATGAATGCGGTACAGGTTTCAGCCAATCGAGGTGCTCAATCGCTTGAAAGTAGGCTGATGGGTGCGCAGCGGCGAGGAATCGCGGTATTGGATTCACGCCTGGATCGTCTTGACTCGGTGGTGGAGGCCGTTTCCCCTCAACGGACCCTTGAACGTGGGTATGCGTTCCTGCAACCACAGCACGGTGATGCGGTGATTCGCTCTGTGATGGATGTAGAACCTGGCGCTGCGTTGCGCGCCACACTGTCGGACGGTGAAATTTTGGTGAATGTGCGCGAGAAAACTGAGCTGCGCGGACCGTTGACCGAGGACGTCAAAAATTCAAGATAGAATCAAAGGGTTGAAATGCGGGGTTTTGCCCTTAGCTGAAGTTTTCGTATTGATTGAAGTGAGAGAGGATGCTGATATGCAACACACACTGCCCGAATTGCCCTACGCGATGGACGCGCTGGCTCCCCATATTTCCAAAGAAACACTGGAGTACCACTACGGCAAACACCACGCTGCTTATGTGACCAACCTGAACAATCTGGTAAAGGGCACCGAGTTTGAAAACTCCAGCCTGGAAGACATCGTCAAGAAGTCAACCGGTGGCGTGTTCAACAACGCAGCACAGATCTGGAACCACACCTTCTACTGGCACTGCCTGTCCCCTAACGGTGGTGGTGCGCCCACAGGCAAGTTGGCCGACGCCATCAATGCCAAATTTGGCAGCTTTGATGCGTTCAAGGAAGCCTTTACCAAAAGCGCAATTGGTAACTTTGGTTCCAGCTGGACATGGCTGGTAAAAAGAGCCGACGGTTCAGTGGACATTGTGAACACCAGCAACGCCGCCACACCTTTGACCACGCAAGACAAACCTCTGCTGACCTGCGATTTGTGGGAACACGCGTACTACATCGACTACCGCAATGCCCGCCCCAAGTACATTGAAACTTTCTGGAACTTGGTGAACTGGGAGTTTGCGTCGAAGAACTTCGAAGGCTAATCCCCCGAAATCCAGTTCAATATGCCAACCCCTCCTTGTGCCTACAGTGCGAGGAGGGGTTTGTTTTTGAGGCCTATTCCCTGGTTTCCAGGACCCGCTCTGGCACGTGTAGTTTTTCGCCTGCTTCAATCCCGCGAGTTGAAAACCAACCCCGGTTCATTTCCAGCGCAATTTTGGCGTTGCCGCTGGAGCAGTGAATATTAGACGTACCCGCTTTCATTTGCTCAATGTTCAGGATGGTGCCGTTGGGATCTGCAAAGGCGACATCAAGATCAATCAGGGTGTTTTTCATCCACATACATTGTGTTTCACTGCGTTTGAACACAAATAGCATTCCCGAATTCTTGCCCAGCTCCTTTCTGTTCATCAGCCCGATTTGACGGCTTAGATCGGTGTTGGCCAACTCTGCTTTCACATCATGTTGGCCCACGCGCATTTGCAGGGTTGGCAGTTGTGACTGGACTGGTCCTGCGGCGTTGCTTGCGCAGGAGGCCAGGCCCAGTGCTGTCATCGCCAGGGCAAACCTGAAAGTGGAGTGATATTGGTTGATGAGATCAAAGTGCATGAAATCTGGTTCCTGTCAGAGATCTGAAAGAAGATGGCGTTATTATACGGCTTGGCGCAATAAGGAATGCAATTTCATATTGCGAAATAATTGTGATTTTCGTAGTGAAGGGATACACTAGAGTGTTCCCTCTAACACACCAGAGAAGCAGCGGAGAGACCATGTACCAACACATTAAAGTCCCATCAGTCGGCGAAAAAATCACGGTCAATAGTGATTACTCGTTGAACGTACCCGATCAACCCATCATTCCATACATCGAAGGCGATGGTACTGGTTTTGACATTACCCCCGTGATGATCGACGTGGTCGACGCTGCTGTGGCCAAGGCTTACGGTGGCAAGCGCAAAATCAGCTGGATGGAAATTTATGCGGGTGAAAAATCGACCAAGGTGTATGGCCCCGATGTTTGGCTGCCCGAAGAAACCCTGGAAGTGCTGAAGGAATACGTGGTGTCTGTCAAAGGTCCCTTGACCACGCCCGTGGGTGGCGGTATTCGCTCCATCAACGTTGCACTGCGCCAGCAGCTTGACCTGTATGTGTGTTTGCGCCCGGTGCGCTACTTTGCTGGTGTGCCCAGTCCCGTGAAAGAGCCTCATAAAACCGACATGGTGATTTTCCGCGAAAACTCGGAAGACATTTATGCGGGTATTGAATACGAAGCTGAAACTGACAAAGCCAAGAAACTGATCAAATTCTTGCGTGAAGAAATGGGTGTGAGCAAAATTCGTTTCCCCGAAACTTCAGGCATCGGCATCAAGCCAATTTCCAAAGAGGGCACTGAGCGCCTCTTCCGCAAGGCCGTTCAGTACGCCATCGACAACAAAAAGCCCTCAGTAACAATCGTGCACAAGGGCAACATCATGAAGTACACCGAAGGCGCTTTTGCGGCCTGGTCGTACGCTTTGGCCAAGAACGAATTCGGCGCCGAACTGCTGGACGGCGGCCCTTGGATGAAAATCAAGGCTGCGCATGGTGACATCGTGATCAAAGACGTGATTGCCGATGCTTTCTTGCAGCAAATTTTGCTGCGCCCTGCTGAGTACAGCGTGATTGCGACCATGAACTTGAATGGCGACTACATTTCCGATGCATTGGCCGCTCAGGTCGGTGGTATTGGTATTGCCCCCGGTGCGAATCTGTCCGACTCCATCGCGATGTTCGAGGCTACCCACGGTACCGCACCGAAGTACGCCGGCAAAGACTACGTGAATCCAGGTTCACAAATTTTGTCTGCCGAAATGATGCTGCGTCACATGGGTTGGGTTGAGGCTGCTGATCTGATTATCACTTCCATGGAGAAATCCATTTCGTCCAAGAAGGTGACCTACGACTTCGCACGCTTGATGGATGGCGCTACACAGGTGAGCTGTTCCGGGTTCGGTCAGGTGATGATCGACCACATGTAACAGCCAGCTTTTGTGGCAAGTAAAAAAGCCCCTGTTACACGGGGCTTTTTTTATGGGCAAGAAAAAAGCCGGCTTGGGGCCGGCTTTCTTCTTAATCGGTGGTTTGATTATTTTACTTATCAGGCGGCGCTGGTTGCGTCCATCACAGAGATGTTCTGAGCCTGCTTACCTTTTGGTCCATCCACCACTTCAAAAGTCACTTTCTGACCTTCTTTGAGTGTGCGGAATCCAGATGCCTGGATTGCTGAAAAGTGGGCGAAAAGTTCATCGCTCCCTTGATCTGGAGTAATAAAACCAAAACCCTTTGCATCATTGAACCATTTTACGGTGCCGGTCGCCATCGCGAAACCTCCTTCAAAAAACAATACTTCGATCGGAACGCACGAACTTTCCGACAACTCGCCAGTCTGAACCAGCTTGCCTTCTATTCTTTGACCTGTTTGAGCTGGGGTCAACCATACAATAGATACATTTTTTAAGGGTTTACCCCTTGTAATAGACAGGTGTTGTCTACATCTTATGGGTTCAGGCTTTTCGGGTGATTGACCTGGTGGGTGACAGATTGCAAATTTGAGAGCGGGTTTGCATAATTTTTGAAGTGTTCCTGATTGAATTTTCAGGAAAAATTTCTAGCCTTCAATAAAGGCAGTGTATTGCTCTCTAATCCTTGTTGCGTGCCCCTTAGAAGTGATTACAATGAAGTTATGAGTTCGCAAAACAATCCATCAACAGTACTGGAATCGCAGACGCAAAAAGCGAAGCTGCCGCCGATGTATCAGGTCGTGCTCTTGAACGATGACTACACCCCCATGGAGTTCGTCGTGATTGTTTTGCAGAAGTTTTTTGGAAAGGGAAGGGAACAGGCCACCCAGATCATGCTGAAAGTGCATCGAGAGGGAAAAGGGGTCTGTGGGGTTTATCCCAAAGACATCGCCTCGACGAAAGTCGAAATGGTATGCGGATTCGCAAAGCAGCATCAACACCCGCTGCAGTGCGTGATGGAGGAAACATGATTGCGCAAGAGTTGGAAGTTAGTTTGCACATGGCATTTGTTGACGCACGTCAGCAAAAGCATGAATTCATCACGGTAGAGCACCTTCTATTGGCCTTGCTGGACAATCCTTCAGCGGCTGAGGTGTTACGTTCATGCTCATGCGATGTCGAAGAAATTCGAAAGAACCTGCAAAATTTCATCAAGGACAACACCCCTGTGGTGTCAGGTCAGGATGAGGTGGACACTCAGCCCACACTTGGATTTCAGCGCGTTATTCAGCGTGCCATCATGCACGTTCAGAGCACCTCCAACGGCAAGAAAGAAGTGACTGGTGCAAATGTGTTGGTGGCGATCTTCGGTGAGAAAGATTCACATGCAGTGTATTACCTGCACCAGCAGGGTATTACCCGTCTGGACGTGGTGAACTACATTTCACACGGCATTACAAAAACTCCCCAGGCGCCTGCGCCGAAGCCTGAGAATTCCCAGAACGAGAATCAGGAGCAGGAGGCCGAGGCCACCCAAAACGTGGGTGACAAGCAATCGCCTCTGGACCAGTACACCCAGAATTTGAATGCATTGGCCAAGGAAGGGAAAATTGATCCGCTGATTGGCCGTGAGCAGGAAGTGGAGCGGGTTATTCAGGTGCTGTGCCGCCGCCGCAAAAACAACCCGCTCTTGGTGGGTGAGGCTGGTGTGGGTAAAACCGCGATTGCCGAGGGCTTGGCATGGAGAATTGTGCAGGGTGACGTGCCGGAAATTTTGGCAACAGCGCAGGTGCATTCACTGGACATGGGCGCGCTGCTGGCGGGCACCAAATACCGTGGCGATTTCGAACAGCGTTTGAAAGCGGTATTGAAACAGTTGAAAGCAAACCCGGATTCCGTGTTGTTCATTGATGAAATCCATACCCTGATTGGCGCAGGCTCCGCTTCTGGCGGCACGCTGGATGCGTCCAACTTGCTCAAGCCAGCCTTGTCCTCCGGGCAGCTGAAGTGCATCGGCGCAACCACCTTTACTGAATATCGTGGCATTTTCGAGAAAGACCATGCACTGTCACGTCGATTCCAGAAAATTGATGTGTCTGAGCCCACTGTGGAACAAACCATTGAAATTTTGCGAGGCCTCAAGAGCCGGTTCGAAGACCACCATGGCGTGAAGTACTCCAGCGCGGCCATTTCGGCAGCCGCTGAGTTGTCGGCCAAGTTTATCAACGATCGTCATTTGCCCGACAAGGCCATTGACGTGATTGATGAAGCCGGTGCGGCGCAGCGTATTTTGCCAAAGAGCAAGCAGCGAAAAACAATTACCAAGGGCGACATCGAAGAAATCGTGTCGAAAATCGCCCGCATTCCGCCACAGTCAGTCAATACCGACGACCGCAACAAGCTGGCCACGCTCGATCGCGATTTGAAAGCCACCGTGTTTGGGCAGGACCCGGCCATTGAGGCGCTGGCCAATGCCATCAAAATGTCGCGTGCCGGTTTGGGCAAGGCTGACAAGCCGATTGGCTCGTTCCTGTTCAGCGGCCCCACGGGTGTCGGTAAAACAGAGGTGGCCAAACAGTTGGCGTTCATTCTCGGTATTGAAATGCTGCGGTTTGACATGTCGGAGTACATGGAGCGCCATGCTGTTTCCCGGCTGATTGGTGCCCCCCCCGGCTACGTTGGTTTTGACCAGGGCGGTTTGCTGACCGAAGCCATTACCAAGAAACCGCATTGCGTGTTGTTGCTGGATGAAATTGAAAAAGCGCACCCTGATGTGTTCAACATTCTGTTGCAGGTCATGGACAATGGCACTTTGACCGACAACAACGGTCGTAAGGCGGACTTCCGCAACGTGATCATTATCATGACCACCAATGCAGGTGCAGAGGCTTTGACCAAGCGCGGTATTGGCTTTATGGAGTCGAAGGTTCAGGGCGACGAGATGGAAGACATCAAACGCATGTTCAGCCCCGAGTTCCGCAACCGCCTTGATTCTGTCATTTCCTTCCGCGCGCTGGATGAAGAAATCATTCTTCGCGTGGTCGACAAGTTCCTGATGGAACTTGAAGAGCAGTTACACCAGAAGAAAGTCGATGCAGTATTCACAGACGATCTGCGTAAACATCTGGCGAAAAAAGGTTTTGATCCACTCATGGGTGCCCGACCCATGCAACGTTTGATCCAGGACACCATTCGCAAAGCTTTGGCTGATGAATTGCTGTTTGGCAAGCTGGTCAGTGGCGGCAAGGTGACCGTGGATCACGACGTAGAAAACGACCAGGTGTCGCTGACTTTTGATGAAGGTTCATCAGGTCAGGAGTCGGAGAGCGGTACTGAGGTGGCGGTTGATTAAAGGCACTTTTTTAAGCCGGCCCGTCGGGATCAAGACTGTTTTTGTTGAAGTTTGAATAGCCTGGGTGTTCCTCTTGCGGACACCCAGGCTTTTTGTTTTCTGCAGCGGCTCACCGGTTCAGTTTTAAGATTGACTATTGGTGTACCTTGCCAAGGCAGCTCCGATTTCTACCTTTGTTTTTGGCTTGATAGAGTGCATGGTCGGCCAGTGCCATGGTGCGATCAATGTTGTCGCTGTGCGTGATGTCACAGATCCCCGCTGAGAATCCCACCTTGCCTTGTCCATTCAATCGGATTCTATCGACAATTCTTTGAGCGTCCTGGGCAGTGCAATTGGCCAGAAGCACCGCAAATTCCTCCCCTCCAATACGCGCGATCAGATCACCCGGCCTGAAATTCATTCGAAGTGTTTCGGCAAATTCGCGAAGCCGAATATCTCCGGCTTCGTGGCCGAAGGTGTCGTTGTATTGCTTGAAGTAGTCGATGTCAATAATCGCAACACTGCCTTGAAGCTGATTCTGCGCTTGCATTTTTCGGAGGTAGGCACTGGTCATGTCTTGCCATCCCCGGCGATTGAGCAAACCGGTGAGTGGGTCGCTGCGAGCCTGATTGCTCAGGTGAAGCAGTTCGAGTGCAAAGCGTTGGCGCAAATTTGATTGTCGCCACAATGTCAGGCTGACAAAACTCACGGAGTAAATCAACACCACCAGAGTGAGAATCAAGTTATTGCGCTGTAATTCATTGACCTTGTCATCGGCCATCGGTACGTCTTTCTTCAGAATCCTATTGAACACCCCAAGCTCGATCAGCCAGAACTCGATACTTTGGGTGTCGGGCTTGCCCATTGTTGCAAGTTGCTGGTCCATCGCGATCAAGTGTTCTCGAAGGCTTGCAACCGATTCAGTCAGCGCGCTGTGGGTGTTGATCGTTTCGATGACAGCCAGTCTCGCAGCCAGTTGATTGAGTAATTCTTGGGGTGAGCCATAACCTCGCGTTTCCAGACCAAGTTTGGTTTCATAGGCGTGCTCATTGCCGAGGTGATGCAGGGCCGTGCTTTGTACGACCAGGTCTTGCAGGGATACTTCAAGTAGTCGTCTCTTGGTCAGATCACCTTGAATGTGATGTGCTTCGCTGTAGTTAAATACAGCCACTGCGGCCAGAATGATGCAGAGAGCCAACCAAAAATAACGGATGGCTTTTTCAGAACAGGGACGCAAATACCGTATTGCGTGAACCCACCATGTGTGGCCTGTAGATGTGGCTGGCCCGCCGCCTGAGTTCATTGTTGTCCTGATGATTCACAATGACACTCAGTGGCAAATCCTCTTGGAGTGGTTCCTTCTGATTTTTTAACGGGTACCCGTGCTGCCGAAGCCGCCTTCGCCACGCTCACTGGGCGTGAAATCGCTGACCACTTTGAAGTCGGCATGTGCCACGGGCAAGATGACCAGTTGAGCAATCCGCTCCATCGGTTCAATGGTCACTGGCGCCTGGCTGCGGTTCCACGCTGAAACCATTAGTGGGCCCTGGTAGTCGGAATCGATCAACCCCACCAGGTTGCCAAGTACCAAGCCTTTTTTGTGACCCAGGCCTGAACGCGGCAGAATGGTTGCACAGTAATTCGGGTTGCCGATGTACATGGAAAGACCGGTTGGCACCAGTTCAGCCTGGCCAGGTTGCAAAGTGAGTGGCTCATTCAGGCAGGCGCGCAGGTCGATGCCTGCACTGCCGGGTGTGCCATAGGCAGGCAATTGCTCTTGCATGCGCGGGTCGAGTACTTTCAGTTCAACTTGAATTTTCATGAGGGTACTTGTGTTCAGGAGTGTTTGGAAATGAAAGACAAAACTGCCTGTGCAGCTTGCAGTTTGTCCAGAGAGGCCAGGTATTCAGGGGGCAGTTTTTTACTGTAAATGGTTAACTCGGTTTGGTCGGCACCCAAGGCGTGTTGGGCCAAATTGCCAATGATGAATTGCGCTTTTTTGCTGTCCAGTTTGCGATTTGCATATTCATCCAGATTTTCTGTTTCGGCAGCAAAACCGACTACAGTCAGTGATTTTTTCTGACCACTGGCGAATTCGCCGACATCTGCAAGAATGTCCGGGTTCAGTTCGAATTCCATGTGCAGGCCTGGCGGCTGTCCATTCTGTTTTTTTTGTTTTTGAGCGCTCGGGTTCTTGATCCCGTAGTCGGCCACAGCGGCGACACCAATGAACAGGTCTTGTTGATCGATTTGACCGAATACTGCAGCATGCATTTGCCTGGCAGATTGAACATTCATCATGCGCACACCGTACGGTGTTGGCAAAGCGGTAGGGCCACTCACCAAACTCACTTCGGCACCCATTAACCATGCAGCTTGGGCCAAGGCATAACCCATTTTGCCACTGGATCGATTCGTAATCCCGCGCACTGGGTCAATGGCTTCAAAGGTCGGCCCCGCAGTCAGCAATACCTTTTTTCCACGCAGGGGTTTTTGGTTCACTGCCCGCGCCAGTTCCAATACGATCTCAAAGGGTTCCAGCATGCGGCCACTGCCCACTTCACCGCAAGCCTGTTCGCCAGCAGCTGGGCCAAACACATGCACACCATCGTTTTTGAGTTGATTGATATTGCGCTGGGTGGCCGGGTTATTCCACATTTCCACATTCATGGCCGGGGCAATCGCCATGGGGCAATTGCGGGCCAATACAAGGTTATCCAGCAAATTGTCAGCGAACCCATGTGCGTACTTCGCCAAGGAATTGGCCGTGCAAGGGGCAATCAACAAAAAATCGGCATTGCGGCTGATGTCGATGTGAGGCATGCCGCGGTCAATATTTTTGTCACTGTGCCCAGCTGGCCATTGCGACACATGCACAGCCTTGCCCGAAAGGGCTTGGAAGGTTAGCGGTGCAATGAATTGTGTGGCCGATTCAGTCATGACCACTTGCACCGAGCAGCCCTGTTTCATTAACAGGCGCACCAGCTCGGCCGATTTGTACGCGGCAATGCCGCCGCACACGCCCAGCACTACACGCAGTTGGTTCAAACCAGGAAGCGGTGGCAATTCGACAGGGCGCATGGGCATCAACCTTATTCGCTTTTTGCGGGTTTGGCGGCTTTATGTTCTTTGTTGAAGAACAGTTCGTCGATGATTAGACCGACTGCTCCCATGGTAATTGCAATGTCGGCCACATTGAATGCGGGCCAGTGATAATTTCCCACATAAAAATCGAGGAAATCGATCACTGCGCCGTGAGCGACACGGTCAATCAGATTGCCGATTGCACCGCCCAAAATACAGGCCAGGCAGAACATCGCGAATTTGCGGTGGCTGGAGGAGCGCATCATGAACAGAATGACAATCGACGCAATGACCGCCACAGCAGAAAGGAAATGTTTTTGCCAACCAGCCTGATCAGCGAGGAAGCTGAATGCAGCGCCTGGGTTGAGCACGTACACCAGGTTGAAGAAACCGGTGATTTCAACCACCGCACCCAAATCAAGGCGTGATTGAACCCACAGTTTGCTGACTTGATCAACCAGAATAAGCAGCAGGGAAAAACCGATCCAGGGAAGGATGGATTTTTTGGGTGCCCTCAAGGCGCCGGTTGCATTGGCCGGTTTGGCGGTTGGGGCTGGTTTTCTCGGCATGGGTTTAGACATGATCACGCACCTCGCCTTGGTCAAACAGATTGCTGACACAGCGGCCACAAATACCTGGGTGTTCTGGGTTTGCGCCCGTGTCGGGGCGCACATGCCAGCAACGCTCGCACTTTTCACCTTCTGCAATACCCACTTCGATTTTCTCCTCGGCCGCGGGGGCTATCTCAATGTTGGAAACAATGAACAGAAATTTCAGATCATCGCCCAAGCTTGCTGCGGCCTTGTACAAGTCGCCTGGCAAATGCAGTGTGGCTGTGCCTTGCAGGGATGAACCAATTTTGCCGTCCGTTCTCAGGTTTTCCAGTTCCTTCACCACGCGCGCGCGCAGCGCGAGCAGGTCGGCCCACTTTCTGCCCAGCGTATCTGCGTCAGCTACCTGTGGCACCTTGTAGAATTCATTGCAGAAAATGGACGGCTCAACGTTGCCCATCACCTCACGGGCTTCCTCAGCGGTGAAGCTGAGGATTGGTGCCATGAGGCGTAACAGGCTGTGTGTAATGTGGTAAAGCGTTGTTTGCGCGCTGCGGCGGGCCTTGGAGTTTACGCCAGTGGTATACAAGCGGTCTTTTAGTACATCCAGATAGAATGCACCCAAGTCTTCGGAACAGAAAATTTGCAGCTTGCTGACAATTGGGTGGAACTCGTATTTGATGTAGTGCGCTTCGCACTCACTTTGCAGGTTTGCAAGTAGCGTGAGCGCATAACGGTCAACCTCGGCCAATTCTTCTGTAGGAACAGCCTCGGTGGCAAAGTCGAAATCAGAAATATTGGCCAGCAAAAAGCGCAGGGTGTTGCGAATGCGTCGATAGCTTTCGACCACGCGCTTCAGGATTTCATCGGAAATGGTGAGCTCGCCAGAATAGTCGGTGCTGGCCACCCAAAGACGCAAAATTTCTGCGCCCATTTTGTCGGACACCTGTTGAGGCGCAATCACGTTGCCCACTGATTTGCTCATTTTGCGGCCTTGACCATCCACCACAAAACCATGGGTGAGAAGGGCTTTGTAGGGCGGCACGCCGTTGATCATACAGCTGGTGAGCAATGAAGAATGGAACCATCCCCGATGCTGGTCAGAACCCTCCAGATACAAGTCGGCCGGGAAATGGCTTTCATCGGTATGGCTGCCGCGCAGCACTGTTTCGTGCGTGGTACCAGAGTCGAACCAAACATCCAGCGTGTCAGGGTTTTTTACGTAGTCTTTGGCTTCGTCACCAATTAATTCTTCAACCGATACGTGCTGCCAGGCTTCGATGCCTTTCTTTTCGATCAACTGCGCGATGGTTTCAATCAGTTCAGGCGTGCGTGGGTGCAGTTCGCCGGTCTCGCGGTGAACCAAAAATGCCATGGGCACGCCCCACTGGCGCTGGCGCGAGAGGGTCCAGTCTGGCCGGTTGGCGATCATGGCGTGCAGGCGCGCCTTGCCCCAGGCCGGGAAAAACTCGGTGGCTTCCACTCCCGCCAGCGCTTTCTCGCGCAGACTGCCGCTGCCATCGTTGGGTTTCACATCCATGCCTGCAAACCACTGCGACGTGGCGCGGTAAATGATTGGGGTTTTGTGGCGCCAGCAGTGCATGTAGCTGTGACCAAATTTCACTTGTTTGACAAGCGTGCCTACTTCGATCATTTTTTCAACAATGAGCGGGTTGGCTTTCCAGATGTGCAGGCCACCAAAAAATGGAAGGGAGTCGGCATATACACCATTGCCCATCACTGGGTTGATGATGTCAGCGTCTTTCATTCCGTAGGCTTTGCTGGTTAAAAAGTCATCGACACCGTAGGCTGGTGAGCAGTGAACAATGCCTGTACCCGCGTCCGTGCTGACATATTCGGCCAGGTAGACAGGGCTTAAGCGGTCATAGAAAGGGTGCCTGAATGAAATGCCTTCCAGCGCAGCGCCTTTGGCTGTGGCGATTTCAGTGCCCTGTAGCTCATAGCTTTCCAGGCAGGGCTTCACTCGTTCCTGAGCCAACAGCAGAAATTTACTGCCCACATCAATCAGGCTGTACACCAGCTCTGGGTGCATGTTCAAGGCCTGGTTCGCAGGCAAGGTCCATGGGGTGGTGGTCCAGATGACCAGCTGACCTGGCTTGGCTTGCAGTGTGGACAAGGGCACATTGAAGGCGGTGGCCAGTTTGTCCAATTGGGTGTTGTCAAATGCAAACCCAACATCCACAGCAATGTCTTGTTTGTCCTTGTACTCCACCTCGGCCTCGGCCAAGGCTGATCCGCAATCGAAGCACCAGTTCACGGGTTTCAAGCCGCGGAATACATAACCCTTTTCCATGATTTTACCCAAGGCGCGAAGCTCGTCTGCTTCGTTGCCAAAGTTCATGGTTTTGTAGGGGTTGTCCCAGTCGGCCAGCACACCCAGTCGAATGAAGTCTTTTTTCTGGCGTTCAATTTGCTCGGCGGCGTACGCGCGGCTTTTTTCCTGAACTTCCAGAGTTGGCTTTCCCTTGCCGATGGTTTTTTCAATCTGGATTTCAATGGGCATGCCATGGCAATCCCAGCCGGGTACGTAACGGGCATCATAGCCGGCCAGGCAACGGCATTTCACGATGATGTCTTTCAGGATTTTGTTGACCGCGTGGCCAATGTGAATGTCGCCATTGGCATAAGGTGGGCCGTCGTGCAGCACAAATTTTGGCTTTCCTGCCTTGGACTGGCGAATCGCCTTGTACAAGTCTTCCTTGCACCATTGTTCAACCCAGTTCGGTTCTCGCGCTGGCAAATTGCCACGCATAGGAAAGGGTGTATCGGGCAGGTTCAGTGTGTTCTTGTAATCCATGTTGGGTCAACAGCCTGTATTTGAAATCTTGGGTTGGTTGGCAGCCAGCAGGGTCATGGCCTTTGCCGTGTCCTTGTGCATCTGCTCAACCATAGTATCGAGCGAATCAAAGTGTTGCTCCGGGCGAATGTGTGCCAGCACCTCGATGCGCAGCAGTTTGCCGTAAGCATTGCCTTGCCAGTCTGGAATGAATGTTTCCAGCAAAATTTGATCGGATTGTTCAACGGTGGGGCGCACGCCCATGCTGGCGACTGCAGGAAATGGCTGGGGCTCAAGCCCATGCACCCACACCGCCAAAATACCGGTGAGTGCGCTGGCCCGCCCGGCTATGCGCAGGTTCATGGTGGGAAAGCCCAGGGTACGTCCCAGTTTTTTACCATGCACAATGTGCCCGGAATACACCAGCGGATGCCCCAGCATGTAAGTGGCTTTGGCCACATCGCCGGCTTTCAGGGCTTCCCGAATGTTGGAACTTGAAACCCGACTGCCGTCGCTTTGAACTTCAGCGAGATCATTCACGGTGAAACCGTGCTCTTCGCCCAGTTTTTTGAGCAAGGCGAAGTCACCGGCACGTTTGGCACCGAAGCGAAAATCGTCACCTACCCAGATTTGCCTGGCATTGAGTTGTTGCATCAATACCTCAAGCACGAAAGCCTCAGGGTTCAGGGTTGCCATTTGTTTGTTGAAGGGCAAAATACACACCTGCTCGATCCCGCAGCGCTTCATTTCAATCATCCGGTCGCGCAATGTTGAAATTCTGTCGAGCTTGAATGCCGGGTTGAAAAATTCTTTCGGGTGCGGATGCAGTGTCACCACGGTGGGCACCAAATCCTGTGCGCGTGCCGCGGACACGACACGGCGGAACAACTCGGCATGGCCGGAGTGAACGCCGTCGAAGTTTCCAATGGTGAGCGCAGTGCCCTTGGCAAATGAGTGTGGCCGGGGGCGGCGAATGATTTTCATACCGAGTGTGTCGGCTCTTTAGTGGTTGCAAAACAACCGGTCATTATAAGGCCTGAATGGTGAAAAATAGGGCTTTTTCGCCCGCACAGTGATAAACTCGCGCCATGCAAAATTCCACACCTTCCGTCGTCATTTTGATCTCGGGGCGGGGTTCAAATCTGAATGCCCTGATCGATCATGCCAAACAGACCGGGGCCTACCAAATTCGTGCAGTCATTTCCAACCGTCCCGCCGCGGCTGGCTTGGCTTTGGCGACGTCGGTGGGGCTCGATACAGCTATTGTTGACCACACTGAATATGAAAGTCGGGAAGCCTTTGATGCTGCGCTGGCTGGATTGATCGACCAGTATCAGCCCGACTGGGTGGTGTTGGCAGGTTTTATGCGTGTGCTCACTGAGAGCTTTGTCAACAGGTACTTGGGCCGTTTGGTGAATATTCATCCTTCGCTGTTGCCGGCTTTTCCTGGTTTGAAAACCCATCAGCAGGCGCTGGATGCCGGGGTTCGTGTGCACGGCGTCACTGTACATCTGGTGACGCCCGAACTGGACCATGGACCAATTGTGGATCAAGCCTTGTTGCAAGTGCTACCCAATGACACGGCGGAAACCCTCGCTGCACGGGTTTTAGGGCTTGAGCATCAAATCTACCCCCGTGCGCTGGCTGCATTGGCCAGCGGGAAAATAAAAATGGTGAACGGAAAGCTGGAAGGCACATTGGCCAACGCGCTGGTTCACGCAATTCAATAAAACAGGATATTCAATTATGGCCGGGTCTACTAAAAAAACCCCATTTCGCAAACCCAGCACACGGCGCGATAGCAAGGAAGTGCGTCAAGGTGCCCAGTCGCGTTACGGCCTTGTGAGCACAGTTGCACAGTTGATTGATCTATTGGCCCAGTTTGAAGGCCCAGCAGATGCGGCGATTTCCCGGTTTTTTAAAGACCATCCCGAGTTGGGCGGCCGAGACCGCCCCATGGTGGCCGAGGCTGTGTATTGCTGGTTGCGTTATCGTTACCGAATCAATCATTTGGCACAGTCGGGCGAGGGCCCATCTGTGGTTCGACAGGCGAAGCTGGCTTTGTTGTGGTCTGGCGCGCCAGAGCAAATTTGGTCTGCAGGCAAGCAGGCTGATAATGAGTGGTTGAGCCGTGTGATCAATATTTCAGCCGATGATCTGGGTGTCGAGGCGCGCACTTGTTTGCCAGAATGGTTTTACAACAAACTGGTTGAGCAATTCGGAGTTGATCGAGCCGAGTCATTCTCGCAAGCGGTGCTCAAGGCCGCGCCACTGGATTTGCGTGTAAATACGGTGAAAGCCAGCACCACCGACCTCTTGGCTGCTTTGACCAATATGGGCATTCAAGTGAACCCGATTGAAGGCTTGCCCGAGGGGTTGCGCGCCGTGGGCAAGCCCATCGTGGGTAAAACTGAGGTGTTTCAGGAAGGTTATTTCGAGGTGCAAGACGCCGGTAGCCAGTGGGTTAGTCGCCTTGTGGCCCCGCGCCGGGGTGATCTGGTCATCGATTTTTGTGCAGGTGCGGGCGGCAAAACACTGGCCATCGGCGCTCAAATGAAGAATACAGGCCGCATTGTGGCACTGGACACTTCGGAAAAACGCCTGGTGAAGTTCAAGCCACGTGCGGCTCGTTCAGGCTTGAGTAACTTCTACACCATGGTGATCAATGACGAAGCTGATCCTCGCTTGAACAAATATTTTGGCAAGGCCGACCGGGTCGTCACCGATGTGCCTTGTAGCGGCATGGGAACCTTACGGCGTAACCCGGATCTTAAATTTAGACAGAATGTGCAGAGTCTGTCAGAATTGACCGCGAAGCAAAAATCCATCATCGAGCATGCAGCCAAATTGGTGAAGCCCGATGGTCGGCTTGTTTACATCACATGCAGTGTTCTTCGCGACGAGAACGAAGACATTGTCAATGCGTTCCTGGAAAGTCATCCGGAATTCCGGCTTCGCCGCTGGACTGAGGTGTTGAACCCCGGAGAACGGCCTGTCAAGGCGAACACGACTGACGACATGCTTCGATTGTGGCCAGAGGATGGTGAATCTGATGGCTTCTTTGCAGCAGTGTTACAACGTTCCAAAGCCTGAACTGAATATAAATTCCAAATGTGTTCCGGCTTTAAAAGTACACTTGTACACTGAAAATATGATACGGCTCCTTCAGAAGCAAATTGAGATGGCCGTAACCTTTGAAATACGACCTGTTGAGAGTTAGTGAATATGATTGAATTTTTGACCTCGGGTATAACCGGCGCAAGCATCGGCCAGATGGTGATTTACACCCTGATCGTGACCCACATCACCATTGTGGCGGTGACTGTTTACCTGCACCGTTGCCAGGCTCACCGTGCTCTGGAAGTGCACCCAGCGCTGGCGCATTTTTTCCGCGCCTGGTTATGGTTGACCACCGGCATGAGTACTCGTGCATGGGCAGCCATTCACCGCAAACACCATGCCAAGTGCGAAACCCCGGACGATCCCCACAGCCCACAAACCCGTGGGTTGAAAACAGTATTCTGGCGCGGTGCAGAGTTGTACCGGGCGGAGTCAAAAAACAAGGAAACACTGGCCAAATACAGCCATGGCACACCGAGCGATTGGCTGGAGTTCAATGTGTATGAGCGTTTTCCATGGCAGGGCGTAGGCTTTACCCTTGTGCTCAGCTTCATCCTGTTTGGTTTTCCAGGCGTAAGTATTTGGGCCATTCAAATGTTGTGGATTCCTGTATTAGCCGCAGGTGTGATCAACGGCATTGGTCACTACTGGGGTTATCGCAATTTTGATTGCCCCGACGCAAGCCGCAATATTTCGCCGATCGGTATTCTGATTGGTGGTGAAGAGCTGCACAACAACCACCACACCCATGCCACGTCTGCCAAGTTGAGCAACAAGTGGTATGAGTTTGACATTGGCTGGATGTACATCAAGATTTTCAGCTTCCTGGGTTTGGCTAAAGTGAAGAAGGTGGCCGAGTCACCGAAATTTTCATCTGAAAGCAAGCCCGTATTGAGTTTGATGACTGTGCAGGCGGTTGTGAATCACCGTTACGATGTCATGGCCCGTTACGCCAGTTCCATGCGCAAGGCATTCCGGTCCGAAGTGGCGGCTTTGAAGCAAAAAGCTGCAAATGCCCAGGAGCGCAAGGTGTTGTCCAAAGGCACCAAGTTGTTGTCGATCGACGAGAGCAAGCTGTGCGATGTGCAGCGCGCCGAGTTGGCCCAATTGTGTGCCCAGTCCAAGATGATCAACACTTTGGTTGAAATGCGGACTGAGCTTCGCCAAATTTGGGAGAAAACCAATTTGAGCCGAGAGCAAATGCTGGTGCAGTTGCAAGCCTGGTGCGAGCGTGCTGAGCAAAGCGGTATTCGCTGGCTGGAAGACATGTCGATTCGGATTCGCCGCTACGCAGCCTGATTTGAAAGGTGTTTGATGGATGAAAGCCGCTGGTGAGAATCAGCGGCTTTTTTCTTTTCCTGTAGCGGCGTGCTGGTTGGGTTCTGGTGATTTGCATCGCGCAACATTATCCCGCCAAGATCCAAGTCGAATTCCCCGCTTTTGATTCTGGCTCGGTGTATGCGAAACGCCAAAGCGTCTTCGCATCGACCTGCGGTCGCCCCTCGCTGCGAATCAAGCCGGGCGACTTGATCTTGAATCGGCGGAATGATGCAACGCTGCTGCAAATCACTCAAGCCACTTCTACATCAACTATTATGCCTCGCCGAAGCGGTGGCCAACAAAAAACCCGCTCTGAATTTCAGTAGCGGGTTTCTGTGGAAACGGCGAAAGTAAGTGAATTACTTCAGCTTGGTTTCTTTGTATGACACATGCTTACGAACCACTGGATCGTATTTCATGATTTCAATTTTCTCGGGCTTCGTGCGCTTGTTCTTGGTCGTGGTGTAGAAATGACCAGTTCCAGCTGAAGATTCGAGTTTGATTTTTTCGCGACCACCTTTAGCCATGATTTACTCCTGCTTAGATTTCGCCGCGTGCACGGAGATCGGCCAAAACAGCATCGATGCCGTTTTTGTCGATAGTGCGCAGGGCGTTATTAGTTAGACGCAGGCGAACCCAGCGGTTTTCGCTTTCAACCCAGAACTTGCGTGACTGCAAGTTAGGCAGAAAACGACGTTTTGTTTTGTTGTTGGCGTGGGAAACTTTGTTTCCTACCATCGGGCGCTTACCCGTTACTTGACATACGCGAGCCATGATGACCCCAAAAAATTCAGCAAATTAGTGTATCTGCAAAACCACACGGCACGAATTGCCAAGCCATGGATTTGCGGCGAAGTCCAAGATTGTAACCAATTACTAATCTTTTGCCCAGCCTTTTTTGCGGAAAAACTCAAAAAGGTGGGCGATTGTGCAGTCTGTAGGAGTAACGACAGTTCGGTCCAACGACCAAATGATCCACCAACTCAATATCAACCAGTGCCAAAGCTGATGAAAGCTCGCGGGTTAGGCGGTCATCTGCATTACTTGGGGTGCAGCAGTCGCTGGGGTGATTATGCGCCACCATGATGCGGGGCGCATTGGTTTGTATGGCAAATTTAAGTACCTCACGGGGAAAAACCACTGTTTTGTTCACGGTGCCGCAGGAGAGTATTTTGTGGTCCAGTACTTTCAATTGGCTGTCCAGGGCGATCACCAGAAAATTTTCGATTTCGCTGAAGCCGATTTGTACGCGCACAAACTGTTCGAAAAGATCGGGAGAGCCAAGCAGGCTGTTGGACGCCTCTTGCAATTCATGACTTAAACAACGCTTGGCCATTTCCAGGCAGGCACGCAGTTGGGCGTATTTGGCTTCGCCAAGGCCCCGAACCTGAACCCATTCAGTCAGGGAGACTCGATTCAGGTTTTGCAGGCCTCCAAATTGCGTGATCATTTCACGGGCCAGGTCGACCGCACTTTTTCCAGGCAAACCAGTGCGCAGGAAAATGGCAAGCAATTCAGCATCTGAAAGCGCTTGCGCGCCCTGTTTGATCAACCGCTCGCGGGGGCGATCGTGTTTGGGCCAGCTTTGAATACTCATGAAGAATTGAACCTGAAAGCCACTTGGTGGCCTTCAGTTCAGTCAAGTTCCCGGACAACCGACCGTCATACGAATTTCATGACAGGGTATTGCCCAGTTGATGGAGTAGAGACGCTTGCACGATTTCGATCCAGTATCCGTCGGGGTCTTTGATGAAGGCGACGTTTTTCATCTTGCCTTGTTCCGGGCGTTTCACATAGGTAACCTGATTTTCGTCAAACCAGTGAACAGCGGTCGCCAGATCGGGCACGGAGAAGCAAATGTGTCCGAATCCCTGTGGCTGCTGATTGCCATCGTGATATTTGAAATCCGGGTCGTTTTCAGTGCCCCAGTTGTGGGTTAACTCAAGAATGCCAGTCTGGCTGAATGTCCATGCTGTCCGGGTGCCTTCATCTTCGGGTATTTCGTCGGCCTCGGAGACTCGAGCGAGGAAGTACAGCGAAAACTTCATTTCGGCAAAGTCCAGCTTCCGAAGCACCCGCATACCCAACACCCGGGTGTAAAAATCGAGTGAGACGGCAGGGTCTTTCACCCGCAACATGCTGTGATTCAGCACGAAACCTTGCGTGGCCTTCGGCACTGTTGGGCTGACTCCGGGGTGATTCTCTGTGTTAAATGCCATGGCTTTCAAACTCCTTAATACGTTTTTTAATGCAAATGTCGCATGTTCACCTATATGTTACTACCACAATGTGAGGCCGGACCTGTAATGACCCAGTGAAATTCTGCTCAGGTGATAATGAAGGAGAAATCACCGATGAGCATAGAAATGAACGACGAGATCAAGCGCTGGACAGCCAAGCGCAAAGCAGCCCTGGTCATGGATATTATTCAGGGCAAGACCACAGTCTCAGAGGCCAGCCGAACATTTGATTGATCGCCCTCTGACATTGAGAACTGGGTCGATGAAGCCAAACGGGGCATGGAGAATGCTCTGAAGGCCAAGCCTTTTGAAGTCAAAGAACTCTATGAGAAGCAAATCAAGGACCTTCAGGAAGCGTAC
>NZ_LUJK01000004.1 GCF_001601825.1 Limnobacter sp. CACIAM 66H1 | reverse complement strand
CGGCCTGCTGGCTGGTGGCATCCCAGGCGCACCTGCACTCCCAGGCCTGCCTGGTGGTGACGAAGGTGAAGGCCCAACAGGCACACCTCTGGACGCAGTATTGGCTCCATTGGCTGGCCTGGCTGAAGGTGGCTTGCCAGAACTGCCAGGCCTGCCTGGTGGTGACACTGGTGGTGAAACACCTGCACCTAACCCAGATGCCGGTCCGATTGAAAGCGCAGCCCAGCAGTTCGTGGATGCAGCTCCAATCGAGATGATCCCAACAATTGGTCAACCAATTGAAGACGGTATCATCACTGGTGCTGCTGCACTGGACGGCCTGCTGGCTGGTGGCATTCCTGGCGGTGACACAGGTCTGCCAATCCCGACAGATCCTACTGCACTGACAGATCTGCTGGGCGGCACCGGCTCACCACTGGGCTCACTGCCCGGTGCAGACGATCTGCCGACCATTCCAGGTCTGCCAACTGCATAATCTGCATACTGGTCAATAAAAACCCCTCTCCGGAGGGGTTTTTTATTTGAATCCAAATCTTGGTTCAGCATAGTAAAACTAATAACTTTACTGACAATCCAACGGACATCAACTTATGAGCACGGCACCTCAAATCGGCACCATCGCCTCAAAAACTGACAAGCTACTGGTTCAGCGCCAAGGCGAGCAACTCACCTTGCGTCAAGGCGATGCAATTTTGGCTGGTGATGTCATTCAGAACAAAGACCTGGTCGCCGTGGACATCGAACTTCCTGGGCAGGCTGCTGGCCAAGCCGACTCACTGGTGACCTTGGCGCCGGAATCAGCGGCTCAAATCGCCACAAGCTCCGGCGCTGAAGGCGGCGTGATAGAAGTAACCTCCTTAACCGAAGGCGTCGAACTTTTCGCGGTCAGTGAGGGTACGGATGGTGCTGTTTTGCTTGCCGATGCTGGCACAGGCTTTAGTGGACTGGTTGGTGCAGGCCTGCTTTCGGCGGGCTCTGCAGGCGGCGTCAGCGGTATCGCCACTGCAATTGGCGGCGGCGTCGGTGTTGCTGCACTGGCCGCCTCTTCCGGGGATGATACCAACGTCCAAGGCTCTGCCTTTACCGATGTGCGAGTGGACAATGGCGACGAAACGACAGAGCCTGTCGACGACACTGAAAATCCCGACGAAAGCGAAAATCCCGACGACTCAGAGAATCCAGAAGATCCCGAAAATCCGGAGGAACCGCAGGAGCCCACAGATCCTGTGGACGAGGGAACCACTGGCACACCTTTGGACGCCGTGCTTGACCCTTTGGCTGATGCACTTGGAGGCACCCCCTTGTCGGTGATTTCCGATCCCTTGTTTGATGCTTTGGGGTCCCTCCCAATCGGCTCAGCACCCAACCCTGCAGATTCATTGCCATTGGACGCCGTTACAGGCAACTTACTAATCTGAGTGAGAGTTTCTGACATAAAAAAGGCCACCGAGGGTGGCCTTTTCTTATTCAATCCAAGTGAATCACTTACGACTTGCGCCAATCACTCGAATTTGTCATAGCGAATGTTCTCAGCCTTCACGCCCAAGTTTGAAAACTTCGCGATCGCAGCATCAATCATCGCGGGGGGTCCACACAGGTAAGCCTGTACCTGCGGCCAATCCAATTCAAGCTTGTCAAGTTCGTCTGTGACATAACCACGCGCACCGTTCCAGCTTGAATTGGCCGGCTCCTCTGACAACACCTGCTTGAAGTTCAGTGAACCTCGCCAGCCCTGCTGAATTCGACTGATCTCTTCACTGGCATAAAGATCGCGTTGAGTGCGTGCACCAAACAGATAAACCGCGTCGCGCGTTTCACCCGCCCACTTGGCCTGTTCCAGCAAGCTCAAAATAGGCGCCATACCACTGCCGCCCGCCACACACACAATCGGTGCAGGCTTTTCACCCTGCGCCGGGCGCAAGTAGAAATCACCAAACGGCCCGCTCATGCTCAGCCGGGTTTCCTGTCTGTTGGCCGCAAACAACCATTCAGTGAACTTGCCACCTGGCACCTTGCGAACATGAAAAACCAGTTCATTGGCTTCCTGACCTTTCGGCGCCATTGCAAAGCTGTAGTTACGTGACAAGCTGAATTCTTCAAGTCGAATTTCTGCATACTGCCCTGCCTTGAAGGGCATGGGGTCATCCAGCGCAACCCGCAATTCCACAATGTCATGGGTCAGGTCTTTTTGACCAACAATCGTTCCGCGAGTCTCAACCAAACGATCACCGCCCGAGGTCAACTCCACTTCGATTTCGAGGTCAGTTTCTGGAATTGACTGACATGCCAGAATCATTCCGGCCTTCAAATCCTCAGCACTCAATACGTAACTGGAATCGGTCAATTCGCGCACCTTGCCGCTTTTCAGTTTGCACTTGCATTGGGTACAACTGCCCACTCTGCAATTGTGGGGAAACCCCAAACCGGCAGACAAGGCCGAATTCAAAATCACCTTGCGGCCTTTTTCCACCTCAAAGCTTTGGCCCCCAGGCGCAACACTTACCTTGTGGGTCACTTTGCCTTTCTTGCCCGCCGCTACACCGCCCTGCAATCCGAACCATTCAAGCAATTTCATGATTCCCTCCTTTTACGCAGCAGCGCGATTCAATTGTTGGCTGGCCTGTTGCGCCAGCTGGGCCGATTTCAAGCCTTTCATTCCGCTTTTCACACTGGCCTCAATCGCCAGTTTTTTCTCTTCCGGCGTGGCGAATGTTTCATCCCAGTGATTCAACAAAGGTGTCATCACCTTCTTGTAAAGCGGCGGCACCAAGGCCAACAAAATGGTACCCAGATAGCCAGTGGGCAGCATGGGCGCGTGGCGGTAGCTTCGCAGGTTCCAATACTCCTGGTCGGCCTCGGCATGGTGGTGCGAATGGCGAGTCAGCGCGTACAGCAGGGCAGTCGACACTGAAGCGTTGGTGTTCCAGCTGTGGCGAGGTTCCACCTTGTCTTCCGGACGACGAACAATCCCGTAATGCTCCATGTAATTCACGATTTCAAGCAAGGTTTTACCACCCGCACTCATGATCCAGAACATCACCACCCCAGCCCATCCACCGATGTAGTACGAGGCAGCAAACAAGCTCAAGCTCATCAAATTGCCACGCATCATGCGGCTGTAAATCGGGTTCCAGACTGACTGGTTGAACTTGGCCAAACGCTGCTTCTCCAGCTTCCAGGCCGACTTGTATCCACCAATCGTGCTTTTCAATACAAAGCCATACACATTCTCACCGCGCTGCGCGGTGGCAGGGTCAGCCGGCGTACCCAAATTCTTGTGGTGTCCGTACACATGCTCAATCGCAAAAGATGCGTCGCAAGTGAACGCCAGCATCCAGCGACCCAGAATCATATCGCGCATGCTGTAGGTGCGATGGGTCAGCTCATGGCCGACATTCGTGCCACCGGCACCGAACAGGAATGCACCCGCCACCGCACCCACAAACCATTGGTACCAAGTAGTGTCTGCCTGCAACTGCACGCGGTCATAGCCAAATGTGTTTTTCATGAATGCATCGATGCCCAGCACATCGACCGGCGCCACAGCCCAGGTAAAGCAAAGTGTTACCCACATCAAGATCGGCAAGGTCAACCACAACATCAGGTTCAGAAAAAACTCGCCTTCCATCCTAGGCTCACTACGATCATCTGGAAGCAGAATATCGCCCAAAGCCACAACAAGCACCAAAGCGGCGATGCCGGTGTACATCCAAGGACCGCCCTGCATCATGGCATGCATCACGCCAATCGCAATCAGCGGAAAAGTGGTGAATTTGAGGTAGTGCAACATAGGTGGTCTCCCGTCATGAATGCCCAATAGTTGTTTTTGGAAGGGCAAGTTCTATCCCGATGAAAATCATGTTAACGATTGTAAACATACTCGTCAATACCCATCCCCCTAAAATTGGATAAAACTTCAAAATCAAGGATTCATAACAGATGTTCGGGTTTTCGCTATAATCGATGGCTTATGACCTCCTCCGCATCCAATATCCACGGCCGCACCCGGCTTATTGAAGCTGCGCTGAACCTGAGCTATCACCGGCGAAGTTTCTCCAGCCTCGGCATTCGCGAAATCACGCGCGAAGCCAAACTGTCCGCGCCTGCGTTTTACAGACACTTTGAAGACCTGGCCGATTTGGGCACCGCCGTCATTCTTGAAGTTGAAAAAGCAGTACTGGAAGCATTCACCGAAGTACGCATCAGCACCGCCAAAGAAGCGGATCTCGACATTCGTCCTATGCTGGTCAAACGTTTTTTTGACTGGGCAGCCGAGAACCCAAAACCGGTCGTGGTGGGCGCCTCAGAAGCTTTCGGTGCCCTGGAACGAATGCGCGACGGGCTCAAAAAAACAATTCGCGCAATCAGCGAAGACATCTGCAGTGACGATCGCATCGCCGCCCTGCTGCCCGGTTTGCCCAAAGAAGAAATGATCGAGGTGCTGGAAGTACTCGCTCAGAACGTGCTGTTCATGGCCGTAGAGTATGTAGAAAAGCCCGACCAGCGTCAGGCCATCTACGACAAGGCACTACGCATCGTGGCTGTCATCTTTGCTGGCGCCCACGCCACACACGCCATGAAGCTGGAACAGGAAAACACCCACAACACGTGATTGATAAATTGGGCGCTCGCTCAATTTAACAAAAAAGCAACATTGTGTTTCCTATCCTGTTTAAACGATTAAACTGTCAACACACAAATTAACATTGTGGTAACAAATATTCCGAAACAGGAGCCACACCCATGCGCATCGCCATCCTCGAAGACGACCTGACACAAAGCGAAATGCTGCGCTGGGTGCTTGAATCGGTCAACCACAAATGCCATTGTTTTGCCACTTTCAAAAGCTTTCAAACGGCCCTGTACCGCGACAGCTTCGACTTGGTGCTTCTGGATTGGGTGTTGCCCGACAGCTCTGGCCCCAAGGTCATGCACTGGATTCGTGAAACCCTGCACATCAAGGTGCCAGTGTTGTTCATCACATCCAAAACCGACGAGGAGAACATTGTTGAAGCGCTGAATGCCGGCGCTGATGACTACATGATCAAACCCATACGTCGTGGCGAACTGATTGCCCGGGTCAATGCCCTGCTGCGTCGCGCTTATCCTGAGTTAACCGCGCCGGAAGTATTTGAAATCTCCGACCTGGAATTTCATCCAAAATTCTCGACCATTGTGCGCCATACCAAGCGCGTGATCATGACCCAAAAAGAATTCGACTTGGCCCTCTTGCTGTTCCGTAACCTGGGCAAGCCGCTGTCACGCTCGCATATTCAGGAAAGCGTATGGGGGCGCGACACCGATCTACCTTCGAGAACCATGGATACTCACATCTCCCGAGTTCGCTCCAAATTGGCTTTGCGGCCCGAGCAAGGCTTCCGTCTGACCCCTGTATATGGCTTTGGCTACAAACTGGAACAGGTTGATCACGAAGGCAAATCTGCTGATCTGGCAAAAATCAAACGGCAACTCGCTGAGAACGATTGAGAGAGTATCCGCCATCGCGGGTTATAATGAAGGGTTTTCCGCCCAGTAGGTATTATGGAGCTTTTCGCAGTCGGCCTGAATTATCAATCCGCACCGCTCGCACTTCGCGAGCGTTTGGCGTTTCCGGCCGAGCAATTGCAAGAAGCACTTCGCGCGCTGGCCCAGCGCGTTCAAGCCCCCGAGGCAGCCATTCTCTCAACCTGCAACCGCACTGAAGTCTATTGCGCAGCCAGCAACATCGAACAACTGAAAGTCGACCTGCTCGAATGGCTAGCAGTCAACCGCAACATTCCCACCACTGAACTGGGCCCACATTTGTACATCCTTCCCCAGCAGGAAGTGATACGCCATGCATTCCGCGTGGCCAGTGGCCTGGACTCCATGGTGCTGGGCGAAGCACAAATTCTGGGTCAAATGAAACAGGCTGCACGAACCGCCGAAGAGGCCGGGACGCTTGGCCAAATGCTGCACCAGCTGTTTCAACGCACCTTCTCCGTTGCCAAAGAAGTGCGTTCACACACCGAAATTGGCGCCCACTCAGTTTCCATGGCGTCGGCTGCCGTAAAACTGGCGAGCCGAATTTTTGGAGACCTCAGCAAGCGCCATGTACTGTTTATTGGTGCCGGCGAAATGATTCAGCTGTGCGCCACCCATTTTGCGGCCCAGAATCCAAAAAGCATCACTATTGCCAACCGGAGCGCCGAACGCGCGCACCAATTGGCGCAAGCCCATGGCGCCCAGGTCATCGGGTTGGCTCAGGTGCCAGAGCAACTCGCCAAATCGGACATCGTCATTTCATGCACCGCCAGCACCCTTCCGATCATTGGCCTGGGCATGGTCGAAGCCGCGTGCAAAAAGCGCAAGCATGAACCCATTTTCATGCTCGATCTGGCAGTGCCCCGCGACATCGAGGCACAGGTCAGCAAACTCGACGACGTATTTCTGTATTCAGTCGACGACCTCAGTCAAATCGTGCAGGAAGGCCGAGAGCAACGGGCCGCCGCCGTGGAGCAAGCCGAGGCCATCATTGAATCCCAGGTACAAGGCTTCATGCGCTGGATGAGTGAACGTTCACTGGTCCCCACGATCCAGGAAATTCACCAGAAAGCCGATGACATTGCGCAGCTTGAACTTGACCACGCCCGCAAGCAACTGGCCAAAGGCACACCTGCGGACGAAGTGCTGCAATTAATGGCCCACCGCATGAGCGCAAAATTCATGCACGGCCCCATGCAAGCGCTTCACCACGCCAGTCCGGCCGAACGGGAAGCCCTGCTAAAGTGGCTACCTCAGCTATTCAACATCAAAAACACCGACAAATAGATGAAAGACAGCATGCGGAACCGGCTAACGCGCCTCGCCGAGCGCCTTGCCGACCTTGAAGAATTCTTGTCGTCCCAAAACGCTGCCAATGACATGGCGCAGTTCAAGGCCATCACGCGCGAACGCTCTGAATTGCTGCCCGCCACCGAACGCTTTGCAGAATACCAAAGTATTGAAGCCGACTTGAATACCGCACGGGAATGGCTTTCCGACCCCGACATGCGCGACATGGCCCGTGAGGAAATCGCGCAAAATGAAGCGAAACTTGCGCAACTCGAAGCCGATCTTCAACGTCTGCTGCTGCCCAAAGACCCGAACGATCATCGCAACGCCATGCTTGAAATTCGCGCTGGCACCGGTGGTGACGAATCCGCGCTGTTCGCAGGCGACCTGTTTCGAATGTACACCCGGTACGCGGAACGCCAGGGTTGGCAAATCGAGGTCATGAGCGCCAGTGAATCGGAACTGGGTGGCTACAAAGAAGTGATCATTCGCCTGGTTGGCGACCATGTGTACAAGCACCTGAAATTTGAATCAGGCGGTCATCGAGTGCAACGTGTTCCTGCCACCGAAAGCCAAGGCCGCATTCACACTTCGGCCTGCACTGTAGCGGTGATGGCTGAACCTGACGAAGCAGAAACCGTTGAAATCAATCCGGCTGATTTACGAATCGACACCTACCGTGCCAGCGGAGCAGGCGGTCAGCACATCAACAAAACCGATTCCGCCGTTCGCATTACTCACTTGCCCACAGGCCTGGTGGTGGAATGTCAGGACGAACGCAGCCAGCACAAAAACAAGGCCAAGGCCATGAAGGTACTGAATGTACGCCTTCAAGACAAAATCGACCGCGAACGCCAGGCGGCTGAAGCCAGCGAACGCCGCAGCCTGGTGGGCTCCGGCGACCGGTCCGAGCGCATACGCACCTACAACTTCCCGCAAGGGCGAATGACCGACCACCGAATCAACTTGACCCTGTACAAACTCGACTACATCATGGATGGGGATCTAACCGACCTGATGAACGGTCTGACTGCATTTCACGAAGCCGAATTGCTGGCCGAAATCACCGCCAAAGAATGAGCACACTGCCCAAGCCCACCATTGAATCGGTGTTGCAGCAAACGCGCGAAGAAACCGGGCTTGCGCCCAGCGAGCTGCGGATCCTGATGACCCACATCACCGGGTTTGACCGGGTCAATCTGGTGACCAAGGGTAACCGCGAATTGCCAATGGACCAACTCAGCGCCTTCAAATCACTGGCCGCCAAAAGGCAGCAAGGCGAACCCATCGCCTATTTGGTACAACAAAAGGAATTCTATTCACGCCCATTTTTCGTCGACTCAAGGGTATTGATACCCCGCCCCGAAACCGAAGAACTGGTCGAACATGCCCTTGGTTTTTTGCAAAGCAAATCGACTGAAAACCTGCTCACGCGAGTGCTCGACATTGGTTGCGGCAGTGGTGCCATTGCGGTGTCACTGGCGCTTGAAAACCCAATACTTGAGGTGACGGCCACCGACATTTCTGCAGACGCGTTGTGGGTGGCCCAATTCAACGCCAATGAGCTGGGTGCGAAAAACATCCGGTTCGTTCAATCTGATCTCTTCGAGAATTTGCTGAATCAAACACCGTCCTTGGCATTCGACCTCATTTGCAGCAACCCGCCCTACATTGAACAGGGTGACGAACACCTCTCACAAGGCGATCTGCGTTTCGAGCCCCAGCAAGCCTTGACGGATGGTGGCGACGGCCTGCGCTTTTACCGTGAAATTGCCCAACACAGCCCTAGCCTGTTGCGTGCAGGCGGCGGCGTGCTGGTTGAACACGGCCACCTGCAACAGGAGGCCGTGAAAGCCCTGTTTTCAAAGGGGCCTTATGTGCATGTTCAAGGCCTGTCCGACCTGGCGGGCACTCCGCGCTTTGTGTTTGCCCACATCTAATTTGCAGGGCAAATGCGCGCAAGGCATTGAAAACGAGCGTTTTATACCCACTTCCATTACACTACAGGGTTGTAGCAATTCATCCAACTGAAAGGAAGTTTTTATGAGCGTTCGCGATTCCATTCACGAAACCGTTACCAGCCATCCCGTGGTTTTGTTCATGAAAGGAACAGCGCAGTTCCCCATGTGCGGGTTTTCTGGTCGCGCCATTCAAATCCTGAAAGCCTGCGAGGCTGAAAAAGTAGTCACGGTAAACGTACTGGACGACCCCGAAATTCGTCAGGGCATCAAGGACTACGCCAACTGGCCCACCATTCCACAGCTTTACGTGAACGGTGAGTTTTTGGGCGGTTGTGACATCATGACCGAGATGTACCAAAGCGGCGAGCTGCAGGCATTGATCGCCGCCGCCAATGCATCCACCAAATCTGAGTAAATCGTGAAACTGGTCGCGCGAATTGACGTGCGGCCACCTTCAGGCACCCCATCTTGAGCAGCACCCTCGCCCCCCAATTCAAACAATCCATCACTGTGGCCATCACAGGTGCCAGCGGTGCGTTGTACGGTTTGAAAATTCTCGACTTGCTCAGAGCCCGTGGCGACACGGAAATTCATCTGGTCGTCTCGTCTTCTGGCTGGCTTACCGTGGCCAGTGAAAGCGACTTGAGCAAGGAGGAGATTGAAGCGAAAGCCCATGTGGTGCACTCACCCAAACAAGTGGGCAACTGCATCGCCAGTGGCTCCTACCCGTCCATGGGCATGGTGATTGCGCCCTGCTCCATGCACACTTTGGCTGCTGTGGCGCACGGCTTGTCGAACAACCTGATTACCCGTGCCGCGGATGTTGTGCTGAAAGAGCGACGCCGCCTGGTCTTGCTGCCTCGAGAAACTCCGCTGAATTTGGCGCATCTTCGCAACATGGTCAGCGTGACGGAAATGGGTGGAATCATCATGCCACCGGTGCCGGCACTGTACCAGCGCCCGGCCAACATCGACGCCATGGTAACTGACACCGCCCAGCATGCGCTCCAACTACTGGGGCTACCCAATGTGCAGCGCAGCGAATGGCAAGGGCTCAAAAACAGCACCTGACTGATTGCGCTTTGCCAGCGTTTTCTGGGTGATCAAACAACGTTTCGGGCAGCCTCATCCACCTCATCGTTCCAGGCTGGCACGTGAAAGCGCTCCTGCAAAACCTCTTCACCATCCAGCCCCAACTCAACCAACATACTGCGCAATCGCTGCGCAGCCTTGGGGTTCGACCGCTGATGCTTCTTGGCAATAATCAACTCATTTTTCATCGAGTGCTCCCAACCCACCAACTCGGTCACAGTCACCTGATAACCATAGGCCTCCAGTTGCAGGCAACGCAGCACATTGGTGAGCTGGCTTCCGAATTCCCGGGTGTGTAGGGGGTGGCGCCACATTTCCACCAAACTGGTTTTACCCAGCTGGCTGGCTTTGTTTTTGCGCAAATGCGCCGCCACTTCAGCCTGACAACATGGCACCAAAGCCATAAACTTCGCCTGTTTTTTCAACCCGAATGAGATCGCATCATCTGTCGCGGTATTGCAGGCGTGAAGCGCCGTCACAATATCGACTGTGTCAGGCAAATCAGGATGGTCTGTGGCCTGCGCAACCGGCAAATTCATGAACCGCATACCAGCATCAAATCCAAGCTGTTTTGCCAGTGCATTGGACTTGTCAACCAACTCTTGCCGTGTTTCCACACCAGCCACTATCGCGCCTTCTGGGTTCTGTTTCATGTAAAGGTCATACAGAATAAACCCGAGATACGACTTGCCGGCGCCATGATCTACCAGATACAAACCACCGTGATTGGCTTTGCGCACTTCGTCAATCAACGGTTCAATGAAATGGGTCAGGTGATACACCTGCTTTAGCTTTCTCCGGCTGTCCTGGTTAATGCCACCTTCTCGCGTCACAATGTGCAACGCCTTCAACAGTTCGATGGACTGGCCTGGCTTAAGCTCAAGTGTATCTAGGGGGTTTCTTTTGGGTTTGGGCATCGCTGTGGGTTGCTGCGGTAAATACAATGCGCACAGTGTAAAGGGTTTGAGCGCAATTGGCGTGGGTTCTGATCTCTCACCTGCCGGTGAACTGCCCAATCGGCTTGGGTTCCGATCTCTTGCAGCCTCTTCATCGCCCAATCTGCTTGGGTTCCGATCTCTCGCCTGCCGGTTAACTGCCCGATCGGCTTGGGTTCCGATCTCTCGCCAGAAAACCTGTTGACCCCTTGCTGAGCCTCGCGATGCCTGAGAACGGCCCTCCAAAAAAGCGGGTCGGGTCCGTTCTCTGTTGCCCATGCTGGGCAACACCGGCACTGCTCGGCACGCAAGGGCAGGTTTTCTTGAAGGCGAAGCGATCGAAACACCGCCGCCGATTGGGCAGCATATCCGTACGTGAGCTGTGAAGTGGTGCAGATTCGCCAGTGCCGATTGACCATTGAACACAGCTGCGAGTTGCGTGGTGATGGCGAAGCGCTGCACGGGAGTGCGAGGAGCTGAACTTGCAATGGGTCGCACGATGACCAGTCAGAAAACTTGCCGGCTTGGCGCGCAGAGACCAACGATCGCGCCCTGGCGCGAAAGCCAAGACCCGACCGTGACTTTTGGAGGGCTTGGCTTAGTGCAGGCTCAAGACGACAAGCCGAAATGCCAAGTTTTCGGGCAGCGGGGACCCTTCAAGTTCAGCTCTTAAATCACCAGTTCAGTGCGGCACAAGTAACACATGCCGAGTTGCGCAACAAACAGCAGCAGCGACCGTTCAAGTTCAGCTCCCAAGTCACCGACCCAGAGGGGCACAAGCAAACCACGTCGAATTGGCAATAGACGCCAACGCAGGACGCATCATCACGTGTACGACAGAAAAAAGCTTGGATGATTTCCCAAGAAACCGGGAGAAGAATGGTGCCGCTTGTCGGATTCGAACTGACGACCTACCGCTTACAAGGCGGTTGCTCTACCAACTGAGCTAAAGCGGCACTTAAGAGAAGCGCTATTTTACTCGAGTCAGATGATTTTTTTTCTTCTGCCCGGGTTTTTTTGGTGTTTTTTCATCAGATTTATCCGTTTTAGCCACAGACAAAGGCTGCGGATCTTCCGATGCACCGGAAACTGAACGCAAACCCGCCGGTTTATCTTCCGAATCCTGTGAAACTGGCTCATCCTCTTCATCGAGAATGAATTGAACAGCCTCGTTTCCATCACCTTCAATCTCGGCCAATGGCTTCAACACTTCAAAAGCCATTCCGTGGCCATTCTCGCGCGCGTAAATAGCACTGATCTGCTCGATCGGCACAAAGATTTCTCGAACCACGCCACCGAACCGGGCCTCAAACTCAATCGCGGCATTGCCAAGACTCAATTTGTTGGTGGCCAAAGGAGACGTATTCAGCACAATCTCCCCCGCCTTGACAAACTCTTTTGGCACCTGGGTTTTTTCATTCACAGCCACGGCGAGGTAAGGCGTGTAGCCATTGTCGACACACCATTCGTGAATGGCTCGAATCAAATAAGGCTTTGTAGATACTTCAGTCACAACTTTTTCCTCGACGTTTCCGGACAGCTTCGCAATGAAACTTCAATTAACGACGCATTACCTTTTCAGAGGGTGTCAATGCATCAATAAATGCAGGTTTCGCGAAAATGCGTTCGGCATACTTCATCAATGGCGCAGCAGACTTTGGCAACTCAATGCCATAGTGCTCCAAACGCCACAACAGCGGTGCCAAGGCAACGTCCAGCATGGAAAACTCCTCTCCCAGCATGTATTTGCTTTTCACAAATACCGGCGCAAGTTGGGTCAACTGCTCGCGAATCGCCGACTTGGCTTTGTCCATGGCCTTGGGGTTACCGGCCTTCTCCAACACACTCACATGTTGGAACAACTCTCGCTCGAAATTGAATAAGAACAAGCGAGTACGCGCACGCATCACTGGGTCCGCAGGCATCAGTTGGGGATGGGGAAAACGCTCGTCGATATACTCGTTGATGATGTTTGATTCGTACAGAATCAAATCACGTTCAACAAGAATTGGCACCTGACTGTAAGGGTTCATCACACTGATGTCATCAGGCCGGTTGAACAAATCAATGTCCTTGATCTCGAAATCCATGCCTTTTTCATGCAAAACGAACCGGCAACGCTGAGAAAACGGGCAGGTCGTTCCAGAGTAAAGAACCATCATAATGTTGTCATCCCAAAACAAAAAATGGCCGGGGCGAGCAAACACCCCAGCCTGTACATGATTAAGCCAAAAAGCTTACTTGATGTCTTTCCAGTAAGCGGCGTTCAAGCGCCAGGCAAAAATGGTAAACACGCCGAAGAACAACAGCACAATCACGCCCAACTTGAAGCGGTCTTCGCGCACAGGTTCAGCCATATACACCAAGAAACTGGTGAGGTCAGCCATGGCCTGGTCGTATTCCACCTGAGTCATGGTGCCGGGCTTAGTCACCTCAAATCCAACGAACTTCTGAACAGTACCTTCCTTGCCATAACCGGCTGGCACCTCTTCATACTTGGCCACTTGTTCACCCTGCAGTTCCCACAACACATGCGGCATGCCGACGTTCGGGAAAGCCATGTTGTTCCAGCCAGTGGGCTTGGAAGGATCACGGTAATAAGTACGCAGGTAAGTGTAAATGTAGTCAGCGCCGGGGCCGTTTGCAGAGGCACGTGAACGTGCGATCAGGGACAAATCGGGAGGTGCTGCACCGAACCACTTCTTGGCATCCTTTGGATCCATGGCAATGGTCATGGTATCGCCCACATTGTCCGTGGCGAACATCAGGTTTTCCTTGATCTGCTCATCGGTCAAACCAATGTCACGCAAGCGGTTGTAGCGCATGCTCTCTGCAGAGTGGCAATTCAAACAGTAGTTGGAAAACAACTTGGCGCCGCGCTGTAGCGCAGCCAGGTCGTTTGTCAAGTCAGGCGCCTTGTCCAATGGGTAATTACTGCCCGCACTGAAAACCAGTGAGGGAACAAGCGCCAACAAAGCCAGTATTTTTTTCATCATTTAATCCTATCTTCTCCAGTTCGTCGTCCAGTCAGCTTGGTGCGCAATCATCAGTGCGGTTGAAACACAACACGGTCAGGCACTGGCTTGAATGTGCCCAGCTTTGACCACCACGGCATGGCCAGGAAGAACAGGAAATAGTACAGGGTACCAATCTGGGAAACGATTTGACCAACATCTGATGGTGGCTTCACGCCCAGATAACCCAACACGATGAAGTTGATTACGAACACTGCGTAAATCCACTTGTGCATGGCTGGACGATAACGGATTGACTTCACGGGGCTCTTGTCCAACCAAGGCAGGAAGAACAGGATCACCACTGCGCCACCCATGGCCACCACACCCCAAAACTTCGCATCCAGACCCAGGAACGGGAAGGTAATTGCACGCAGAATGGAGTAGAACGGTGTGAAATACCAGACAGGTGCAATGTGTGCAGGCGTCTTCAATGGGTCAGCCGGAATGAAGTTGTTATATTCCAGGAAGTAACCACCCATTTCAGGCGCAAAAAATACAATCGCTGAGAACACCATCAAGAACACGCCTACACCCAAAATGTCATGCACCGTGTAGTAAGGGTGGAACGGAATGCCATCCAAAGGCTTGCCATTCGCGTCTTTCTTTTCCTTGATTTCAACACCGTCGGGGTTGTTCGAACCCACTTCGTGCAAAGCAACCAGGTGAGCTGCAACCAGGCCCAGCAACACCAGTGGAATTGCGATGACGTGGAAGGAGAAGAAGCGGTTCAAGGTGGCATCGGAAACCACATAATCACCACGAATCCAGATGGCCAAATCAGGACCAATCACCGGAATGGCGGAGAACAGGTTCACAATCACCTGAGCACCCCAGTAGCTCATTTGACCCCAAGGCAGCAGATAACCAAAGAACGCCTCGGCCATCAGACACAGGAAGATCGCAACACCGAAGATCCAGATCAGTTCACGTGGTTTGCGATAAGAGCCGTACAACAAGCCACGCATCATGTGCAGATAAACCACCACGAAGAACATGGATGCGCCTGTGGAGTGCATGTAACGAACAAGCCAGCCCCAAGGCACATCGCGCATGATGTACTCCACGGACTGGAATGCCTTGGCCGCATCGGGCTTGTAATGCATGACCAGGAAAATACCGGTAACGATCTGGATGACCAACACCAGCAAGGCCAGTGAGCCAAAGAAGTACCAGAAGTTGAAGTTTTTAGGCGCATAGTACTCGGACAAATGCGCTTTGTAGGTCGAGGTCAGGGGAAAGCGCTGGTCAATCCAGCCCAACACGCCTGTTGTTTCGACTTTTTTGTCTGCCGCCATAATTACTACTCCTCGCTCTCAAATGTCAGGCGTTGTTCTCGTCTACACCGATCAACAACTTGGTGTCTGACAAATATTTGTGGGGTGGCACTTCCAAGTTGTCCGGAGCGGGCTTACCAGCATAAACGCGACCAGCCAGATCGAACGTTGAACCGTGACAAGGACAGAAAAAGCCGCCTTGCCAGTCATCAGGCAGGCTTGGCTGGGGGCCAGGTTCAAAACGCGCAGAGGGCGAACAACCGAGGTGTGAGCAAATGCCAACGGCTACCAGGTATTCGGGCTTGATTGAGCGATGAACGTTACGTGCGTACTCGGGTGTCAACTGATCTGGGCTGCGTTCTGAGTTGGGATCGGCCAGCTGGTCATTCAACTGAGGCAAGGCTTCAACCATGGAGGGGTCACGACGCACCACCCACACTGGCTTTCCACGCCATTCGACAGTTTTCATGTCGCCTGGCTGCATGCCAGAGATATCAAGCTCAACGGGCGCACCAGCGGCTTTCGCACGCTCGGAAGGTGCCATTGAAGTCAGAAACGCGCCACCAGTTGCTGCAGCCGCTACACCACCCGCTGCGCCGCAAGCGATCATCCATACGCGACGTTCTTTGTCTACAGGTTGATTATTGCTCATCAAAATAACCCCGAAAGTAAAATCCAGTGATCCATGCAACCGGAGATTGTACCCCACCAAGCTTGAAACAAGGAACAGTTTTGGGGAGAAATTCCATCAAATGCCGAATCGACAGAAACATTTACAGCCATACATTAGAAAACATCTAAACCGCGACGAACAAATCCCGGAATGTGACTTCAATTCCATATCGTTGTGCAATCCATTCCCCCAAAGCCTTCACACCACAACGTTCTGTGGCATGGTGACCAGCGCCCAGCAAACTGACATTGCATTCACGGGCCACATGCACGGCAGGCTCAGACAACTCACCGGTCAGGTATAAATCAGCACCTTGCAGTGCAGAGTCCTCGACATAGCCTGGTGCGCCACCCGTGCACCAAGCCACGGTTCGTATCAAACGGTGTGGGTCATCGGCCCCTTCCACACAGACACGATGCCCCAACACGGAACCAACCTTGTCCACCAATTGCTGCAATGGGACTGCTGCGGGTAACTCACCCATGTGAATCAAGCCTTTGTCGCCTACAACGCGGGTGCTGGGCCAACCCAGCATTTTCCCCAACTGGGCGTTGTTGCCCAGTTCAGGGTGTTTGTCCAGCGGCAAGTGGTACGCAAACACATTCAAATCATGAGCCAGCGCCAGTTGGAGTCGTTCTTTGCGAAACCCGGTCACGACCTGGGGGTCACCTTTCCACATCAGGCCATGGTGCACCAGAATTGCATCGGCATTCAATTCAATCGCCAGTTCAATCAGCGCCTTGGACGCAGTGACTCCCGTCAACAGCCGTTGAATACGGGGCCTGCCTTCCAACTGCAGCCCATTTGGGCAATAATCTGACATGCGAGCCTGATCCAGCAATTCCCGCAAGTCATGTTCCAGTAAATTCCGATCCACTGAAGCCAACGGCGCACCCCTGCATTCTTGATATGTTGAAAAAACTCTGGCTGACCTTTGCTCAGGCCTTAACCGTACTTCTTGCATTGTATTTCATCACCGAAGTACTGCGCCCAGAGTGGGTACCCAACTGGCTGCAAAAGCCGGCTTATCAAACAGCCCAGCCTGAAGGAGTGGCTGGCTACCGTCATGCCGTGGACACAGCCATGCCTGCGGTGGTAAATATTTTCACCAGCAAGCGCGCAGGCAATCTCCCCAAACACCCCTTCTTTGAAGATCCCGAAATTCGGAAGTTTTTCGGAGACGAACTTGAAGAACAGTTTGAGCAAGAGGAACAGGCCTCAAGCCTGGGCTCGGGCGTCATTGTGAACAGCGATGGTTTGATTGTGACCAACCAGCATGTGGTTGAAGCAGCCGATGAAATTGAAGTCAGCCTGAACGATGGACGAACCACCAAAGCCGAGCTGGTGGGAACCGACCCCGAAACTGACCTTGCAGTGCTTCGGATCAAACTTGATAACCTTCCTAGCCTGAAATTTGCCGCCGATGAGACAGTACGGGTGGGCGACGTGGTTCTAGCCATGGGCAATCCCTTTGGCGTGGGCCAAACCGTCACT
Source organism: Limnobacter sp. CACIAM 66H1 (assembly GCF_001601825.1). Taxonomy (GTDB): domain Bacteria; phylum Pseudomonadota; class Gammaproteobacteria; order Burkholderiales; family Burkholderiaceae_B; genus Limnobacter. The sequence goes on along the minus strand of NZ_LUJK01000004.1, from coordinate 81,970 downwards.
ATGGGCATTGTGAGTGCGCTGGGTCGAAACCATGTTGGCATTAATACGTTTGAAAACTTCATTCAAACCGACGCGGCGATCAACCCGGGCAACTCGGGTGGCGCGCTGGTGGACACTGCAGGTAACCTGCTGGGTATCAACACCGCCATCTACAGCCGTTCTGGGGGCTCACTGGGTATCGGCTTTGCCATCCCGGCCAAAACTGTTCAAGGCGTGTTGAACCAGATTGTGCGCACCGGCACGGTGACACGTGGTTACATCGGTGTGGAGCAACAAAACATCACCGAAGAACTGGCCTCGGCATTTGATTTGCCACAAAAAGACGGCGTCATTATTGCGGGTATCGTGAAAGATGGGCCCGCCGACAAGGCTGGCTTGAAAGTGGGCGATATTCTGCTGAAGCTGGACGACAAAAAAATCACCGACACTACACAGATGCTGAACCAAATCGCGGCCTACGCACCGGGCGAGAAAAAATCAGTGGAGTTGTTGCGCGATGGCAAACCCGAAACAGTCATGATTGAGATCGGCGTGCGTCCAAAGCCAGGTGACTTTTTGAAACGGCCTTGATAGATCCTCAAGGCCCCACACTGCCTGACTTATGTTCTGACTTATTCCAGAATTTGCTGACGCTGTTTGCCGATAATTTTGGCAAACAGAATGCCCACCTCATACAAAATACAAATGGGAATGGCCAGAAATAACTGAGACATTACATCGGGAGGCGTGACGATGGCAGCGATCACAAATGCGCCCACAATCACATACCCGCGAATTTCCACCAGCTTTTCCACGGTCACTACGCCTAGGTAGACCAACACCACCACCACAATGGGCACCTCGAAAGTCATGCCAAAGGCCATGAACATGGTCAACACGAAGCTCATGTAGGCTTCGATGTCCGGTGCAGGCGTAATACTTTGCGGAGCAAAATCATTGATGAAGGCAAACACCTTGCCAAATACAATGAAATGACAGAAAGCGATACCCACGAGAAACAGCACTGTGCTCGAAAAAATAATGGGCAAAGCCATTTTTTTCTCGTGTTGATACAGACCGGGCGCAATAAAAGCCCAAGCCTGATACAGCAGGATGGGCAGAGAAATCACAAAAGCCACCATGGCAGTGAGCTTTACGGGCACCATGAAGGGAGTGATTACACCCGTGGCAATCATCTTGGTGCCTTCCGGCAGAGCGCTTTGAATGGGCAGGGCCAACAAATCAAAGATATAGGCAGCACCCGGGTAAGCCATCAAGGCAATAAAAACGACCAAAAAACCCACCACCGCACGCAACAAGCGATCGCGCAATTCGACCAGGTGGCTGACAAAATTTTCTTGCTGACTCATTACCCATGCACCTTGTTATTTGGCCTCTACCTTGGGGGCAGGCCCCACGGATTGCGCTGGCGCTGGCTCTTCCGCCTTGGACGGAGATTGTGTCGTTGATGCGGTCCCGGACGAGGCGGCTGGCTTGCTGTTCTCGAGTTCCGCAATATCATCTTCGATCGACTTTACCGATTTGTTCAAATCAGCCTCGGTGTCTCGCAAGGTGGTTTGTACATCGCCCTCAACCTTACGCGCTGCAGTTTGCATTTCTGCCTGCAACTTGCGCAACTCGTCGATTTCCATTTCCCGATTGATTTCAGACTTCACGTCACTCACGTAACGCTGGGCCTTGCCCAACAGGTGGCCCACCGTTTTGGCCACCTTGGGCAATTTTTCAGGGCCTATCACCAGCAGCGCGATCACTGCGATGATAAGCATTTCCGAGAAAGCAATGTCGAACATGCTGCGCGCCGCAAATAGGGAAAATTAGCTGGAGGATTTCTCTTTGGCTTCAACATCAATCGTGTCGGACTTCTTGGCATTGCCATCCGCGAGTTTGGCGGCATTTTGCTCGCCCTCAGAACCGCCTTCCTTCATGCCGTCTTTGAAACCCTTCACTGCACCACCCAGATCAGATCCGATGTTGCGCAACTTCTTGGTGCCAAACACCAACATCACGATAACCAGCACAATCACCCAGTGCCAAATGCTAAATGAACCCATGACTTACTCCTGATATGTTTTTCGTGTCTCGTTGCGTTACAAGGCTGGCATGCCAAGCATCACACCCAATGGTTTATTGCCGCCAAGTATGTGCACATGAACATGATACACCTCTTGGCAACCTACCCGCCCGGTGTTCACAATGGTCCTGAAACCATCATGACACCCTTCTTGCTTGGCCAATTGACCCGCGATGGTCATTATTTTTCCCATCACAGGAATGTCTTCTTCAGTGGCATCGGCCAGCGTGGGAATGTGCTTTTTCGGAATAATCAGAAAGTGCACGGGTGCAGCTGGCTTGATGTCGTGAAACGCGAGGATATCCTCGTCTTCATATACTTTTCTGCTAGGGATTTCCCCAGCGACAATCTTGCAGAAAATGCAATCTGACATGTCTCATCCCTTATTCGAGTATTTATTGGGGCCGGTTGGCCTTTTCAACCAAACCCGACAAACCCATACGGCGATCCAGTTCGGTCAGTACATCGGCAGCGGTCAAACCGTGCCAGCCCAATAACACGAGGCTGTGAAACCACAAGTCGGCTGTTTCAGCGATCACTTTCGCGGGGTCTTGATCTTTGGACGCCATCACCAGTTCACAAGACTCCTCACCGATCTTCTTCAAAATCGCATCCTGCCCCTTGTGGTGCAACTTCGCCACGTAGGACTGATCCGGACTGGCCTGCTTGCGTTCTTCCAATACCCTCGTCAGACGCTCGAGCAAGTCTCCAGACGCTTTTTCAAGGTCAGTCATGCTTGTTCATTCCTTATTTTTTGCCGTACATGTCGGAAGGATTCTTGAGCACTGGGTCTTTGGCAACCCACTTTGGCTTTCCACCCTGCTCAACTTCCAGCGCATAATAAAAGCAGCTTTCACGGCCTGTGTGACAAGCGACACCGCCCACTTGTTCCACCATCAGCACCAGCACGTCGCCATCACAGTCCAGGCGAATTTCCTTCACCTTTTGCTGGTTGCCCGATTCTTCACCCTTGTGCCACAGTTTACCGCGCGAACGTGAAAAATACGTTGCAAAACCAGTGCTGGCAGTAATTTCAAGGGCCTCACGGTTCATCCACGCGACCATCAACACCCGTTTACTGAGGTGGTCTTGAGCAACCACATTCACCAACCCCTTTTCGTCGAAACTGACACTGTCCAGCCAGTTCTCGGTGAGGACTACGTCCTTGCTCATGGCGATACCCCCTTTTACAGCCGAACTGTAATGCCGGCCTTGGCCATGTGGGCTTTGGCCTGCTGAACCGTGTACTCGCCGTAGTGGAAAATGCTGGCGGCCAACACTGCACTGGCCTTGCCCTTGATCACCCCATCCACGAGATGGTCCAGGTTACCCACACCACCGCTGGCGATCACAGGAATGCTCACAGCATCGGACACTGCTCGGGTCAATTCCAGATTGAAACCGATTTTGGTGCCATCGCGGTCCATGCTGGTCAATAACAATTCCCCAGCGCCCAAGGCCTGCATTCTGCGGGCCCATTGAACCGCATCAAGCCCAGTGGGCTTTCGTCCACCATGGGTGTAAACCTCCCAACCCGGCTCTCCATTGCTTTTGGCCTTGGCATCAATCGCCACGACAATGCATTGGGAACCGTACTTGGTGGCCGCCTCGCCCACCAGATCAGGATTGTTAACGGCAGAGGTGTTGATGCTGATTTTATCGGCGCCCGCATTCAGCAGCCTGCGCACGTCTTCTACCTTTCGCACTCCGCCGCCCACGGTCAATGGAATGAACACCTGACTGGCCACGGCTTCAATTACATGCAAAATCAGGTCCCGGTCGTCCGATGAGGCAGTGATATCCAGAAACGTCAGTTCGTCAGCGCCCTGCTCGTCATAGCGACGCGCAATTTCTACGGGATCGCCCGCATCGCGCAGTTCTACAAAATTGACGCCTTTGACCACCCTGCCTGCTGTGACGTCGAGGCAGGGAATGATGCGGCTGGCAAGCATTAGTAAGACTTTCCGTTCAATTCATCGGCCAGGGCCTGACCCTTGGCAAAATCAAGAGTGCCCTCATAAATAGAGCGACCGCAAATAGCACCCATCACACCTTCATGCTCAACTTCGCACAACTGTTTGACATCATCCAGATTGGTAATACCCCCTGATGCAATCACGGGAATGGTCAAGGCGTTGGCCAGACGGACGGTGGCTTCAATGTTCACACCGCCCAACATGCCGTCGCGACCAATGTCGGTGTAAATAATGGCTTCCACGCCATAACCTTCGTACTTCTTGGCCAGATCAACCACATCATGGCCGGAAATCTTGCTCCAGCCATCAGTGGCCACTTTGCCGTCTTTGGCATCCAGGCCCACTATAATTTGACCGGGAAACGCACCGCACGCGTCGTGCAAAAAACCAGGATTCTTCACGGCGGCCGTACCAATGATCACATAGCTCAGGCCATCGTCCAGGTAACGTTCAATCGTGTCGAGGTCACGAATACCACCACCCAGTTGCACCGGAATGGCACCACCCACAGCATCCAGAATGTCAATAATGACACCCTCATTCACAGGCTTGCCGGCTATGGCGCCGTTCAAATCGACCAGGTGCAGGCGGCGCGCGCCACTTTCAACCCATTTCATGGCCATTTCGACCGGGTCTGCCGAGAAAATGGTGGCATCGTCCATATTGCCTTGCTTCAGGCGAACACACTGACCGTCTTTCAGGTCGATTGCTGGAATGAGTAACATGAGACTGTGTTGTTAACTATTCAAGTGAGTGAAAAAAGGATCGGTAAAAACTCAGGGGTTCCATCTTAAAAAGTTTGAATACAGCCTTAAGCCGTCTTCAGCGCTTTTTTCAGGATGAAACTGTGTTGCAAAGATGTTATCCCGTGCAATGGCGCAGGTAAAGCGAACACCGTAGTCCGTTTCGCCTGCAACGTGTTCCGGATTGACCGGGTTGACGTGGTAACTGTGCACAAAATAAAACCACGCGCCGTTTTCAATGCCGTCCCACATGGGGTGCCTGATGCGCTGATTCACCTGGTTCCAGCCCATGTGGGGCACCTTCAGACCGCACTCCACGGTCAAACGAGGGTCGAACCTCACGACATCGCCTGGAAACAGGGCAAGACACTCGGCGGGACCTTCAGCGCTGCGTTCCATCATCATTTGCTCACCAACGCACACACCAAACAAGGGTTTCGATTCAGCAGCGCGATACACAGCCTCCATCAAGCCCGATTCGCGCAGGGCTTTCATGCAATCCGGCATGGCGCCCTGACCAGGCAATACCACCCTGCTGGCCTGATCAATCAAGGCGGGGTCGTCGGTGATCCTGATTTCCTGGTTTTCGAGCTTTACGTGCTGCAAGGCCTGGGCCACCGAACGCAGGTTGCCCATGCCGTAATCAACAACGGCAACTAGACTCACAAAGCACCCTTGGTACTGGGGATGGCTCCCTGTTGACGTTCATCAATAGCCACAGCCATGCGAAGGGCGCGACCAAAAGCCTTGAATACAGTTTCACACTGATGGTGTGAGTTCACACCCTTCAAGTTGTCGATGTGCAGGGTGCACAGGGCGTGGTTCACAAACCCTTGGAAAAATTCAAACACCAGGTCAACATCAAATTGGCCGATGCTGGCTCGTGTGAAGGGAATATCCTGATGCAGACCAGGACGCCCGGAGAGATCGATCACCACGCGCGACAAAGCCTCATCCAGCGGCACATAGCTGTGGCCGTAGCGAACAATTCCTTTCTTGTCACCCAAGGCTTTCGTCAATGCCATGCCCAGCGTAATTCCGGTGTCTTCCACAGTGTGGTGAGCATCAATGTGCAGGTCACCCTTGGCCACAATATGAAGATCGAACAAGCCGTGGCGCGAAATTTGTTCCAGCATATGGTCCAAAAATGGCACGCCAGTGTCGAGGTGGCGCTCGCCTGTACCGTCCAGATTGATTTTCACGGTGATCTGGGTTTCCAGGGTATTGCGGGTAACTTCTGCGGTTCTCATGATTGTCTAAAAGGTTATGCGGCCTTCGTGGCCACTTCGTCGATGGATTGTTGAACAGCCACCAAAAACTGCTGATTCTCTTGCGGGGTACTCACGGTCACGCGCAAGCAATTTTGCAACAAAGGGTGGGCCTTGCCCACGTACTTCACCAAGATACCCTTGTTTTTCAGGGCTTCAAAGACTTCAAGCGCATTCGGGATGCGGAAAAGCACAAAATTGGCGTAAGAATCAAACACTTCAACGTCGCCGTTGGGTATTTTGAGGTTTTTCAGGGATTCAGTCAGCACATCGCGTTGATCCCGAAGCAACCGGGCCTGGGCCTCAAAAGCTTCAAAATGTTCGAGGGCAAATTGAACCGCAATTCGCGTCAGTACGTTGACGTTGTACGGTGGGCGTACTTTGTCGATTTGCTCCACCCAGGCAGGGCTGGCCACGGCATAACCCAACCGCGCTCCGGCCAAGCCAAGTTTGGAAAAGGTTCGCAAGACCAGCACATTGGGAAATTCAAGCACTCGGGCCATGAAGGATGCATCGGCAAAAGCCTCGTAGGCCTCATCGACAACCACCAAACCCGGCGTGGCTTCGATGATTTGAACAATTTCTGCCTCGCGCAAGGCCACACCGGTGGGGTTGTTGGGATAGGCCAAAAACACCACCTTGGGTTTGTTGGTTGCGATGGCCTTCAACATGGCCGGCATATTCAGGCTGAAATCCGCATTGAGGTCGACACCCACAAAACGGGCATGGCTCCACTGGCTGTACACCGCATACATCACAAAAGTGGGCACGGGCGACAACACCGCATCGCCGGGCATGCAGCAGGCACGAATGATCAGATCAATCAATTCGTCGGAGCCATTGCCAAACAGCACATGGGCCGCTTTGGGTATTGCCGTGCAGGCGCGCAAGGCGGCTTCAAGCTCAAGTGCCTTGGGTGCGGGGTATCGGTTCAGCTCCGCATTTTTTAACTGCTGCGCAAGCTCATCCAGCAAAGCTGCAGGCATGCCCTGGGGATTCTCCATGGCGTCCAGCTTCAACATGCCGGCCGAAGGAGCCACCACGTAAGCATTGGTGGCCTGCACATCAGCACGAATTGTTTTTTGAAGTAGGCTCATGGTGCGCTTAGTCTGCCTTTCTGAATTTCGGGCCTACGCGATACTCTGCAGAGCGCGCGTGGGCTGGCAAGCCTTCACCATAGGCCAACTCGGCAGCCACTTCACCCAACGTGCTGGCGCCTTCACGGCTGGCAAAAATAATGCTGCTTCTTTTTTGGAAATCGTACACACCCAAGGGCGAGCTAAACCGCGCGGTGCCCGCAGTAGGCAACACGTGGTTGGGGCCTGCGCAATAATCGCCCAGCGATTCGCTGCTGTAGGGGCCCATGAAAATGGCACCGGCGTGGCGTAATTTCCCAACCCAGGCGTCCGGGTCCTGCACACTCAACTCCAGATGTTCGGGTGCAATCTGGTTGCTAAGCTCGCAGGCTTCGTCCATGTCTCGCACCTGTATCAAGGCACCGCGATTTTTGAGCGATGTGGCAATCACGGTGGCACGCGGCATGGTGTCCATGAGGCGCTTGATGCTGGCCTGCACATTGTCGAGAAATTCCTTGCTGGGGCTCAACAAAATAGACTGGGCCATTTCATCGTGTTCAGCCTGGCTGAACAGATCCATGGCGATCCAGTCGGCATTGGTGCTACCGTCACAAATCACGAGAATTTCAGAAGGACCTGCAATCATATCGATGCCCACTGCACCAAACACACGACGCTTGGCTTCAGCCACATAGGCATTGCCCGGGCCCACAATTTTGTCTACACGCGGCACGGTTTGCGTGCCATAGGCCAAGGCAGCCACCGCCTGCGCTCCACCGATGGTGAACACGCGGTCCACACCCGCCAGGTGTGCGGCGGCCAACACCATCTGGTTTTTCACACCACTGGGGGTGGGCACCACCATGACCACCTCTTTCACACCCGCTACTTTCGCGGGTACGGCATTCATCAACACCGAAGAGGGATAGGCTGCTTTGCCACCCGGCACATACAAACCGGCACGATCAAGTGGCGTGATACGTTGCCCCAGGCGGGTGCCGTCCGCTTCAGTGAATTCCCAGCTTTCTGCCACCTGACGCTCGTGAAAAGCACGCACACGCTGAGCAGCCACTTTCAAAGCCTCGCGCTGCGCGGGGTCAAGCGTATCAAAAGCCTGCTTTAGTTCGGCCTGTCCAATTTCAAGCTCAGCTGCGCTATCGGCCTTCACTCGATCGAACTTTTCTGTGAACTCCAGCAAGGCCTCATCGCCGCGCTTGCGCACCGCATGAATAATGTCTGCCACCGCACCTTCTACATGCGGATCGCGTTGTTCTTCATAAGCGAGCAATGCACGAAACTGCTCGGCAAAGTTGGCATCTTCTGTAGACAATCGACGAATTTGGGAAGACATTTTCTACTACCTTTAAAATTTCACGCTACTGCTTGAGTAAACACATCCAGAATTGGTTGCAAAGCCTCGTACTTCATTTTCAACGCCGCCTGGTTGACCACCAAACGGGAGGATATTTCACAAATTTCCTCAACCTCGACCAGCTTGTTGGCACGCAAGGTTGAGCCGGTGCTGACCAAATCCACGATGGCATCGGCCAGGCCCACCAATGGTGCCAGTTCCATAGAGCCATACAACTTGATCAAGTCCACATGCACACCGCGATTGGCGAAGTGCTCGCGGGCACTGTTGACATACTTGGTGGCGATGCGCAAACGCGCACCCTGCTTGACTGCGCTGGCATAGTCAAAGCCTTCAGGCGCCGCTACACACAAGCGGCATTTGGCAATGTTCAAATCGAGTGGTTGATACAAGCCCGCACCGGAATGTTCAATCAGCACGTCTTTACCCGCGACACCCAAATCGGCGGCCCCATGCTGCACATAGGTGGGCACATCGGTAGCACGCACGATGATGATTTGTACGTCTGCACGGTTGGTACCAATAATCAGCTTGCGCGATTTTTCGGGGTCTTCGGACGGCACAATGCCCGCTTTCTCCAGCAGGGGCAGCGTTTCCTCAAAAATGCGTCCCTTGGACAGGGCCAGTGTAATCATTGGGCTACTCTCGTCACATCTGCGCCCAGTTTGCGCAATTTCTCTTCCATTCTGTCATACCCGCGATCCAGGTGATAAATGCGGTCGATTCGCGTTTCATCGCTGGCCGCCAGGCCGACAATCACCAGGCCCGCAGAGGCGCGCAGGTCGGTGGCCATCACAGTGGCGCCATCGAGACGTTCAACGCCTTTGATAATCGCCGTGTGGCCTTCAATTTCAATATTGGCACCCAATCGCACCATTTCCTGAACGTGCATAAAGCGGTTCTCAAAAATGGTTTCATTGACCACTGCTGTGCCATCAGCCACACAGTTCACCGCCATTAACTGGGCCTGCATGTCGGTTGCAAAGCCGGGAAATGGCGCTGTGCGCGCGCCCACAGCCTTGGGACGTGTGTTCATGCTGGCATGAATCTTTGTCCCCTCCACTTCAATGCTTACGCCCGCGGCGCGAAGCTTTTCGATGGTGGCGTCCATGCTGTCGGCATCGGTGTTGTTCAAGGTAATGTTGCCACCGCAAGCCGCTACAGCACACAAAAACGTACCTGCTTCGATTCGGTCGGGCATCACCTTGTATTCACAACCATGCAGCTTTTCAACGCCGTGAACGGTAATGGTGTCGGTGCCAATACCTTCAATTTTTGCGCCCATCTTCACGAGCATTTTCGCCAGGTCCACCACTTCAGGCTCACGGGCGGCATTTTCGATAATGGTAGTACCCTCAGCCAAAGCGGCTGCCATCATCAGGTTCTCGGTACCGGTCACAGTTACCATGTCGGTCACAATCCGAGCGCCCTTCAGGCGCTTCGCCTTGGCATGAATGTAGCCTTTTTCAATGGTAATTTCGGCACCCATTGCCTGCAGGCCTTTGATGTGCTGATCAACAGGGCGCTGCCCGATGGCACAGCCACCAGGCAAACTCACACTGGCCTCACCAAAGCGGGCCACCAAGGGACCTAGCACCAGAATACTGGCGCGCATGGTTTTCACCAGATCGTAGCTGGCGATGGGCTCAGAAATCTCTTCTGCTCGCAAGGCCAACTGATTCTCACCGTGCCAAAAACACTGAACACCCATAGAGCCCAGCAAACGCAAGCAAGTGTTGATGTCCCGAAGACGCGGCACGTTGGTAATGGTGACCGGCTCGGCAGTCAGCAAACTCGCACACAAAATGGGCAAGGCCGCATTCTTCGCACCAGAAATCGACACTTCTCCGTGAAGCGGCTTTCCGCCACGAACCAAAAATGAGTCCATTGAAGGGCAGTCCTTTTTTACGCTTGTTGTTGAGCCCATTCCGCGGGCGTCAATGTTTTCATCGACAGGGCGTGAATTTCGGCACGCATCCTGTCACCCAGTACTGCATACACTTTTTGATGGCGCTGAATGGCGCGCAGTCCCTCAAATGCGCTGGCCACGATGACCGCCTCAAAATGCTGACCGTCACCAGACACAGTGAGGTGCTCACATTCCAAGCCCTGCGCAATATAGCCGCGAACGGTTTCAGGCAACAACATGATTTTTCCTATCCTTTTGATTCAACAGCACTATTATCCCCTCAATTTGTAACCAGAGGTCACCATGCGCATCGCAATTACGGTCAAAACCGCCCAGGCGGACAGGCCGATGGCCAGACTAAACCAGGGGCTGACATCGCTTACACCGAAAAAGCCGTAGCGAAAACCATCTATGAGGTAGAAAAACGGATTGAAGTGCGATACGGTTTGCCACACCGCTGGCAAGGAGTGGATGGAATAGAACACACCCGACAAAAAAGTAGCCGGCATAATGATGAAGTTCTGGAAGGCGGCCAACTGATCAAATTTTTCAGCCCAAATGCCTGCAATTACGCCCATGGTACCCAGCAGGGCTGAACCTACCAATGCATGCACGAGAATCCACACCGGGTTGTACACATGCAGACCGACGAACGCGACCGTGACCAACAACACCCCCAAACCAACAGCAATGCCACGGGCCATGGAGGCCAGAACATACGCCGAGAAAAACTCGAGATGGGACAAAGGTGGCAACAACACAAACACCAGGTTGCCAGTAATTTTTGATTGAATGAGGCTGGAGGATGAGTTCGCAAATGCGTTCTGAAGCACTGACATCATGACCAGGCCAGGGACCAAGAAGGCCGCATAGCTGACGCCCGGGTAAGGCTCGACTTTGCCATCCAGTACATGCGAGAAAATCATGAGGTACAGTAGAGCTGTGACCACCGGGGCCAGCACGGTTTGAAAACTGACCTTCCAGAAGCGCAGAATTTCCTTTTTGAACAGGGTTTGCCAACCAGTCATTTGGAACCCCCACTCATCAGCTGCACAAATACTTCCTCGAGGTCTGGTTTTTCGATACTGCACTCCAAGACGTCCAGGTGGTCTTTGCGACATTGCGCCAGTATTTGCTCGATTTCTGCAGGTCCATTCAATGCCAAAGTGTAGCGCCCTTCGCTGACCTGGGCCTTCAACACCTTGGCTTGCAGACCAGAGGGCAATACACCGTTTAACTGAAGGTTCAGCGTCTGATTGGCGTGCTTCTTCAGCAGGTTTGGCGTGGTGTCCACGGTGAGTACCTCACCCTTTTTCAACATGGCGATGCGGTTACACAGGGTTTCCGCCTCTTCGAGGTAATGGGTGGTCAATAGAATGGTGTGCCCTTTCTGGTTCAAGCCTGCAATGAATTTCCAGAGTGTTTGACGCAATTCCACGTCGACACCCGCAGTAGGCTCATCCAGCACAATCACCGGAGGTTTGTGAACAAGCGCCTGGGCAACCATCACCCTTCGCTTCATGCCTCCTGACAAAGTACGCATGTTGTTGTCGGCTTTGTCTGCGAGGCTCAGTGAATCCAGAAGTTCGTCGATCCAGTCATCATTCTTCTTCAGGCCGAAGTAACCCGACTGAAAACGCAGGGTTTCACGTACCGAAAAAAACGGATCAAACACCAATTCCTGGGGCACGATACCAATACTGCGACGCGCATCGCGAAACTGATCCACCACATCAAAACCCATGACTTTGGCGATACCTGTACTGGCACGGCTTAGGCCGGCAATGATATTGATCAACGTTGTTTTGCCGGCACCGTTTGGCCCGAGCAAGGCGAAAAACTCCCCTTCCTGAACTGTGAGTGACACATTGTTCAAGGAACGGAATTCACCAAAATATTTGGATACAGAGCTCAGCTCTAGCGCAAACGACATGACTTCTCGCACCCAAGAAAGGTGCTACAGGTTTTAGGAGAAGAGAGATTGTACTCCGTAGGCAGCGATCAAACTGTCCAGCTGCGCGGGAGGATGTTGGAGTTCAAGGGTTTTGTCTGATTTAAGCACTCGCTTGGCCGCCAGCAGGACGGCCAATGCAGTGGAGTCCACATGCTTGACTTCGGAAAAATCAATGACATGGTCGCCCAAGGCGAATGCCTTGGCGACCTCGGCGATCACCTGGTCTCCGTTTCGAACGGTAATCTGATCGGCCGATATTTTCATATCAACCCTTTGCGTTCAGGGTTTTCAGGGTCTGAATCAAACCATCCACGCCAGAATTGGAGAGCACGGTACCGAATTGGGCCTTGTAAGAATCAACAAGCCACAGACCCAATACACTCAGGTCATAAATCAGCCATTTGCCGTCTTTCTTTTCCACACGGTAAGCCAGATCCACGGGTGGCGCGCCTTTCTGAATAACACGGCTGTTGACGATCACATCGGTGTCCTCGGGACGGGCACGCAAACGGTCTACCTGCAGGGTTTGATCACCCACCTGGGCCAAGGCGCCAGAATAGGTTTTCACCAACAGGGTACGAAACTCCTTGGTAATTTGCTCACGCTGCTCGGGCGTGGCTTCTCGCCATGGACGACCGACGACCAACTGGGTCATTTTCCGAAAGTTCACATTGGGCATGACTTTCTGGTCAATCAATGCGTCCAGCTTCTTGGGGTCAGCCAGCAATTCTTGTTTGCGTGCCTTGATCTCTGTCAACACTTCATTGCTGAACTTTTCAACAAACTCGTTGGCAGGCACATCCTGCGCCAAGGCTGGCTGGGAAATCAAGCCAAAACCCAAAGCCGCAGCCGAAACCCATTTAAACAACTTATTCACTGCTGTAGTCATGATTCTTCCAAAACATTTGTCATTAGTCTAAAAACGCAACACCTACCCAAGGGTTGACCCGCGCAAGGCCAATCAGTTCAACAGGCCCAGGCCAGTCTTGGCCCGTTCGCTTTGCTGAAGGTCGGCAGGCAAACCGATTGGCGAATTCGCGCCAGCTTGCACACCTGAAGTTGCGCTGTTTGATTCAAGTTGTAGCAACGCGGCCTTGAAGGGTGGGAAATGTTGAGGAACCTCGCTACGCGACTCTTCTTCAAAATCGTCATAGCCTTGTTCATCGGGATCAGGGGCACCATCTCGGACCAAACTGGCACGGCGTTTCAGGTAGGCGTCGCGCACGAAGGCATATTGATCCAGCGCAACACGTTCAACCAGATCAGTGGCTGGCAACAGACGGGCCCGCGTATTCACCACATTCACAACCAGCAAACTGTTGCGAACCCTCACGTCATCATAGTGGTACAGGGGATCGAGCGGAGCATCAACCAGCCGGGCAGGTGCGTCACGCAGGGTGCTGGGCCCAAGCAGGGGCAACACCAGGTAAGGGCCTGAACCCACACCCCACACCCCCAGTGTCTGGCCAAAATCCTCGTCGTTCTTCTGGAACCCCAGTTCGGTGGCCACATCGGCCAAGCCCACAATACCAATGGTCGTATTCAAGGCAAAACGCGTGATGTCGCTTCCAGCAGCCCTGGGCTTGCCTTGCAGCAAGTTGTTGACCGCAACACTGATGTCATCAAGGTTGGAAAAGAAATTTCCGATCACGGTTTTGATTTCTGGCGGCGTTACCTTGTCGTAACCCTGCGCCAGTGGCTTCACCACCGCCTTGTCAACTACCTGGTTAAATCCGTCAACGGAACGGTTGAATCCTTCCAGCGGGTCTGACTCGGAAGGGGCGCGCATGCTCGTGCATGCGGTGGACAGGCCGAGCACGCCAAGCAATACAATCACTTTACGAATGGACATTAACACTTCAAATCCCCTTCATCACTTTTCGGAGTCGCCTTCCGAGGCTTTGCTAAACAAAAACTGGCTGATCAGGTTTTCAAGCACCACAGCGGATTGAGTGCGTGCAAACTTTTCACCACCGGCCAAATTCTCGAGATCACCACCGGCCTCGATACCGACATATTGCTCGCCCAGCAAGCCCGAAGTGAGAATTCTAGCTGAAGAGTCCTTGGGAAACTCGAAGCCCTCCTCCAAATCCAGAGCCACTACGGCACGGAAAGTGACAGGATCAAGGTTGATGTTGGCCACACGACCCACGGTGACGCCCGCACTTTTGACTGGCGCACGGGGCTTTAATCCACCAATGTTGTCAAATTCAGCCGTCACCCGGTATTGATCACCTGTAGTGAAAGAACTCAAATTGCCTGCCTTCAAGGCAAGAAATACCAGGGCTAGTGCACCAATGAGTACAAAGAGGCCCACCCAAAAATCCACCACCGTGTTCTTTTTCATACCTTCAATCCGTTAAATACTGAACATGAGTGCTGTAAGCACGAAATCGAGACCCAAAATGGTCAGGGAAGAAATCACCACAGTTCGGGTGGTCGCCCTGGAAACGCCCTCAGGTGTCGGCTGACAGGCATAGCCCTGAAACAGGGCAATTGAGCTGACAGCCACACCAAACACCACGCTTTTGATCACGCCGTTGAGAATGTCATCGCGCACATCGACGCCCGCCTGCATTTGGGACCAAAATGCACCCGCGTCCACACCAATCAACAACACACCCACCACATAACCGCCAAAAATGCCCACGGCGCTGAACAACCCCGCCAACAAAGGCAAGGAAATCAAACCTGCGATCCATCGTGGAGAGACAATGCGGGCCTTGGGGTCGACCGCCATCATTTCCATGGCAGTCAGCTGCTCGCCAGCTTTCATCAAACCGATTTCGGCAGTTAGCGACGTGCCAGCCCGGCCTGCAAACAACAAGGCAGACACCACGGGACCCAATTCACGAACCAGTGACAGGGCCACCAAGAGGCCTAAGGCCTGCTCGGCACCGTACCTGTTCAAGGTGTAATAGCCCTGCAAGCCCAACACAAAACCCACAAACAGCCCTGAAACAACAATAATGACCAGTGAGTAATTGCCGATGAAATGGATTTGATCAATGATCAGCCGGGGGCGCAACAAGGCTTTGGGAAGCAACATGAACAGAGTGCCCACGAAACGCGCGAAAACACCCAAACCTGCCACTGTTGCGATAACGCTGGCACCCAGCCTGGACACCCAAAGAACCGGATTCATGCAAAGTCCTCCTGCAAATCGGGTGCAGGGTAATGAAACTTCACTGGCCCTTCGGGCAAGCCCTTGATGAATTGTTGAACGTAGGGGTCCTCGTTGGCCTCTACCTCTGCCGGCGTGCCTTGTGCCAGTACTTTGCCGTTTGCAATCACGATGACATGATCGCTGATGGCGAATGATTCATGAATATCGTGTGTCACCACCACCGAGGTCGCGCCCAAAGCATCATTCAGTGTTCGAATGAGGTTCGCCGTAATGCCCAATGAAATCGGGTCAAGCCCGGCAAATGGTTCATCATAGAAAATCAGTTCGGGATCCAGCGCGATGGCGCGGGCCAAGGCCACGCGCCTGCTCATGCCGCCAGAAATTTCGGAAGGAAAAAGCTTGCTGGCGCCGCGAAGACCCACAGCTTGCAACTTCAACAACACCAGGTCGCGAATGGCCGCCTCGGGCAGATTGGTATGCTCGCGCAGCGGAAACGCCACATTCTCAAACACGTTCAGGTCAGTAAACAAGGCACCAAACTGAAAAAGCACGCCGATTTTTTTTCGAAATGCATAAAGCTGCTGAGTACTTGCAGTCACCACATTTTGGCCAAGAACTTGCACTTCACCCCGATTCACCGGGTACTGACCGCACATCAGGCGCAGCAAAGTAGTTTTGCCTGAACCGGAGCCACCCATGACAGAAACCACTTTGCCCTTGGGAATGTCCAGCGAAATGTTTTCCAGGATGAGGCGATCGGCATAACCGAAATCCACGTTTTTTAATTGAGCGACAAAGCCCATGGGGGCTCCTTAGTAGGCGAATACGAATTTGGGGGCTATTGTACCCCGAAGGACATGCGCCCACCATCCAAATGGTGATGGGCTCACTCACAAGGCATGACCACGAAGCGTGGAAATGGTTTCATCAAAGTATGATCCGCAGCACTTCAACCCTGAAAAGCCTGCTCGTGCCATCACTGCGTGTGTTTTTAATCGGTCTTTGCACCGCCTTGACCGCTTGCGTGGCCACTCCACCGTCACCAAGCCTTGCAATTGCCCTACCTGAGGCACAACACACGCTCGAATTGAATGCAGTTTTTTGGGCAGACAAAGTTCAACACAGCAACAACGCGTGGCAAAGACATCAACAAACATTCACTTTTCGGCTTGAAAACATACCCGCCAGCCAGGTGCTCGAACTGATTTCGCGCGAACTGCAGCTTGGCTACCCCACGACCGACCAGGCAAACCAAAACCGGTATCAACAGTTTTTCATCAATCCAGATCAACCCGCGGCCAACCCGGTCTGGCTCTCATTTGAGCGCCTGAACTGGCTCTGGATGAAACGCGGCGCACTCGACACACCACACATTCAGGAGAATTGAATTGACACATTCACGCAAACACATTCAACGCGGATTTTCACTGTTGGAACTGGCCATCGCTTTGGCGGTACTGGCCATACTCGCTGGCGGAGTACTGAAAGGACGTGAGTTGTTGAACAGCGCCCGCGTACAAGCCACCATCACCGACATCGCCAACCTGGAAACTGCCTTGTCAGCATTTCAAGCTCGCTATTCAGCATTGCCCGGCGACTTCATTGCTGCTAGCGCAGCGGGCCTGTCAAACAACGGCGGAAACGGCAATGGCCTGATTGAGGGTAATGAATCGTGCGATGTATTCACCCACCTTCAGTTGTCTGGCTTTATTCAGGGCGATTTCACCGGTGGCATTGATGCCTCTGGAAACTGCACGGCAAGCAGCACCATGAGCAATCAGTTCAGTGGTCGCTATCAGCTGAACCACACCATGCAAGGCCCTACTTCTCGGGAAAATGCCATGGCCTTGCTCATCGGAGAAACCATCCCTGTCGCACAGCTTGCAGAAATTGATCGAAAACTCGACGATGGCAACCCCTTGCGCGGTGCGGTGCAAGTGCTCAGTGGTGAAGAAGACCTGTGCACCACCGAAGCCGGCCAGTGGGACGAAGCACAAGGCGCTGACTGCGCGGCGCTCTACATCATTCGTTAAAAAGCCTGATTAACGCCCCATGGACTTGCGGCCAAGAATGATGGCTTCCGCCAAGCTCAAGGCATCCGGCTGACCTTTCAGTACAAGAATATCCCCCGACTCCAGTTGCGTGTCCGGGGAAGGATCTCCACCCCGAATACCGCGCCGTCGAATTGCGCTGACTTCAATATCGAGATCGAGAATTCCTAACTCGGCCAAACTTTTGCCCACGCCACTGGCACCCGGCTCCACAAACACGGAGTGCAAACGAATCCACTGATTTTCAGGCCTGTCCGCCTCGTCGTCCACACCCCGAAACACCCCTCGAAACATCTGGTAACGTGATTCACGAATGGCTCGAATCTGCTTGACCACCCGCGAGACAGGCACACCCAGCAACATCAACGCCTGAGAACCCAACATCAAGCTGCCCTCAAGAATTTCGGGCACCACTTCGGTGGCTCCGGCCGCTGTCAGTTTTTCCAGATCACTTTCATCATACGTGCGCACCACCACCGGTACGTTGGGTGCCAGGGCACGCACTGCAGTCAGCACTTTTTCAGCGGACTTGAATTCCGCAAAGGTAACCACCACACACGATGCTCGCAGCAAACCGGCGGCAACCAGTGTTTCACGCTTCGCGGCATCGCCAAACACCACAGAGTCACCCGCAGCAGTCGCCTCCCGAATACGGTCCGGATCCAAATCCAAAGCCACATAATCCAGATCTTCGCGGTCCAGCAACCTGGCCAGGTGCTGACCACTGCGGCCGAAACCGCAAATCAGCACATGCTTGGTCGTGGCAAGGCTTTTCTGGGCGATTTGGTGCAACTCAAGCGACTTTTGCAACCACTCCTGACTGGAAAAGCGCAGCACGATCCGGTCTGCATGTTGAATCATGAAAGGCGCAGCCAACATGGAAAGCACCATGCTTGCCGTGATGGTTTGCAACCAGGGGTCGGGCACCAAACCGAAACCAGCTGATCCTGTGTTGGCCAGCAACACAAAACCAAACTCACCAGCCTGCGCCAGGTAAATACCGGTTCTCATGGCGGTGCCCATGTTGGCACCGAATATTCGCGCCAGTGCAGCGATCAACACCAGCTTGGCCAACACGGGCAATACGGCCAGCACAATTACCCAGTGCCAATTCTGCATGACCACCTGCGGATTCAGCAGCATGCCAGTGGTCACGAAGAACAAACCCAACAGCACATCGCGGAAGGGTTTGATGTCTTCTTCCACCTGATGTTTGTATTGGGTCTCTGCAATCAGAATACCCGCCACAAAGGCGCCAAGGGCCAACGACAATTCGGCCAATTCTGTCAGCCAAGCCAACCCCAAGGTGATCAACAGCACATTCAGTACAAACAATTCTTGCGACTTGCTGCGGGCCACGAAGGTCATCCACCAGTTCATCATTCGCTGGCCAAACACCAACATCAGCCCCAACACCAGGGCAGCCTTCACCACTGCCAGGCTCAAGGTCACGGTCAGGTTCTCGGCCCCCTGTCCCAGCGCGGGAATGATGATGAGCAGCGGAACTACCGCCAAATCCTGAAACAGTAAAATGCCCATAATTTGACGCCCGTGGGGAGAATCCAGCTCAAGTCGCTCTGACAACAACTTGCTGACAATAGCGGTAGAAGACATCGCAGCCGCCCCCGCCAGCACAAATGCAGTACTCAGCGGCACTCCCAGAAAATAGCCTGCCAACAAGCCAAGGCCCATCACGCCCAGCATGGTCAACCCAACTTGAGCAAAACCCAAGCCAAACACCACGCGACGCATGGCATGCAATTTGGGCAGGCTAAACTCAAGCCCTATTGAAAACATCAGGAAAACAACGCCAAACTCCGCGAGGTGCCGGGTTTCGGGTGTATCGGGCACGATGCCGAACGAATATGGCCCGATCAGAGTGCCTGCAAACAGATAGCCCAGCATGGCTGGAAGCTTCCAGTGACGGAATAGCGAGACCGCCAACACGGCGACCAGCATCAGAATCAAAGAAAGCTCTAGAGCGTTAGGCACGTTTAATGCTTAGGAAGTGAAGAGAATTGGCACGCGCTTTGCTATACTGCCCTGAAAAGAAAACAGCCTCAAGCACTAAAGTTGCTTAAGTCTATCAGGGTCTACCATGTCAAAAACACCGTCGAATAATGACAAGCACGATTTTCTGGCCATGGCCAGGGAGGCGCTCGCCATTGAAGCACAAGCTGTCTCGGCGCTCGCCGAGCGCTTGAATCAGCAGTTCAGCCAAGCCACCACCGCCATACTGAACTGCAAGGGACGGGTTATCTTGATTGGTGTGGGCAAGTCGGGCCTCATTGCCAAAAAAATTGCGGCCACCTTTGCAAGTACCGGCACTCCCTCATTTTTCGTGCATGCCACTGAGGCCTCCCATGGCGATTTGGGGATGATCACCCAGGAAGACGTGGTGATTGCCCTGTCCAACTCCGGCAACACCGAAGAATTGGTGGCAGTGCTACCAGCCATTGCGCGTCGGGGCGCCAAAATAGTCGCGATGACCGGAAAACTCGATTCAGCACTCGCTCGCCAGGCCGACCTGGTGTTGGATTGTGGTGTTGAAAAGGAAGCCTGCCCCCTGAATTTGGCGCCCACAGCCAGTACAACTGCGGCGCTGGCCTTGGGCGACGCCCTCGCCGTGGTGGTTCTCAAGGCGCGCGGTTTCAGCGAAGAAGACTTTGCACTCTCGCATCCTGGTGGCAGCCTGGGCCGCAAACTGCTGACTCATGTCAGCGATGTGATGCGCAAAGGCGATCGAATTCCCACTGTGTCGCCATCGGCCAGCATATCCAGCGCCATACTGGAAATCACCAAAAAAGGCTTGGGCATGACCGCAGTAGTCGGCGCCAACAACAAACTATTGGGCGTTTTCACCGATGGGGACCTGCGTCGCCTGATCGAACAGGGCCTGGATTTGCGAGGTTTGTTGGTGAGTGAAGTCATGAACAGTGCGCCCAAATGCATTTCGCCCGACAAATTGGCCGTAGAGGCGGTTCGCATGATGGAGGTCAGCCACATTAGCCAAGTGGTGGTAACGGACGAGCAAGGGCACATTGTCGGTGCCCTGAATTTCCATGACCTGTTTGAAGCCAAGGTGGTGTAATGGATCCTTTGACCGACCGCCAACCCACGGCTGCCCAAGCAGCTGCGCAAATTAAGCTGATGGGCTTTGATGTAGATGGAACTTTGACTGACGGTGGCCTGTACTTCGGCAATGAAGGCGAGGTCATGAAACGCTTCAGTGTGTTTGATGGTCAGGGTCTTCGATTGCTGATGGACCATGGCATCAAGGTGATCTGGATCACTGCCCGCTCAAGCGTCATTGTGGAAAAACGTGCCAAGGACCTTGGTATCTACCAACTGGTTCAAGGTTGCAAAACCAAACTGCAGGCCTACGACGACATACGTCAACTATTGGGGCTTGAATGGAGCGAATGCGGTTTTTTCGGAGACGATTGGCCCGACTATCCGGTGCTGAAGCAGGTAGCCCTGGCCGCCACCACTCAGCACTCACCAGCGGCCATGAAAAACGCCGCCAACTGGATTAACACCCGTCCACCTGGCGATGGTGCGGCCCGCGAATTGTGCGACTTCATTTTGAGTCACCAAGCCGGCTATCAAAACCCTTGGGAAGCATCGTGAAACCCGTTGCGGCTTTTTTCAATCTGATATCGCAGTTCATTCCGCTGCTGCTCACGTTCGCACTCGCTGCCACCTCATACTGGTTTGCGATTCAGTCCGAACTCAGCCTGTTCAATGCCAGCGGCAAAAGCGACCCGACCAGCAGCGATTACTACCTGCGCAATTTTTCAGTACAAAGCCATGACCTTGCTGAAAATAAATATTCAATCATCCGCAGCAGCGCAGCCGAGCACATTCCGCAAGGCAACGTGTGGAATATTACCGAGCCCGAACTGGAACAGTTTGAATCGGGCAATGGCATGATCAAAGGCAATGCCAAAAAAGGTGTGTACTTGCTTGACACTGACGAAATTTTCTTGCGGGACAACGTGGTGGTGACCAGTCAAAACGAAGGGCTGCTGACCACCATGAAATCTGAAGAAATACGAATCGACAACATCACCAATGAAATTTCAACCGACAAGAATGTGCTGGTGACCCGCCCGGGCCAACGGTTTGAAGCACAAGGTGCCACGCTGAACAACGACACTGGAGAATTGACGGCCCAAGGGTCGGTCAAGTTTCGCATAGAGGCCAAACGATGAAACGCTCTTCATGGATTTCCCTCGCACTGGCTGCGCCCGCACTGGCCCTCGGGCTGAGCGCGCTTGCATTGGAATCAGACAAACAACAACCCACGACCATCGATGCCAACCAGATGACTTACAACGAAAAGTCAAATGTGAACGTGTTTACTGGCAACGTACTGCTAACGCGTGGAAGCCTGGTGATTCGCGGCGACAAACTGACTCTGACAGAACGCAGCGATGGAACCCAGTTTGCCACAGTGGAAGGAAAACCCGCCCGCTTCAAGCAGCAGCGCGATTCGGACAAGCCAAATGAGGTGTTGTTGATCAACGGCACCGGCAACACCATTGAATTCGACGGCAATAAATCGGTAGTGACCTTGACTGGCGCAGCCAGCATTCAAAAAAGCACCAATGGTCAGCTGACCGAATCAATTTCGGGTACCAAAATTACCTATGAGCAAAACACAGAATTCCTGAATGTAGTGGGCACACCCAACAGCAGTGGCTCTTCCCGCGTGCAGGCAGTGATCAAACCAAAAACCCAAGCGACAGAACCCACGCCTGAGCCCACTCCTAAAGGGAGCAGCAAGTGAGCAACACCCCAGCACACACCTTGACAGGACAGGGTCGACTTCAGGCGCTTAGCCTTCGCAAAGCCTACCGAAGCAAACGCGTGATTGAAGATGTTTCGCTACATGTGGACACTGGTGAAGTGGTCGGCCTGCTGGGCCCCAATGGCGCGGGTAAAACAACGTGCTTCTACATGATCGTGGGATTGGTCAGCGCCGACGAGGGCAACATTTGCCTGGAAGGCCGGGATATCACCTTGCAACCCATTCACGAACGCGCTCGGGCGGGTCTTTCCTATCTTCCCCCAAGAAGCCTCGGTGTTTCGCAAGCTGACAGTGGAAGAAAACATTCGTGCGGTGCTGGAAATCAATCCACCCAAGGACAAAACAGTGGATCAGGCAGTAGAAGACCTGCTGGATGATCTGCAAATCGGGCACATTCGCACCTCGCTGGCGGCCTCCCTCTCGGGTGGCGAACGCCGCCGCCTCGAAATTGCCCGCGCTTTGGGAAGCCAACCTCGGTTTGTGTTGCTGGATGAGCCCTTTGCTGGCGTAGATCCAATCGCTGTGCTGGAAATTCAGCGCATTGTGGCCTTTTTAAAATCCAAAGGCATCGGCGTGTTAATCACCGACCACAATGTGCGCGAAACCTTGGGTATCTGTGACCGCGCTTACATCATCAGTGCCGGCCGGGTGCTGGCCTCGGGCAGTCCAGAGCAAATTGTAAAAAATGACGATGTCCGCCGTGTATACCTTGGCGAACACTTCAGGATGTAAAGCTGAAACCCCATGAAACAATCCCTTCAGCTTAAAGTTTCACAAAACCTCACGCTCACGCCGCAGCTGCAGCAGTCCATCCGCTTGCTGCAGTTGTCTACGCTTGAGTTGCAACAGGAAATCCAGCAGGCGCTGGCCGAGAACCCTTTGCTGGAACTGGCTGACGAAGAAGCTGTGGAGGGCGAACGCACGCTTAGCCTGGACAGCAGCAATGGTGAACTGCACGAGCCTCAGGGCGACAGCTTTGAGGCCGAACCCGACCCCCGAAAAGTCAGTGAACCAGTCAGCGACCAGCAGGCTGAGCAAGACAATCAAAGCGAAGAAATTGTTCAACGCGAAACCATCGACTCCATCCAGGACAACTGGGAAGGCGATTGGCGCGACAACAGCGGCGCGAGTGCCGATGGGGATGAAGAGAAACCCGGTTTACAACTGGCCGCGCCGGACAGCAGCCTGCACCAGCACTTGATCGACCAGTTGCGAATGACACAGGCCAGCGAACGAGACAAAAACCTGGTGCTGTGGCTGATTGACTACCTCAGCGACGATGGTTACCTGACCGTTGAACTTGAAGACCTGTGGGAAACCCTTCAAGATGAGCCCGACCTGGAATTCGAGGAACTCAGCGCTGCCTTGCGCCTGCTGCAAAGCTTTGACCCACCTGGCGTGGGTGCGCGCAACGCCGCGGAGTGCCTGTTGCTGCAACTGGCCCAGCGGCAAGACATCACCTGCCAGCCGAGCCTGTACAGTAACTGCCAACTGATCATCAGCGACCATCTGGGTTTGCTTGCCCAACGCGACTTCAGCAAACTGAAAAAAGCGTTGAACGTGGATGAAGACATGCTGAAAACATGCCATCAGATCATCCGCTCACTTGAGCCGTTCCCTGGTGCACGCTTTCGTCGCATCGATGATGATCATGTTGTGCCCGACGTGATCGTCAAAAAACTCAACGGCCAGTGGCACGTGCAGTTGAACCCGGACGTGATGCCGAAAATTCGAATCAATGAGATGTACGCCTCGATTTTGCGGTCTCACCGGGGCCAAAGTGCCCAATTGAGTGCCCACCTTCAAGAGGCCCGCTGGTTGTTAAAAAACGTTCAGCAGCGATTTGACACTATTTTACGGGTGAGCCAAGCCATCGTAGAACGTCAAATCGGCTACTTCAATCACGGCGAAATCGCAATGCAGCCCTTGGTTCTGCGGGAAATTGCCGATCTTTTGGGTCTGCATGAATCGACCGTGTCAAGGGTTACCACGCAAAAATATATGTTGACGCCCTATGGGTTGGTTGAGCTAAAGTATTTCTTCGGAAGTCATGTTTCCACCGACTCAGGTGGTCAGGCTTCCAGCACGGCCATCCGTGCACTCATCAAGCAACTGATTTCTGCGGAGGACGCCAAGCAGCCGATATCTGACAGCCAAATCGCCGACCTACTCGGTCAACAGGGCATCGTGGTCGCAAGACGCACGGTCGCTAAATACCGGGAATCACTGAAAATACCCCCGGTGAACATGCGCAAGTCGCTTTAAATGTAAAGCTTCCCCCCGCAGCAACGAAAGGAGATACCTTATGAACTTGAACATCAATGGTCATCATCTGGAAGTTACCCCAGCAATTCGAAACTATGTCATCGAAAAACTGGATCGGGTGAAAAGGCATTTTGATCACGTCATTGATGCATCGGTGACCATCTCGGTGGTCAAGCTGGTTCAAAGGGCAGATGTTACGCTGCACGTCCGCGGCAAAGACATTCACGCTGAAGCAAGTCATGAAAACCTTTACGCAGCCATCGACGCGCTGGCTGACAAACTGGATCGCCAGGTACTGCGTCACAAAGACAAACTGACCAACCACAACCACACCCCCATGAAACACCAGGTGGTCGAAGAAGCTGAATAAACCTCTGTAATTTCAGGGAAAATCAAAAGGCGGACTTCAGTCCGCCTTTTCTGTTTTTATGGCGTATAATCGGCCCCACGATTAGAAGCGGGTCTCAGGAATCAACAGCGATGAACTTGATCGCAAATCTACTTCCACCATCCAACATATTGTTGGACACACAGGTCACCAGCAAAAAGCGCGTGTTTGAGCAAGCCGGTTTGGTGTTCGAGAACAACCAGGGCATCGCAAGATCCAAGGTGTTTGACAGCCTGTTTGCACGTGAACGTTTGGGCTCCACTGGCCTTGGCCAGCAGGTGGCCGTACCGCATGGCCGCATCAAAGGCTTGCGCGAACCGATTGCCTCACTGGTGCGGGTACAAGACCCAATCCCTTTTGATGCCCCTGATGGGCAACCCGTCAAGCTGCTCATGTTTTTGCTGGTGCCCGAAAGCGCAAACCAGCATCATCTGGATATACTGTCAGAACTGGCTCAAATGCTGTCTGACAAAGATTTCCGTGAGAAACTCATGACAGAATCCGACCCCGGCGCCACTCACCAACTGATCGCCAACTGGGAGCCCTACCAACCCGCGAGTTAAGCCTGTGAAGCAACTGAAAGAACTGATCGAAGCCAACCGCAACAAACTCAAGCTTGACTGGCTGGCCGGTTTAAATGGTGGTGACCGCCACCTGGATCTTCAGTGTTTTGCTTCCTCTGATCTTGTGGGCCACCTCAACACCATTCACCCCGGTCGAATCCAGGTGTTTGGTCGCCAGGAAATCGAATACTTCGCTCGCATCAGCGACGAGCGCAAACAGCACCAAATTGACAAGCTTATCGAAGGCGATCCGCCTGCAATCATCGTGGCTGAATCATTTCAGCCTCACGCCCTTTTAAAAGCCGCCTGCGACGAATCAAACATTCCCCTGCTGGCCACGCCGTTGTCGGCAGCCGAGATCATCGACTTTCTGCGCGTATACATCAACAAATGGCTCGCCCCCACCACCATGATGCATGGTGTGTTCATGGACGTGCTTGGCATGGGTGTGCTCATTTGCGGCGAATCCGGCTTGGGCAAAAGCGAACTGGGCCTGGAATTGATTTCGCGTGGCCACGGTTTGGTAGCCGACGATGTGGTGGAATTCTCGCGCGTGGCCCCCAATCTGATTGAGGGACGCTGCCCGGAACTGATTCGTAACCTGATGGAAGTACGCGGCGTAGGCTTGCTCGACATCAAGGCCATTTTTGGTGAAACGGCCGTACGCCGGAAAATGCGGTTAAAACTGATCGTCCACCTTGTACGCAAAGCTTCGCTTGAATTACACCAGGAACGCCTGGTCACCGAGCAGCAATTCCAGGAAGTGCTGGGTTTGCCCATTCGCAAAGCCATATTGCCAGTGGCGGCCGGCCGCAACCTCGCGGTGCTTCTGGAAGCAGCGGTGCGCAACACCATTTTGCAGATGCGGGGCATCAATACGCTGGACGAATTCATGGTGCGTCAACAGAAAGCCATGCTCACCGAACTCGGTGGTATCGATCATCTTCAGGTGGACCCTGACACGGAAGCGGACATGGGACATGATTAACATGAAAGTGGTGTTGGTCACCGGCCTTTCGGGCTCCGGGAAATCAGTCGCAATTCGTGCGCTGGAAGACGCCCATTTTTACTGCGTCGACAACCTGCCGCCTTCTTTTATTCCGCAAGTCATTGAACGCCTCTCCGCCGAGGGAATTTCTCAAATTGCGATTGCGGCCGACGCACGCACAGGGCGGGACATCATCGATGTACCCCAAATCATTCAGGCTTTGAAAGCCGAAGGCACCGATGTCCGCATTCTGTTTCTGGATGCAGACGATGAAACCCTGATCACGCGCTACTCGGAAAGTCGCCGACGCCACCCCATGAGCGCTCGCCTTGGCGAACAGGCCACCGTGCAGGAATGTGTGGATGCGGAACGCGAAGCGCTCGAGCCCCTCAGAAACATTGCGAGCTGCATTGACACCTCAGCCCTGCAACCCAATGTGCTGAGGCGCTGGGTGCTTGAAACCGTCGAAGAAGAATCGGCCAAACTCACCTTGGTATTTGAAACTTTCGGCTTCAAGAAAGGCTTGCCCTCGGATGCTGACCTGGTGTTTGATGTGCGCTGCCTGAGCAATCCTTATTACGACAAAAGCCTGCGTCCCCTGACAGGTAAGGATGTGGAAGTTCAACGTTACATCCAGGCTGATGATCGAAGCAATCCAATGATCAGCGACATCGAAACCTATTTGAGAAGATGGTTGCCGTCTTACTTGAATGAACAACGCAGCTACGTGACGGTGGCCATTGGCTGCACCGGCGGACAACACCGCTCTGTGTATGTGGCCGAGACACTGGCCAAACGCTTTACCGCCGATCCACTACCCGAGATCGAGAGTGTTTTGCTTCGGCACCGCAGCCTGGGTTAATACCCGCGCCTGGTCCAGCAATTTGTGCACTATTTTTGGCACGGGCTTGTCACTGATTGGGTAGCAAGCTGCCCAGGAACCAGGCACCGTCAGGCGCAACACCTTGAAATGCATTTTTCGGTGAGTTAATTCATGCACCAGCCAAGGTTGGCCCTGCAAACCAGTCAACTGTCGCTCAATTTCGGCACGGTGCGCCTGCAAGCCATAATGTTCAACCCAGGATGTTGCAATTCCGGTGAGGCCCTCACAATCAAGTTGACTGTCGCAAGCTACAAAAGGTGTGGTCCACAAACCTTGCCAAACACCTTTGTCAGTTTGTAGTTCCAGCAGCACTCCACCTTCCTCATCATCCACAACCAAGCTGAGGAAATGCAATTCAGGTCGGACCTTTTTAGGCTTTGGTGTCGGCAACAAATTCACCATGCCCTTTCGCAAGGCCACACAGCTTTCCATCAAGGGGCAAGCTGAACACGCCGGGTTGCGTGGTACACAACAGGTGGCCCCAAGATCCATCAAAGCCTGGTTGTAAACTCCCGGTTGTTGGGCTGGCACGTTCGCATCGGCAATTCCCCACAAAGTTTTCTTGATCGTGGTTTGCTCCGGGTAACCTTCGATGCCGTAGTACCTGCAAAACACCCGTTTTACGTTCCCATCCAGAATGGGCGCCTGCACACCATAGGCCAGTGATGCGATTGCACCCGCGGTGGACTGGCCTATGCCGGGCAAACTTTCAAGTTCGCTTACCGTGCGCGGAAACTGCCCCCCGAAACGAGTCACGACTTGCTTGGCACAAGCATGCAAATTGCGTGCGCGGGTGTAGTAACCCAAACCTGCCCACAACTGCATGACATCCTGCTCCGGTGCGGCGGCCAAATCTGAAACGGTTGGATAGGCCTGCAAAAAACGGCTGTAATAGCCCAGCACGGTGGTCACCTGGGTTTGCTGTAACATCACCTCACTGAGCCACACCTTGTAAGCATCTCCCGTGTGCTGCCATGGCAGGGTTTGACGGCCGTGCTGTTTTTGCCAACGCACCAACACCTCGCCAAACGGCTTTCCTTTCATTGGGTTCATGGCTCGCTCATTCCTGACATTGCGCGCAATAAAACGTGCTTCGCTGATTCATCACACGCCTCTTTACCGTTGCGCCACAGCGCTTGCAGGGCTGCCCCTCGCGGCCGTAAACATCACAATGCAATTGAAAATGACCCAGCTCGCCATCAATGGCCTGAAAATTACGCAAAGTTGAACCACCCCGCTCAATCGCCTCTGTCAACACGGCCACAACCGCTGCATGCAAGGCCTGTACATTCGCCTTGCTTAAGCGCCCTGCTGCTTTACCCGGGCGAATCGCACTTCGAAACAAGGCCTCGCATGCGTAAATATTGCCCACGCCAACTACAGCAAACCCACTTAACAGCAAGGCCTTGATCGACACCTTTTTGCCTCGCGTGGCCTTGAAAAACGAGTCGGGCGTGAATGCCTCACTGAAAGGCTCGGGCCCCAGTTTTGCAAACCGTATAAAACTGTGTTCCCAACCAGGCACTTTTTCGACGTACTCCACGCTCCCAAAGCGACGCGGATCGTTGTAGCGCAACACCTTGTCCCCGAAGTTCCATTCAATGTGATCGTGTTTGTCCCAAGGGGTGCTGGCGTTTACGATTTTCAGTGAACCCGACATGCCCAAATGCACCACCAACACCTGCGCCCCAAAGTCCATGAGCATGTATTTCGACCGACGCTCCACACCTTGCAATATATGCTTTACACAACTTTGCACTTCCACGGGCACAGGCCAACGCAAACGGGGTTGCCTCACAGTGCAAGCCAGCAGGCGCTGCCCTGTAAAGTGAAGGTCTACGCCTCTTTTGGTGATTTCTACCTCGGGTAATTCAGGCATAAGCTAAAGCGCGCACGCGCATCTGTTAATGTGATAAAAATAAAGTGGATTCACCAGTTTTCATTGGGTTCAACAGTATGACTTGTTTTAAATGGACCATCGCAGGCCCGGTATTTTTTCTGGCAGCCAGCCTGACCACAGGCTGCGCCACCGTGCCCGCGGATCAAGGCGAGCCGGCAGTGCCGCCGATGTCTGCCGAGCAAAAAGCCTACGAAGCCCGCGTGGCCGACATGGTGAAACAAGACCCGCTGTTTGCCCTGCTCACTGCTGAAATTGCCAGTCAGCGAGGCGACACGTATTCTGCCACGCTGGCCTACACCGAAGCAGCCAAACAGCAACGCAATCCCGAGCTGGCGAAACGGGCTGTCGAGATCAGCCTTGCCGAAGGCCAGTTGGACCTGGCCTTGAATGCCGCGCAGGTGTGGTCTGAATTGTCGCCCGGCGACAAGCAGGCCAGCCGCTCCATCATGCTGCTGCAACTAGGCACCAACCGCGTTGATCAAGCAATGCCCGCACTCCGGGCTTTTTTGGCCGATGTGAAAGCTGCTGAGACTGCCAACCCGGGGCTCGGCGGCTCCAGCAGCGAAAAGGTTGCGCTGGACATGCTCCAACGCATCCCCGACAAAAACAAGGCCTATCAAACCGGTATTGAGCTGTTTGGCAACAATCCAGATGATCTTGAGGCGCAAACCCTGTTGGCCCAACTTGCCAACAACTCCGAGTTGTACCCACAGGCTGTGGGCCACATGGAAAACGTATTGCGCAAATCGCCACAGGAACGTTTTTATGTGCTGATGGCCCAGTTCATGGAAAAACGTGACGGCAACCTGGATGCCGCCATGCAAATGGTGAATGAGCAGGTGCAACAACACCCCAACTGGTTTGGTGCTCGCCTGTACCTGGCCCGCAATCACACCCAACTCGGGCAGTGGGCACAGGCACGTCAACGTTTTGCGGAAATGATTGAACTACAACCGGACAACATTCCCCTGTACTCCAGTCAGGGTTTTGTGCTCACTCAGCTCAAGGACTACAAAGCCGCCGAACAGCATTTCAAGATTTATCTGGACAAAACCACACCCGCCGAGCGCCAGAATGAATCGCTGATTCATGCCACCCTGTCCGACATGGCGCTTGAGCGTAAAGATTACGTAGCGGCCCTGAAATGGCTCGACACCACACCGAACGCCGCCGACAACCTGGATGTCCAGCTGAAAAAGTCGGCCTTGTTCGAAAAACAGGGCAATGCCCTGTCAGCCAAGCGGGTTCTGAACCAGTTCAAACCCAAAAACGAAGATGAGTCCGTGCGGCTCGCTCTTGCGAAATCGCAACTGGCTGAGTCGCAAAAAGCCCCTGCCGAGGCTGCCACCGAGCTAGAACTGGCCTTGCTCAAATTTCCGGATCAGCCAGACCTGCTGTATGAGCGTGCCATGGTTGCCGAGCGGCAAGACGACCTGCCACGTGTTGAACAATTCCTCAAGCGCCTCATCGCGGTTCGCCCGGAAAACCCACACGGATACAATGCGCTGGGCTACACCTGGGCGGAGAACAACGTTCGGCTTGACGAAGCTTATGAGTTGATTAAAAAGGCAGTTGAACTTGCGCCCAACGATCCCTTCATTCTTGATTCTCTGGGCTGGGTGCATTACCGATTGGGCAAGCTGGACAGCGCCGAAGCAACCTTGAAAAAAGCATTCGATCTGCGCCAGGATGAGGAAATTGGCCTGCATTTGCTCGAGGTCTTGCTAAAAGCGGGCAAGAAAGAGGAAGCGCGTCAACTTGGGAACCGCTTGACCGTTCGATACCCCGACAGCAAAGCATTGAAGAAACTGGTTCAACAGGTTGAGGAAATTTAAGTTCATGTCTTTATCATCATTGCGCCTGGCCTGTATCGGCTTGATCAGCGCAAGCTTGGCCGCCTGCAGCACCGTGGGCCAAAATCCAAGCACTGAAGTCGATTGCAAGTCGATTCAGTCGAGCTGCCATTACGGGCGCTTTGGGCTGATCTGGAAAGTGGAGCAAGCCGACGGAAAAATGGAGGCCGATTCCATTTCTGGCACCTATGAATGGCGCTCGGGTCGGTCCGGGCCGAGCCAGGCTCCTGAAATTGCCTATCTTGAAGTCAATTCCACACTGGGGCCTTCGCTGGGTAGCGCCAAGCGCCTGGGTAATTTTTATGAAGTCCGGGCTGCGGACGGTCGAGTCTATCTGGCCAAAGACTGGCAAAGCCTGTTCGATCTCATGTTCCCTGTTGAACTGCCTGCCGAAGCCTTGGTGCAATGGATGGAAAACCCCAATCCCGATGAATTGCCCACCCTGCCCACGAATTGGTCGTGGGAAAACCAGAATGGCCGCTACCGCGTGGTGTTTATCGAAAACAAGACCTCCGGTCGCATTGACCTGATTCCGCAAGGCACCTTGGGCAAATAAAGCGTGAACCTCAACAGCCTGGCCGAACTATCGGCCTTTTCGCCCGCGAAAATCAATCTGTTTTTGCACATCACAGGCCGCAGGGCTGACGGTTATCACCTGCTTCAAAGTATTTTCTGCCCAATTACGCTTGGGGACCAGGTTTCAATGTCGGTGCAAACCAATTCAAGTGGTGAATTGGTGGTTCAACGAAGTGGTGATCTCGTTCATATTCCTGAAGAAATCGACCTCACCGTTCGCGCCTGCAAGGCCTATTATGCAAACGCCAACATTGGCATGGGCTACTCTGTAACCATTCATGTCCGCAAGCAGGTCCCCGAACAGGCGGGTTTGGGAGGGGGCAGCAGCAATGCAGCCACCGTGCTCCGTCTGCTGCAACAGCATCACGAACAAGCCGTCACACCTGAACAACTGATTGCAATCGGCCAAGCGCTTGGGGCGGATGTTCCCTTCTTTCTTCAGGACAGCAGTGCTTTTGTTGAGGGCATCGGTGAAGTCATCACCCCGATTCAAAGCGTTTCAGGGCATTTAATTGTCTACAAACCGCCACTTTCTTGCCCCACGCCCAAAATATTTAGCGATCCGCAATTGACACGCAACTCAAGTGACGTCAAAATAGCGGTCTTCGATTCGGCCCGCCGAATGAATAGTGAGTTGATGGCTTGCCTGCAAGCCAACACACAGAATGTTTTACAAGCTGTTGTGGCACGCAACTACCCTGAATGGGAACAGCAATTTGGTGTTTTTTCAAATTGTGTTGCAAGGTTCAACCCGCAATTGATTCGAATGTCAGGTTCCGGCTCCGCCATGTTTGCTTTGTTTGCCAGCCCAAGCCAGCTTAGCAATGCAATGGCAGCAGTCGCCGATGCGCCTGAATTACAGCGTGGGCAGTGGTTTGAATGCAAAGTCAAATCAAGCTGAATCGATAAAAGTTTTAGGGGAGTCGCCAAGTTGGTTAAGGCACCGGATTTTGATTCCGGCATGCGAGGGTTCGAGTCCTTCCTCCCCTGCCAAAACCAAAGGGCCAGCCACAGGTTGGCCCTTTTTTTATTTCGCCAACGCACACGTCAAGCCCTGGGGTAAACAATGGCAACCGACAGCAGTCTAATGATCTTCACCGGCAATGCAAACCCAGCATTGGCCGAATCAGTGGCCAAACAGCTGAACATTCCGCTGGGCAAAGCCACCGTGGGTCGTTTCTCAGACGGTGAAGTCATGGTCGAGATCAACGAAAACGTGCGCGGCAAAGACGTGTTTGTGCTGCAATCCACTTGCGCACCCACCAACGACAACCTCATGGAAATGATGGTCATGATCGACGCGCTCAAGCGCGCATCGGCAGGCCGCATTACCGCTGCAATTCCCTACTTCGGCTATGCCCGCCAAGACCGCCGTGTGCGTTCTTCACGTGTGGCGATTACAGCCAAAGTGGTTGCAAATATGCTGCAGGTGGTGGGTGTCGACCGTGTGCTGACCATGGACCTGCACGCTGACCAAATTCAGGGCTTCTTTGACATCCCCGTAGACAACATTTATGCATCGCCTGTTTTGCTGGGCGATGTGTGGAAACAAAACCTCGACAACCTGATGGTTGTGTCACCTGACGTAGGTGGCGTGGTCCGCGCCCGCGCCCTGGCCAAGCGACTGAATTGTGATTTGGCAATCATCGACAAGCGTCGCCCCCGTGCCAACGTGGCAGAGGTCATGAACATTATTGGCGACGTGAAAGACCGCACCTGCGTGATCATGGACGACATGGTCGACACTGCCAACACCTTGTGCAAAGCTGCTGCGGCACTGAAAGCCAACGGCGCCAAAAAGGTAGTGGCCTACTGTACCCATCCTGTATTGTCAGGTGGCGCCATTCAACGTGTTGAAGAATCAGACCTGGACGAACTGGTGGTGACCGATACCATTCCTTTGTCCGAGGAAGCCAACAACAGCAAAACCATTCGAGTTCTCAGTGTTGATGAACTGCTGGCCGAAACCATTCGCCGCATTGTTCGCTCTGATTCTGTCAGTTCGCTGTTTATCGATTAATTTCGTCAGCTAATTTCGTCGACTGAACACAAAGTTTTACGGGCTTTTTTGCGGACGCCCTTAAGTGCCGCATAACTTGGTTTCACTGGTCGCGGTGAAGTCAAATTTGGAGAATCAACATGAAAGTAGTTGCAACATCCCGCACAGAGCAGGGTTCCGGAGCGAGCCGCCGCCTGCGTCGTGCTGGCCAGGTACCTGGCATTGTTTATGGCGCCAATCAGGAAGCTCAGGCTGTGTCAATTGAACACAACCCCCTGTGGCACGCAATTCAAAAGGAAAAATTCCACTCCAGCATTCTGGATCTGGAAATTGACGGCAAGTCACAGCAGGTATTGTTGCGTGACTACCAGTCACACCCCTACAAGCCACAATTGCTGCACATCGACTTCCAGCGCATCGACGGTAACCAGAAGATCCACATGAACGTGCCTTTGCACTACT
The DNA here is from genome assembly GCF_001601825.1 of Limnobacter sp. CACIAM 66H1. Classification (GTDB taxonomy): domain Bacteria; phylum Pseudomonadota; class Gammaproteobacteria; order Burkholderiales; family Burkholderiaceae_B; genus Limnobacter. The sequence continues at coordinate 47,733 of NZ_LUJK01000004.1, read as the reverse complement.
CAGGTCACCTGGAAAGCCCAGCGGTCAAGCTGTACTCCGGTCAGGTTACATTTGTGGCCAATCAGATCGAAATCGAATGCTTGCCCAAAGACCTGCCTGAATTCATCGCCGTAGATTGCAGCGTGCTGGACGTGACCAAGCGTTCAATACACGTGACTGACTTGCAACTGCCTGCTGGCGTTGGCATTCCCAACCACGGTCAGCAAGATCTGTCACTGGTTACAGTGAAGATCAAGGCCGGTGCTGCAAAAGGCGGCGACGAGTAAACTCTCGAAGTCCAATTAGTACCGAAAAAGCCGCTGCACTGAAGTTCAGCGGCTTTTTTTATGGGCACAATGTGGGCTCATTCATCAATCAAGCACCAAACCCGAAGTGAACAACACACCCAATTTCGATGAATTGCCTCTGGGCGATCAAATCAAACAAGTGATCGCACAACTGCCCGCAAACACGGTCAGCCTTGGTGAAATTCTGAATCTGGTAGGGCGGGACGGCATGCTGCTGCTGGTTGCATTCCTGACGCTGGTCTTCATGGTGCCGGTTTCCATTCCGGGTGTCAGCACCATTTTTGGCGCAGCCATTTTGCTGATTGGCATCAGCCGGGTATTTGGGCGCACATTGTGGCTGCCCAAGCGCTTCAAAGAACGCGCCCTGCCTTCAGACAAATTACGCAATGCACTTGAAAAAGGTTTGGTGTGGATTCCGCGCCTTGAAAAGATCAGCAAACCGCATCGCATGGCCTGGCTAACCACAGGTCGAGGCATGAACCTCATCAATGATGGGGGTCTTATTCTGGGCGCCGTGTTGCTGATGGCCCCGTTTGGCTTCATTCCGTTTTCCAATACAGTGCCCGGCATTGCCTTGCTTTTTCTGGCAGTGGGCCTGATTCAACGCGACGGTGCTGCGGTGCTCTTGGGGCATCTGGCCAATGTGGCCTCAATCGTGTACTTCGGTGTACTCATTGGCGGCGGCGGCATGATGATTCAAAACATGCTGCAAAACTGATTGTTCAAATCAGCCTATCGGCACCTCGGTTTTATCAACCACCCGGCGCAACACGAAACTGGTGTGTACGCCCGTCACACCTTTGATACGGGTAATTTTGTTCAACAGCAAGTTCTGGTAGCCATCCATGTCGGCCACAATCACTTTCAACTGGTAATCGGCCTGCTGACCAGTAATCAGCAAACATTCCAGCACCTCGGGAATGGCGGCAATGGCCTCCTCAAAACTGGCAAAGCGTTCTGGCGTGTGTTGATCCATTGAAATATAGATCAGGGCCATCAAACTGTAGCCCAGCTTTTTCGCATCCACCAAGGCACGGTAACCGGTAATCAAGCCAGCGTCTTCAAGCGCCTTGACACGGCGCAAACACGGCGATGGCGACAAACCAATCGCGTCAGCGAGGTCTTGATTGCTCATTCGCCCATCGGCCTGTAGCAGGGTCAAAATACGTTTGTCATAGCGGTCCAGCTCTTGCATTTGGCTATAAATGTCTTCAAATAATCCAACAACGCAATTATCTGCCAATTTATATAAATATCCAAGCAACAAACGCAATCATCTTTCATCTCAAAACACCTACACTGTGTTTAATCGATTCACCTTTCAGGCCAACGAAGCATGTTGAAGAACCCCGCCACCAAATATCGCCCCGCTTACAAAGTGGACCTGCCCGACAGAACCTGGCCCAACAAGGCCATTGAACAAGCGCCAATCTGGTTAAGCACTGATTTGCGCGACGGCAACCAGGCGATTTTTGAGCCCATGAGCGTGGCAACCAAACTGGACTTCTTCAAGGAATTGGTGCGCATTGGCTTCAAGGAAATTGAGGTGGGTTTTCCGGCCGCCTCTCAAATCGACTTCGACGTGGTACGGCATTTGATCGACAACGATTTAATTCCGAACGATGTCACCCCCATGGTCATGACCCAGGCTCGTGATGACCTCATTGAGCGAACAGTGGAATCGGTGATTGGTGCCAAAAGCGCCATCGTCCACATCTACAACTCCACCGCACCCGTGTGGAGAAATACGGTGTTCCGCATGACTGTGCCCGAAGTGATCGACATGGTGAACAAGCGCGTGCAAAAAGTGAAAGAACTCACCGATGCTCACCCGGAAACACAGTGGGTTTTGCAGTACTCGCCCGAGTGTTTCAACATGACGGAACTGGATGTGGCCTTGCAGGCTTGCAACACCGCCATTGAAGCGTGGAATGCAGGGCCGAATCGCAAGATCATCATCAACCTGCCCACCACCGTGGAATGGAGCACACCCAATGTGTTCGCCGATCAAATTGAGTGGATGAACCGACACCTTGCCCGTCGTGAGCATGTGGTGCTTTCCGTGCACCCACACAATGACCGCGGCACGGGTGTGGCCACCGCCGAACTGGCCATGATGGCTGGCGCGCAACGTGTTGAAGGTTGCCTGTTCGGCAATGGCGAACGATGCGGCAATGTCGATATCGTGACTTTGGCCTTGAACATGTACACCCAAGGTGTGCACCCGAACCTTGATTTCTCCGACATCAACGCAGTGGCCCGAGTGGTGGAAAGTTGCACGCAGTTGCCGATTCATCCACGCCACCCTTATGTGGGCGATTTGGTGTACACCGCTTTTTCCGGTTCGCACCAGGATGCCATCAAAAAGGGGTTCGATATTCAAAAGCCCGATGCCATTTGGGAGGTACCCTACCTGCCCATCGACCCGGTGGATGTGGGCCGCACCTACGACAGCGTGATTCGTGTCAACAGTCAGTCTGGCAAAGGCGGCATTGCCTACATTCTGGAACGTGAACATGGTGTGGTCATGCCACGCCGCATGCAGGTGGAATTTTCAGGCGTGGTACAAAAGGTCAGCGACAGCACAGCTGCGGAAATGACGTCGCCTGCCCTGTGGGCACTGTTCGAGCAAACCTACTTGCAAAACAACGACAGCCAGCCGCGCTACATCAGCCACAAAGTGTTTGATGCCGAAGGTGGCCAAGGCATTGAGATTACCGTACAACAGCGAGGTGAAACCATTCGCCTTGAAGGTGTGGGCAACGGCCCCCTGGATGCCGCTGTGCAAGCCCTTGGTGTGCCCATGGACATTGTGGGGTTTGAGGAACGCAGCGTCGGCCAGGGTGCCAAATCAAAAGCCATGGCCATTATTGAGGTAAGCGTACCCAACATGCCCGGCAGCAAGTTCGGTGTGGGGTTTCACGACAACATCACCACGGCCAGCCTGATGGCGCTGGTGAGTGCGTGGAGACGGGTGGATCAAACTTCTTCGAGCAAATCTGCCACTGCAATCGAATAATCAGTGAAAATACAGCCTTGTGAATCAAAGGGCTGTATTTCTTCATGTCCAGCAACACCCCCATCAAATTGATTGTCGGCTTGGGTAACCCCGGCCCACAGTATGCCGACACTCGCCACAACGCAGGCGTGTGGTATCTGGAGGCGCTTGCGCGCAAGCACAATGTATTTTTACAAAGCGACAAGCGGTTTTTCGGCGACATGGCGCGCATTAAATTTGCAGGTGAAGACGTGTGGTTGCTGTTTCCCACCACGTTCATGAACCGCTCCGGGCAGGCCGTTGGTGCTCTGGCCAAGTTCTTCAAAATCAAGCCTGAGGAAATTCTGGTCGCACACGATGAGCTGGACCTGCTGCCGGGACAAATCAAAATGAAGAAAGGCGGCGGCCACGCGGGTCACAATGGTTTGAAAGACATTCATGCCCACATGGGCAGCAACGAATTCTGGCGCGCACGCATTGGCATTGGCCACCCACGTAGCCTCAACCTTCAACAAGGCGTAGCCGACTTTGTATTGCATCGCCCCAGCAACGATCAACAGCAGGTGATCGACAAATCAATTGATGTGCTGCTGAAACACACCGAGTTAATATTGAAGGGCCAAATTGGCCAGGCCACCACGCACATTCACACGGAGTGCGCATGAGAAGCAGCATACAGATTATTTTGGGCGATCGCGCCAAAGCGCACATTGCCAACAAGGGCCTAAAGCCGGAAGACATTTGCGCCATCCCCGCTGCTGCTGGGGGTCCGAAAGGTTTGATTTTGCAAGGGCTGGATCAGTATTTGTTCAACGAGTGGTTGAGCGCGTCCCACCTCGAAACCCGTGCCGCCAATGGTGTAAAACCCTTGCAATTGATTGGTGCCTCCATCGGTGCATGGCGCATGGCAGCCGCCGCCAGCAGCAACCCGGCAGCCACACTCAAACGGTTGGCGCAGCACTATGTCGAGGCACAAAATTACACCAAGGGGGTGGACCGATTCGAGATCAGTCGAGTGTGCCAGGCCATGGTGCAGGCCGTGGTGGCCGAGGAAGCGCAGCACATGGTAAAGCCGACTGGCAAAGAATTGCTGGTGTGGGTCAACAAAGGGCTCACACCGCTGCACCACGCGCAGCAGCAGCGCGCCCGCAAGCGAGGCTTTGCCAGCGCAGTATTGGCCAACAGCGTTAACCGCAATCGCCTTTCCAGCTATTTCGAGCGATGGGTGTTTCAAAGCCCGGGAGCCCACACCGATTGGCTCAAGCAGCCCTTTGATCGCATTCCCACCAGAATCGAAGATCTGGATGCATTGAACATTCACGACGCCTTGTTGGCCAGCGGCAGTATTCCGTTTGTGCTGAACCCGGTTCATAAAATTGCACTGGCCCTCCGTGAAAACCACCCGGAAGTGAAATACCACGAGGGCCCGTTCTGGGACGGTGGCTTGACCGATTATCACCTGGCCCTACCCTATCATCGACTCGACGGTCTGGTGCTATACCCGCACTTTGCGCCCACAGTTACACCGGGTTGGCTGGACAAGTTTTTAAAAGTACGCAAAGCCAAACCCGAGTGGATGAGCAATGTCATTCTGGTGTGTCCCTCACCTGAATTCGTGAAGCGCCTGCCAGCCAAGAAAATTCCGGATCGAAGTGACTTCAAGCGCTACAAATTTGACCACCGCATTCGTATACCACTGTGGCAGGCGGCAATTCGCGAAAGCGAACGCATGGCAGAAGACTTTTCAACCTGGCTTGCCAACGTGAATCGCTAGGCGCGGTACAATTCACCCCATTCAATTAAGCACTTAGCGAATTCTCATGACTCTCAAATGCGGCATCGTTGGCCTTCCCAACGTCGGTAAATCCACCCTGTTCAACGCGCTGACCAAAGCGGGCATTGCGGCAGAAAACTATCCCTTCTGCACAATCGAACCGAACGTGGGCATGGTTGAAGTGCCCGACGCACGCTTGCAACAGCTTGCCGACATTGTGAAACCCGAGCGCATTGTGCCAGCCACTGTTGAATTTGTAGACATCGCTGGCCTGGTGGCGGGCGCATCAAAGGGCGAAGGCTTGGGCAATCAGTTTTTGGCTCACATTCGAGAAACCGACGCAATCGTCAACGTGGTGCGTTGTTTTGAAGACGACAATGTGATTCACGTGAATGGTCGTGTAGATCCGCTCTCCGACATTGAAACCATTGAAACTGAATTGTGTTTGGCTGACATGGGCACGGTGGAAAAAGCGGTACACCGTTATGCCAAACAGGCTCGCGCAAACGACAAAGACGCCGCAAAAATTCTGGCCATTCTGCAGCGCTGTGAAGCCCAGTTGAACGAAGCCAAACCTGTGCGCGCCTTGGGCCTGGACGCTGAGGAACTGTTCGCCATTAAAAGCTTCGGCTTGATCACGGCCAAGCCCGCCATGTACGTGGCCAACGTTGCAGAAGACGGCTTCGAGAACAACCCGTACCTTGAGCGCTTGCAGGAATATGCCGCCAAGCAGAATGCACCCGTGGTTGCGGTGTGCGCCGCCATTGAAGCGGAAATTGCCGATCTGGACGACGCCGATAAAATGGAATTTCTGTCTGACATGGGCATGACTGAACCTGGCCTGAACCGCGTCATTCGCGCGGGTTTCAAACTGCTGGGTCTGCAAACGTACTTCACAGCGGGTGTCAAGGAAGTACGCGCCTGGACCATCAAAATTGGCGACACGGCCCCCAAAGCCGCCGGCGTCATTCACACCGATTTTGAACGTGGCTTTATTCGCGCCCAAACCATTGCATTCGATGACTACATTCAGTTCAAAGGTGAAAACGGTGCCAAGGAAGCTGGCAAAATGCGAGCGGAAGGCAAAGAATATGTGGTGAAGGACGGCGACGTACTCAACTTCCTGTTCAATGTGTAAATGAACCAATAAGACCAGGCCCTTCGGGGCCTTGTTTTTTTACCTGCACATTTCTGTGCTACGGTAATGCAAGTATTCACTCGCAGTACCCCACCATGTCCAAAGCCCTGAAGTGGTCCATTCTCGCGCTTGTCATCCTGCTTGTTGGAGCCGTACTGGCTCACGGTGTGGTTGTTCCACGCTTCCTCTGGGAACCCAAACTCAACAGCGTTCGCAATCAGTACGCTGACCAGCGTATTGATGTAAAACGCGTGGTGCTAGCGCTTTCCTTGAAACCGCAATTGATCATTTCTGAAATAGAAGTGGATGACCCCACCCGCAAGGAGAACCTGCAAGTGGGTTTGATCCGACTGGGCATGAACGCCATGGAGTCGATCAAGCTGGGCCGAATTCAAGTGGAGTCACTGACCATCAAAGGCCTGGCGGCTCGGGCCGAGAAAGATTCCGACTGCAGCCAACCCAGCTTGAGTTGTACACCTGTGCTGCCAGTGGCGCTGGCTGCTCGGGCCTGGCAAAGCACGCAAGTGGCCAACCCCGGTTTTTTTACGCCCGAACTTGCTTTGAATTCACTGGAACTTGAACAGGCCCAGTTCATGGTGAATAACCCCGAAGCCCAGCAAGAACTGAGCGGCAAACTGGAGCAGTTCAAGTTTAAAGTGGGCAACAGCACTCCAGACAATCAGTTCAATCTGGGTTGGCGCGTGAGTATCAACACCCCACAAGAGAACAATCAGCTGTACATCGCCATGAATGCGCAAACTGAAGCGGGCCCCATGCGCGAAATTTCACTCAAACAATTGAAAATCGATATTGACGGTCAATGGAATGGTTTCCCGTGGACCGGCACTGCCGAGCAAGACCTGCTGGTGTTGCGGCTAGCGCAAGCCAACAACGGAGAAGGTGCGCCTTTTATCAAATTGCATGGTGAAAACCTTCGTACCTATGTGCGTCGAGACGATTTGCCTGAAACACACCAGGCCGCATTTTCTGCCCAACAATTTGAGGGTGGCCTGCCCGCGCAAAACTGGACCCTGAACAAAGCCGAATGGACCTACACCCACGAGGATGCCCAGGCCTGGACCTTCAACATGAACTACATGGCATCAGAAGGTTTGCTTGAATTACAACCCGAAACCATAAAGGGCAGCGAAGGTATTCCTGCTGAAGCGCAAGTTCGTGAATTGAACTGCAATGCGGATGAAGCTGCCATACGGGAAGACAAGCCTTACTGGGCCTGGCAAGAAGGCTGGTTTAGGGTACTTGACGAAAAGCCGTTGGAGAATTCGAGTTTGGTGTTGTGTCCAATCCTCGCAGCAACTCCCTAAAGAGCAACGGATGCCAGAAACTGCAAAGTTTTGATTTTACTTGATCTAGGCTTCTCCAAAACTTCACGTTGAATGTCGCACACCACGGACTTCAAGAGCTCAGTAGTACTGAGCTCGGTCTCATCTTCCAGACTTCGGAGTTCCGTCTTCAATTTTTCAGATACTTTCATCGACAATCGCTTGCTCGGAATTTTTATGTTCTTGGAAGAAAAATTGACAACTGAAAGCTTGTGCGCATTGAACAGCCGTTGTATCCGATTTGGATCTTGGGCCAAATCATGAATGTAATAACAAATCAGATCTTTTCGAAAATCTGGAGAAGACTCAGGCTCGAGCGTGAAGGCCGCGAGGTCAAGCACGTCCAAATAGATAGCGGGCAATCGGACTTCAATCGATTTCAGTGCCTTTTTCCGCGATTCAGAAATAGCTGGAGTGGACTGTGCCGGTATTGACACCACCTGGTCACACACATCACACACACCTACCAAAATATCTTGTGCCGCACCTTTCCCATCACTAAATGGCACATCTCGGCGCATAAAAGTGACTGGAACCATGTCCTTTCAATGACTACAAATCGCACGGCTTTTTTCGCCATCAATGAACAGTTTCATGACAATTTCCAGATCTATTTATGAACACTGATAAACCAAGCGTCAGGCTCTAAAAAGTAAAAAATGTACGACAAATTTCGTACAAAGCCCAGTTCTACAAAGAATGATTATAGAAACGGCTTTTCAACAATCCAGGGAAGATTCTCTAATCAGACAAGAAGGGTTGCTTCTGTCAACAGCCATCAATCACCAGCTTTTGGTAAATAGGGGGTTTTGTCTGGGTGCAGCTTGAAAAACTTGCCCAGCAATTGCTGCTGGGTGTCGGGGTGGGCCGGGTCTTTGGGAATACATTCAACCGGGCACACCACCACGCATTGCGGCTCGTCGAAATGCCCCACGCACTCAGTGCATTTGCCGGGGTCTATCTCATAAATTTCTTCACCCATGCTGATTGCACCGTTCGGGCACTCGGGCTCGCACACGTCGCAATTGATGCATTCATCGGTGATGATTAAAGCCATACGCTCACTTTACTTGTTGATCACCTGCGGAGGGGTCAGGCCCAGCTTCTGGTTCAGCCAATGTTCAACCGACGGAAACACAAACTTGCTGACATCGCCACCCAGGGAGGCGATTTCACGCACAATGGTGCCGGAAATAAACTGGTACTGGTCTGAAGGGGTCAGGAACATGGTTTCCACATCGGGCAGCAAATACCGGTTCATACCCGCCATTTGAAACTCGTACTCAAAATCGCTCACCGCACGCAAGCCACGAATAATCACATTGGCATTGTTGGAGCGAACAAAGTCCTTGAGCAAACCCTTGAAACCTTTCACCTCTACATTGGGGTAGTGGCTCAGTACTTCGCGCGCAATTTGAACGCGCTCATCCATGGTGAAGAAAGGTTTTTTGTTGGGGCTATCGGCCACACCAACCACCAGTTTGTCGAATATTTTCGCGCCGCGACGCACCAAATCTTCATGGCCGCGGGTCAGTGGATCAAATGTTCCGGGATATACAGCAATGCGCATCGCTGATCTCCATATCAAAGGGTTTTATTCGCGTGATACTGCTCTATCCCCGCTTTGTATCACACAGCAGGCAGGGCGAACAAATGCGCATGCACTTGGCCTGCTTTTAAATGACGCAAAGCATCAATTTCTTGAACATTCAACGCCTTGCACAGTGCTTCCTCATTGGCAAACAGGTTTTCATGCCATTCGGCGTACACCAAGCCCTGTGGCTTTAACACTGCTTTGATCAGCGGCAGGGTGGACTGCATCAAATCACTTCGAAAGGGGGGGTCAAGCGCCACCAAGTCGAATTGCTTACCCCCACCGGCCAAGCGTTTCAGGCATGCGAGTGCATCATTGGCGTCAACCTGGACGGACGGGGCATTGCCCTCTGCGGCAGGCCATTTCGACAACAGGTAAGCTTTGTTCTGCTGCAACTGGGCAACCACCTGGCGGTTTTGCTCTACCAGCAGCACCTCGCTTGCCCCACGCGAGGCCGCCTCAAAACCCAAAGCACCTGTGCCTGCGTACAAATCGAGCACTTGCATGCCGGTGCAGTCTTGTCCCAGCCAGTTGAATACAGTCTCGCGCACCCGATCCGGCGTTGGCCTCAGACCCTCGACCGGCGCAATCGGCAGCATGTGTCGGCGCCAAACCCCGCCGATTATTCTTAGCTTATTCAACGTGCTTGCCCAGCCTTCTCATTCAGCTTCTCACTCAACCTTTCCACCCACCACCACAGTCACCAGCTTGTCCGCTTTCACGTGCCGGGCAAAGGCCTCCCGCGCGCTTTGAACGGTCACCTTCTCAATCTCGGCAGTCCAGTTGTCAAGGTAGTTCAGTGGCAGGCCATGCAGGCCCATCATGGAGATATTGCCCAGCAACTTGCCATTGCTGTCGATCCGCAGGGGAAAGCCGCCAATCAGGTTTTGTTTGGCTGCGTTCAGTTCGGCTTGTGTGGGGCCCTTCTCGATAAAATCAAGAATGGTTCTTCGCATGATTTGTACTGCCTCAGCAGTCGACTCTTTTTTGGTCTGCACGCCGGCCTGGAATGGGCCAGCATCGCCTGCCGGCATGAAGTAAGAATAGGTGCTGTAGGCCAAGCCGCGTTTCTCGCGAATTTCGTCCATGAGGCGCGACACAAAACCACCGCCCCCCAGAATGTGATTGGCCACCAGCAAATCAAAATAATCCGGCGCGCCACGGCGCATGGCAGGCAGGCCCATCAAAATATGGCTTTGCGCAGCAGGGTGGTCAATCTGAATGGTTTGCCCTTTCATGGCCGCCTGCAATTCTTGATAGTCGGCACCTCCCAAGGGGTTGCCTTGTAGCTCACCTTTTGGCAAACCAGCGGTGAGTTCATTGGCCAGCTGCTCGGCCTGTGCACGGGTAATGTTGCCCACGAGCGAGACCACCGCCTTGTTACCCAGGTAGCGGGTTTTGTAAAACTGCTCTACATCAGCCACGGTAATGGCGTTCAAGCTTGCTTCGGTGGTGTGCGTGCCGTATGGGTGATTCGGGTAAAGCGCCGTGGCAAACGCACGGTCGGCCAAGGTGTCGGGCTTGGTCAATGCCTCTTTCAGGCCAGCCACACTGCGTGCTGTTTCACGCGCCAGAATGTCGGCGTTGAAAACCGGCTTTTGAAGCACGGTTTTCATCAGGGAAATTGCTTTTGAAAACTCGGGCTCGGAAGTCAATGTACGCAATTGCACCCCGGCGGAATCGCTGCTGGCCCCACCAGAGAACTGCGCGCCCGTGTCGGCAAAACCATCGGCAATGTCATTCTCGGAAAGGCCTTCTGCACCCCGACCAATCATGTCGCCGGTGGCGCTCGCCAAGCCCTCTTTGCCCTTGGGGTCAGCACGGCTACCTGCCGGGAAGTCCACACGTACATCCAGCATGGGCAACGCTTCCGCGCGCATAAACATCACTTTCGCACCGCTGGCCGCCGTCCAGCTTTCAATCGGCAATGCGGCATTGGCAGGCGCTGCAAACACGGCAGCTGCGGTGGCCCCAGCGGCAAACAAGCCGCGAATGAATACTTTGTTCTTGCTACTCAACATGGTTGTAAATCCCTGCATGACTTGTTGGTGCTCAATTGCTTACTCAGTTGCTCACTCAGTTACTTAATGAGTCAAACCCTTGGGTGGCGCATCTTTCTTGTTGGGGTCAATGGGCAGCGGGAACAAGGTGCCCACTGTCAACTGGTCCTGATCAAAGAATTTCTGCGCGGCATACTGAACTTCCTGAGCTGTCACGGTTTTGATTTGTTCAATCATCCGGTCAATATCGCCCACCTCAAAACCGATGGTCACATTCTGGCCAATTTCAACAGCCTGCCCATACACGGAATCCCGCTTGTACACCTGGCTGGCAATCAGCTGCGCTTTCACGCGGGCCAGTTCAGCCTCACTCACGCCCTCATCAGCCACCTTTTTCACTTGGGCCAACAAAGCTTTTTCCAAGGCCTCCACGGTCTGGCCTGGGGCAGGTGCGCCGTCCAAATAAAACAGCGACGGGCCACGGCCTGTCATGTCATAGCTGGCTCCGGCCTGCAAGGCCACTTTCTGGTTTTGCACCAACTCGCGATTCAAACGCGCACCAGAATAGCCATCCAGCACTGCACTTAGCACTGCCAGCGAATAGGCATCACGGTCTTTCAACACATTCTCCAGCTTGGGCACTTTGAAACCCATGATCAGGTAGGGGTTTTCAGCAGGTGCCTTTACCTGCACACGGCGTATGCCCTCTTGCCTGGGCTCCTCTTGAGGCTTGCGCTCTTCCAGCTTCTTGGGTTTTACCTTGCCATAGGTTTTTTTCAGCCATGGCTTTTACCTCGGCGGGTTGCACATCGCCCACCACCACCAGTACTGCATTCTGGGGTGTGTACCAGGTGTCATACCATTTGCGTGCATCCTTGTAGGTCATGGCTTCAAGGTCGCTCATCCAGCCAATCACCGGCGTGCGTGTGGGGTTGGCCTGGAAGGCGGTTGCCATGAAAGCCTCATAGAGCTTGCCGGTGGCTTGGTCGTCGGTGCGGTAACGGCGCTCCTCCATCACCACCTTGATTTCTTTTTCAAACTCGCTTTCGCTCAACACCAGGTTGGCCATGCGGTCCGCCTCAAGCGCCATGACCTTGCTCAAGTCTTTGGCCTGCAGCTGCTGAAAGTAAGCGGTGTAATCACGGCTGGTAAAGGCGTTGTCCCGTCCGCCCAAGGCCGCCACGGTTTCAGAGAACTCACCCACCTTGAGGTTTTTCGTCTCCTTGAACATCATGTGCTCAAGCACATGGGCCACGCCTGTGGTGCCGTTGTACTCGTCAATCGAGCCGGCCTTGTACCACACCATGTGCGCCACTGTGGGCGAGCGGTGGTCTTCCTTCACCACCACACGCAGGCCATTTTTCAGTGTGTATTCGGTGACATCGCCATCTGCCGCCCGGGCAGCGTTAACCATCAACAATTGAGAACCTGCAATCAGCAAAGCACCGGTGGCCAGTGCTGCCCAACGCCTATTCAGTTGAAAACCTGTTTTTATCATTCAAGACACCTTTTACAGCAAACGTCCGTTTTAAGCTCAATGGTAGAATAAGTCATTCAACATCTCGCTGTGTGACAGTCGTTCGCACCGCTTAGTTTCCTCAATTGGAGTTTTACATGCAGATTCCTGGGCAGAGACAGGACTGGCTTGGTCGTTTGAAATCGGGCTTGACCAAAACCCGTTCCGGCCTCACCTCCATGTTCACCGGCGAAAAAGTCGATGAAGCCTTTTTCGAAGAAATGGAAGAGCGCCTTCTGTTGGCCGATTGCGGTTTGCCCGCCACTGAACTGCTGATGCAGAAAGTACGCGACACGGTGTACCAGAAAGGCCTGACCCGGCCTGAGGATGTTCGCTTGGTGCTGCGCGACGCTGTATTTGACCTGCTCCGCCCCCTGGAAACCAGCATGGGTGTAGACCGCGCTCGCCCCTTGGTCATGATGGTGGTGGGTGTGAACGGTGCAGGCAAAACTACCAGCATTGGCAAATTGGCCAATCATTACGCGGAAATTGGTTACTCCGTTCTGCTGGCCGCTGGCGACACCTTTCGCGCTGCAGCCCGCGAGCAACTGGATGTGTGGGCCAATCGCAGCAGCGTAGACGTCATTTCAGCGCAAGGTGGAGACCCCGCAGCAGTGGCATTTGATTCGGTGCAGTCCGGAATTTCTCGCAACAGCCACATCGTGATTGTGGACACCGCTGGCCGCCTGCCCACGCAGCTTCATCTGATGGAAGAGTTGAAGAAAATCAAGAAAGTGCTGGGCAAAGCCAAGATGGATGCGCCACATGAAATTGTGCTGGTGGTGGATGCCACCAATGGTCAAACGCCTTGCAACAAATCAAGGCATTCAACGATGCACTTACACTGACCGCGCTGGTGGTCACCAAACTGGACGGCACGGCCAAAGGCGGAATCCTGGCAGCCATGAGCATGAGCACCCGCGTGCCAGTTGCCTTTATTGGCGTGGGCGAGAAGCTGGGCGATTTGCGCCCTTTCAGCCCCCGGGAATTCGCCAACGCCTTGGTTGGCATCGACACTGACGGAAACCAAACCGCATGATCCAATTCAAAAACGTCACTTTGAAGTACGGCACCCACGCCGCCTTGAAGGGCGTGAATTTTCAGCTACCCAAAGGTTCATTCACACTGCTGGAAGGCCATTCCGGCGCGGGCAAAAGCTCTATATTGCGATTGCTGGCCACGTTTGAACAACCCAGCAGTGGCGACATTTTGGTGGGCAAAAGCTCCATAGCACGCCTGAACCGGCGAGAACGTGCGCACTACCGGCGCAATGTGGGCTACACGGGAATGGACGTGGAGTTGCTGCACAATCGCAATTGCTTTGACAACGTGGCCCTGCCCCTGCGCGTGGTTGGGCTTTCCGAGAGCGATATTCAAAGCCGCGTCAAGGCTGCATTGGCGCGCGTAGGCTTAAGCCACACCGACCGCATGCTGCCCAGTGAATTGTCGGGCGGACAACAGTTGCGCTTGCAAATTGCACGCGCCGTGGTTAATCGACCAGCGCTTGTGTTGGCCGATGAGCCCACCGCCCAACTGGACGATGAATCGGCCGCGCGCGTGGTGGGTTTGCTGGAGGAGTTCAACCGCGCGGGGGTCACGATTATTGTGGCCACTCACGAGGCACACCGCTTCAACCGTGTTACCCATCGCCTGAAACTGGGTGAAGGCGCAGTGCTGCCGGCACCCGCCGATTTGTCGCACAACGGTGGTCGCGAGGCAGGCGTGCAGACTTTTTCCAAAGACTTTCTGAACAAGGCCTACGGGGCTTGATCCACTTTTAAGAGACAACACATGCGTTGGTTACGTTTGCAGTGGTTTTCAATTTCTGCCGGTTTAAAGCTGTGGCTTGATGAACCTCTGGGCCACCTGTTCAACGCCCTGGTACTGGCGATCGCACTGGCCATGCCATGGACGATTGCACAGGGGCTGAGCGCGATTGTGCCCAGCATGGACCGTTGGGTGGGCGACCCTGAAATCAGCCTGTACTTCAAACCCGATGCCACACTGGATTCCGTAAAAAGTGCAGCCGCACAATTGAAGCGCGATTTCGATTTGGACAGCGTGAATATCGTCACACCCGAGCAGGCCATGGAGCGTTTGCGCACGCAAAGCCAAACACCCGATTTGGCCCAAGCCCTACCTGAAAACCCCCTGCCCTACACCGTGGTGGTGGTGCTTGAAGTGGATGCCACCACCGACACCCAGGCCATCGAAAGCAAAATCGCAGAATGGCAAAACTTCACTGGTGTTGAGCATGTTCAATATGATGCACAGTGGGTGCGTCGCCTTCAATCGGTATTGAACGGCACGCAAATTATTGCCATGGCTTTGGCCGTGCTCATTGCAGGCATGGTGTTGGTGGTTACCTTCAATACAGTGCGTTTGCAGCTGATTCGCAACCAGGCTGAAGTGCATGTGTTGAAATCGCTGGGTGCCACCGACACCGAAGTGGGCCGCCCCACCCTGTGGTGGTCAGTCAGCCTGGCGCTGGTGGCGTTTGGTTTGGCTTATGCCGTGGTAAGTGGTGCGATGGGCCTGGCCGACGATGCCGCCGGTACATTCATTCGTGAATTTGACCGCGATTTCCGATTCGAACAACCCAGCGGTATTACCGCGCTGGGGCTGATTCTGGTGTGGGTGGTGCTGGTGATGGTGGGCGCCTGGGCCTCCGTGAAAAGCACAGTGCTGCGGATTCATTGACCCAACAATCTTCGCTCAGTAATTGAGCACAAAATTTCGAACACCTTTCGTCCACTCCGGTGGATTTACGCGGAAGGTGTCCATCAATTTCCTGTTATTCAACACTGAATACGCCGGGCGCTGCGCTGCGAAATTCATGCTGGCGGTTTTGACGCGTTCAATGTTGGGCATGCGCTGAACAATGCCTTGTTTGTGGGCGTGTTCGATGGCCAGGCAGGCGTAATCGAACCAGGTAGTCACGCCCGCAGCACTGGCATGGAAAAATTCACCGCTGGGAATCTCGGACGGAAAGTCGGGCAGAAAAGTGGGGGCCAGTTTGCCCATGGTTTTGTAACGGTGCATGGCCACAACACCAGCCACCGTCAGTCCCAATTCAGCCAACCAGTTGGCCGGGGTAGGCGCGCCGGCTTGATCATCAACCACCTGCAATTTGTCGCGCTCCTGGGCCAGCTTGATCATGGTTCGGCAGAAGTTGTTGCCGCGCTGGCCGTACACCCAACTGGTGCGAAACACCACCCAATTCCCGCCCACTTCCTTCAGGTATTTTTCACCTTCCAGTTTCGATTTTCCGTAAGCGTTTAGCGGGTTGGTGGCATCGGTTTCTGTATAGGGTTGGCTGGCTTTTCCATCGAACACATAGTCGGTGCTGTAGTGCACCAGTGCCACACCCTGCTTTTTGCATTGCTCGGCCAAAATGCCCACCGCTTTTGCATTGATGGCGTGTGCAAGTTCAGTTTCGGTTTCTGCTTTTTCTACGTTGGTGTAGGCAGCAGCGTTGATGACTACGTCGGGGCGTACGTCTTTCAGGGCATTGATCAGGGTGTCGGGTTTGGCCAGGTCCGCTTTGTCGCGGCCGTAGCTGATGCACGCGTCCATGGTTTCCATCAAGGCGGGCTTGGCATGTTGACCAATGGTGTGGCCCAGTTGGCCTTGTGCGCCAAGCACGAGTACGCGAATTCCCAAAACGAAGCTCTCCTGAAAACTGTTGCGATAGTTTAACCGTATTGATTGCAGGTGTGCTTGGCCCACCCGGCGCGAATTTCAATCTCTCGCCAGAAAACCTGTACTCCCCTTGCTGAGCCTTGCGATGCCTGAGAACGACCCTCCTAAACTGCGGGTCGGGTCCGTTCTCTGTCGCCCATGCCGGGCAACACCGGCCCTGCTCGGGACACAAGGGCAGGTTTTCTTGAAGGCGAGGCGATCGAAACACCGCCGCCGATTGGGCACTGAATACATCGGTGACCATTCAAGTTTGGCTCCCAAGTCACCGTTCAGCGGTCACTTCAGCAACCCAGGCCTGGTTTGCCAAATACCACTGCACGGTTTTTCGAATGCCCGTCTCAAAAGTTTCAACCGGCTTCCACCCCAACTCGCGTTCAATTTTTCGTGCATCAATGGCGTATCGACGGTCATGCCCGGGCCGATCGGTCACAAAGGCAATTTGCGTTGAATACGAAACGCCATCTGCTCGGGGTTGGAGTTCATCCAGCAGGGCACAAATCAATTTCACGACGTCGATGTTGGCTTTTTCATTCCAGCCACCAATGTTGTAGGTTTCACCCAGCACACCGTTTTCAAGCACGGTGCGTATGCCGCGGGTGTGGTCTTCCACAAAAAGCCAGTCGCGAATTTGCTGCCCATCGCCATACACGGGTAACTGCTTTCCGTTCAAGGCATTCATGATGCACAGCGGGATCAGCTTTTCCGGAAAATGATAAGGCCCATAATTGTTGCTGCAATTGGTGGTCAGCACGGGCAAGCCATAGGTGTGGTGCCAGGCGCGCACCAAGTGGTCGCTGGCTGCTTTGCTGGCCGAGTAAGGGCTGTTGGGTTCGTATCGGTTGGTTTCTGAGAATGGCGCGTCTTCTGGTTTTAGCGTGCCGTATACCTCGTCCGTGCTCACATGCAAAAACCGAAAACCCGCCTTGGCCTCACCTTGCAAACCATTCCAGTATTCGCGTGCGCATTCCAGTAAACGGTAAGTGCCCACCACATTGGTTTCAATAAATTCACCGGGTCCAAGAATGGACCTGTCCACATGACTTTCTGCGGCAAAGTTCAACACGGCGCGGGGTTTGTGCTTTTCAAAAATAGCGCGAACGGCATGGATATCGCCAATCGAGGCATGCACGAAGGTGTGCTCCGGTCGCTTCAATACAGGGCCCAAAGTGCTCAAGTGGCCTGCGTAGGTCAACGCATCCAGGCTAACAACCGGCTCAGCGCTGTGCTCAAAATGTTGGCGCACATAACACGAGCCAATAAAACCGGCAGAACCCGTCACAAGTAAAGTCATGATTGATCAGTAAATTGCTTAGAATAAAACCTGAACTAAAAAAATACACAATAAGTCACAATAGCAATTGTGCAGGTCAGGGCAGTATTTCAATTATCACAGGCATCAGCCAGCTTTTTTATTTATTAGGGACAGAACATGACCATCAATTGGAACCGAATTACTCAACTGGGCTTCATCGCCGCGGCCTCTTCACTTGCAGCCGCATGCGTGGCTGTAGCGCCACTGCCCAACAACAATCCGCCTGCCGAGAACAGCAGCACATCGGCCACAATGTGCAACATCGAAGGCAAGCAGCAACAGGATTTGTCCGACGGCACCACCAAGGCCAACGTGACTCAGTCTTGCGAAGAAACCGTGATTTACATTGAAAACCAGCACAAAGAGCACCCCAAGCGTTGCCGCGTGCTGGTGGGCGCACAAATGACCGAGCTTTACATCATGCCCGGTGAAAACCGTACCCTGACTCAAACAGGCCCAGTGGCGCGCAACACAGTGCAAGTAGGTTGCATCAACGACTGGAACCGCCCCAAGTAAGGACAGCGTAAGCCATCGTTAACTTTAGTTAAAAGTTGTCTTAGACATTTCGTACTGATTTAACATTCCGTTGTAGCTACTTTTCAGTGAAATGGAAAATCAGTATGAAAACAGTCCTGTTGCTTGATGACGCACGCTCCATTCGCAGCGTGTATGCCGAGGTAATTCGCCAAGCCGGTTTTGAAGCCCAAACCGCATCCAGCGCCGAGGAGGGTCTGCGATATATTGTCGACCATGGCGCGCCCGACCTGATCATCACCGACATCAACATGCCAGGTATCAGCGGCATGGAGTTTTGCAAACGGGTTCGGCATGTGGCCAAGCACACACCCATCATTGTCATGAGCGCGCTGTCAGACAAAGGCCTGGTGGCTGAGGCAAAAACATTTGGCGTTCAAGGCTGGCTGCTGAAACCCGTCGAACCTGAATACTTCTTGAATAAACTCAAGTCAATACTCGGTGAAACTCAGGCCTTGTCCAGCTGACTACGGGCCAGTTCCACGCTGCGTTCGGCGCCCAGTACGTTGAGCAGCACAATCACGCGTTGATCACTTTTTTGGGCTGCAATTTTGCCCATCATGCCTTCGAACGGGCCCTCGGCCACACGCACCTCACCACCTATTTCAAGCGCATTCAATTTCAGCAAATCGATCACGGAATCGGAGTCGACCTGGTGTTGAATCAACTCGATCAACTCAACAGGCACCACTGAAGGCTTGCCGCCAAACTTCACCAAATCCACACAACCTTTGGTGGAGCGCAGCTTTGAAAAATCGCTCACACCCACTTCCAGGTGAATAAACATGTAGCGGGGAAACAGCGGCTCTACTACCTGCACAGTGCCCTGCCCGGTCTTGCGTTTTTGCACGCGGGCTTGCGGAAAAAACACGTTGTAGTTCTGGCGTTGCAGGTTTTCCAGCGCCACTGTTTCCTGGCGGGGCTTGGTGTACATCACATACCACTGGGCCATGGTGTTGCATTCTTCAAAATAAGGCACAGGCCGCATTCTAAACCCTTCAAAGCGCGGGATAAACAACAGTTTTGATAACTGATATTCGTAATACGAGTCATTATCGTTTAGTATTCTATCTTCATAAAATATAAATCCACCGCAGCAATCAACATGAAACTCAAACCTGTCTCACTGGCCCTGCTCAGCCTGGGCCTGCCGGCTTTGGCCATGGCCCAAACCACCAACAATCAGCTCGAAGAAGTCGAAGTTCAAGCCCGCGAACAAGGCAGCTACTCCAGCAACGCCGTACAAGTGGGCACCTTCCGCGACACAGCCCCAATTGATGTACCGCTCACCGTGAACTCGGTAACCCGCGAGGTGCTGGATGCACAATCAGCCACCACCCTGTTCGGCGCACTGCGCAACACCGCCGGCGTTACCCGCTCGCAACTGAATGGCTCTACTTACGACAACATTGCCATTCGCGGCATTCTGGTTGAGAACCGGGGCAACTACCGCCTCAATGGTTCCCTGCCCATTATCAACCTGGTCGACGTACCCCTTGAAAACAAACAGCAAGTGGAAGTGCTGAAGGGTGCATCTTCACTGTATTACGGTTTTATTCCACCCTCGGGCGTTGTAAACCTGGTCACCAAGCGTGCGGGCAACAAACCCGTGCTCAGCCTGAGCCAAAGTGTGAATGAACATGGCGGTGCCACCACCCACCTGGACTGGGGCCGCAAATTTGGCGAGAACAACAACCAGGGTCTGCGGGTTAATTTGGTGAAAGGCGCAGAAGACATTGGCGTGAACAACTACAGCGGCGAACGCGAATTGGCCAGCATTGCTTACGACTGGAAAATCACCGACCGCTTAAGCTTTCGCTTCGATGTGGAACATTACGAGAAATCAGTGAGCGAGCAGGCCGCCATTGCTTTGCTGCCCGCGGTCAATGGCAGGGTAACCCTGCCCCCGGTGCCCGACAGCAAAACCAACCTGGCTGGCGAATGGCAACAATACGATGCCAACGCACAAAACTACCTGGCCCGTGTGGACTATGTGTTGAGCGATTCCTGGGGGGTGTTGTTTGAAGCCGGTTACGCCGAAACCACACGCGATCGTGCCTTTTCCCAATTTCAAAACTACGACCTGAACACAGGCGAGGGCGAGCTGCGAATTTTCTACAGCCGCGACCAACAATTCGACAACACCAACTACCGGGGTGAAGTTTACGGCGAAGTGGTCACTGGGCCAGTTACGCACAACCTGTCTTTTGGCTACACCACCAACACCCGGGCCAGCAACACACCGGGCGTAACTGGTACTCAAAGCATCTTCAATCAAAACCTGTACAACCCCCGAGAAATTGCGCCACAAAGCGTCACCTTCACAGGTGCCTATTCATCAGTCACCATTGATGATCAAGGCTTGTATGTATTCGACCGCATGCAACTGGGAGAACGATGGCAGGTGTTGGCTGGTCTTCGCCGAGGCGACTACCGCACTGAGAACCTGAGCGTGGCTGCCAACGGTACCCGAACTGTTCGCCTGTACAACGCACAAGAAACAACCCCCTCACTCGCTGTCATGTACAAGCCTCGCCAGGATGTGTCGCTGTATGCCAGCTATGTGGAAGGCCTTGAGGAATCGGGCCAGGCACCTGCCAATGCGGCCAATGCATTCCAGTTGCTCGACCCCGCAGAATCGGAACAACGTGAAGTGGGTGTCAAGTTCAATATTGGTCAAAACAGCCTGGCACAAATTGCCTATTTCGACATTGATCGTGCATCTACATTTTTACAACCCGCCCCAGCGGGCTCACCCCCCGGAACACCCGGCGTATTTGGCCTGAACGGTAAAGCAAACTACAGCGGGTTCGAAATGGCCTGGACCGGCGAATTGAACAAACAATTGTCCATTGCTGCCTCAGCCTTGTTGATGGATGCGGAATTACAAAACGACGGCAACCCAGCCACTGTGGGGCGTGTGCCTGAAAACACCGCCGAAAAAACCGCCAGCCTGTTTGCGGAATATCGCTTAATCAGTGTACCGGGCTTAAGCTTCAGTGGCGGTTTGTACTACACCGGCGAGCGCGCTGTGAACGATCAAAACCAGGCATTTATTGGCGGCTATACCGTGGCCTCGCTAGGCGCACGTTACTCCACTGTCATTGGCAGTACGCCCACACAGTTCCAATTGGTGGTTGATAACCCCACCGACAAAAACTACTACAGCACCGCCGGCAACGGCTTGATTGGTGTGGGCACACCGCGAACCATCAAGGCGATTGTCAGCGTCGATTTGTAATCAACCCAAACTTGTAAACGCCACACCCTGTTCGTCCTTGGGCGACAGGGTTGGCTTCGCTACACCCGCCTGCCTCAAAGGCCACTCAATGTTCAACACCGGGTCGTTCCAGGCCATGCAATGCTCGTGTTCGGGGCTGTGGTGCTCAGTCACCTGGTAACTGGTAATTGCGGTGTCGCTCAGCGTTAAAAAACCGTGGGCAAAACCAGGCGGTATCCACAACTGCACATGGTTGGTATCGCTTAACTCACAGCCATACCACTGGCCAAATGTTTCCGAATTTTCGCGCAGGTCCACAGCCACATCAAACACAGCACCATACACCACGCGCACCAGTTTGCCCTGGGCCTTGGGGGCAGTTTGCCAGTGCAGGCCGCGCAACACCCCGCGCTTTGAAAGCGATTCATTGGTTTGTACAAACTCGGGCTGAATGCCAGCCACCTGCTTGAAAGTTTTCGCGTTGAAGCTTTCAAAAAAGTGGCCGCGTGCATCGGCGTGCACCGTGGGTGTTAGAAGCAATAAGCCTTTTAAAGGAGTAAGGTTACAATTCATGCATATCACCAATTAATTATTCCAGAATGATCCTAGAACTCAGCTCCTTCGACAATGCCATACTTCGACTCGACGAAGGTATTCAACGCTACCAGAAAGACATCACCGATACCCAGATTCGGGACGGACTAATCCAACGCTTCGAGTTCACGTATGAGCTGAGTCACAAAATGCTGAAACGTTTTCTGGAGTCGACTTCAGCCAGCCCAGCCAACATTGACGAAATGGCTTTCCAGGATCTAATTCGCACTGGCAACGAACAAGGGCTGCTTTTGAGCGACTGGGCACGGTGGAAAAAATACAGGGAGATGCGATCGCGCACCAGCCACACCTATGACGAATCCGTGGCCTTGCAAGTGGTGGCCGAAATTCCGGCTTTTTTGCAAGAGGCCAGGTTTCTGAATGCGCAACTTCACGCGAGAAACAAGTGAAACTACTGGACAAACAGCTCGCCCTGATTCAACAAATTCTTGCTGAAATAGTGCCGCAGTGTGAAGTGTGGGCATTTGGATCCAGGGTTAACGGAAACCCCAAGCCGTTCTCAGACCTCGACCTTGTCTTGATTGATCATCAGACCATTCCCTTGGATACTCGTGCAAATTTGGCAGAGGCTTTTTCTGAATCAGACTTACCCTGGAAAGTAGACCTGGTTGACTGGCACAGCATCTCGCCCCAATTTCAGAAAATCATTCAAACAAATTACGAGGTTATTCAGATACCCGCCTCCAGCAAGCCCAGCAAGTAATCGCCATAACCGCTGTTGCGCAATGGCTTGGCCAGCGTAGCCAACTGAGCCGAAGTAATCCACTGGTTGCGCCAGGCAATTTCTTCAGGGCAACTGACCTTTAAGCCTTGCCTGCGCTCAATCGTTTGAATGAAGTTGGCCGCGTCCAGTAAGCTGTCTGCCGTACCCGTATCAAGCCAGGCCTGCCCACGGCCCATTTGTTGCACTTCAAGCTGCCCCATGGTCAAGTAGGTTCGAATGACATCGGTGATTTCAAGCTCGCCTCGTGCTGAGGGTGTCAAGCCTTTGGCAATGGTAGAGGCCTGCCCGTCAAAGAAATACAAGCCGGTCACCGCCTGTTTGCTTTTGGGCTGCGCAGGTTTTTCTTCCACACCAATCACTGAACCTTCAGCGTTCAGCTCAAGCACGCCATAAGCTTGCGGGTTGGCCACGGAATACGCAAACACGGTGGCACCCTGTTTTTGCCCGTAGGCATATTGCATTTGGCGCACCAGGTTTTGACCATAAAACAGGTTGTCACCCAACACCAAGGCACAGGGCGCGCCCTGCAAAAAAGGTTCTGCCACAATCAGTGATTGCGCAACACCACCGGGTGTGGCCTGCACTGCATAATCAATTCGCATGCCCCAACGGCTGCCATCGCCCAGTAATTGTTCAAATCGCGGAGTGTCGTGCGGGGTTGAAATCACCAGCACCTCCCGTACACCTGCCAACATCAGCGTGCTCAGGGGGTAGTAAATCATGGGCTTGTCGTAAACGGGCAGCAGCTGCTTGCTCACAGCGGCAGTGGCCGGGTACAAGCGGGTGGCTTGCCCACCGGCCAACACAATGCCTTTGCGGTTCATGTTTTCACCTTGGTTAACCTTGCATGTTTCATATCTTATGTGAAGTAGGCCAGGAAAACCGCTTAGCACCTACAACAGCTTCGCCAACCGTGCCAAGGCATCCAGGCCTTTGCCCAAAACTCCCAGTTGTTCGCTCGGGGCTTCCAGCTCAGCCAACTGCGTACGCATGGTTTTTACATGCCCAGCCAATTCGCCAAGTTCGCTTTTCGCCTTGGTGCTCAAAGCTGTATAGCGGGCATTCTCGGCGTTCACGAAGGCAAGGTAAGCCGCTGCCAAAACCTGTTGGTGTTGTTTGCGTTCCTCTACGCTTAACAGGTCTACATCAATCAAATACAAAGCCGAAAACACGGCATGCACATTGTTTTGCAAATCCTGGAAATCACTGGGGGTCATGGGTAATGGGCTCACGGTTATAGGCCGCCTGAATGTTGGAATTGAGTTGATCAAAAATGCCCTGCAAATGCTCAAAACTTCCCTCGCCCCGCAGCACATTCACCCAGGCCTGTTGCATGTCAATGCTGGCTGCTTTGGCCTGCTCCAACAGTTCAATGGTCGGCACCTGTTTGATGTATTTCATCCAGGCGTTCTTCCAGGTTTCGCCCAGCTTTTTATCCTCCACAAAAGGCTTCAATACTTTCTCTCGATATTCAACCTGGCGAGCCAGCTCCTCGCGTTGGGTAATCCACTGTATTTGTTCCTGCAAAATGTGCTGGTTCAACAACAAGGCGTGCGCCACAGGCTCAGCGCTGCGTTGCAATTCTTCGCGCACTTGGGCACTGTGATTCCAACTGGCCACATGCCCGGCCAAACCTGCCACAGCCTCTTTGCTCACACGGGGTATTCCGCCCACATCGGGCGCTTTGTTCAATGCCTCCACCAGCTTTCGCAAGGCCCGCGTGGTACCCGTTCCGGTGCCGCCTTTCGCCAGCGCACTAAGCTCAGCAAAATAAAGTGCTTGCATATCCAGGTAATCGCTGGTGGTTTGCAGCAAGGCCGCCCTTTGTTGCATGGCTTGCGTGTGCACCAACAGCGTTGCATTGTCGCGGGGCAAATTGGGCAGCAGGCCCGCTGTAAATTCAAGCGTGTGGTCCAGCGCAAAGCTGTTTACCTTTTTCAAGGTGGTGGCGTACTGCTTGCCCGTGGCGGCCAAACCATCCACCTGCAAGGGAGTTTTGCTGGCGCATGCCGCGGTCAATACCAAGGCAAAACACACCGCAAATCGTGAAATCAATTGAAGCAAGAAAACCTCCAGAGCCTGAAATCGAATGGGGCACCCAAGATACGTGGAAACTTTCCAGGGTGATAACCACTAATTTGGGTTACAAAGACTAGGGGTCACCCATTTAGACATTGCCTGTCCAGTGCCTCACCACTTATGCTTAGTGCAAACTACTTATTGCTCTCTCTCATTGCTCTATTTATGAAAGCCGAAGACCCGCACCAACTCACCATTCTGCGAGAGCAAACCAAACTTCTATTCGAACACCTCCCTTTTGTTTTGTATGGCGTGATGGCTTCATCGGCTGGCTTGGTTGCAGTGCTTTGGCACACTGGCCAGGGCAATGCGCTGCTGTTGTGGTTGTTGGCGGTGTACATGCTGACTGGTTTGCGGTGGTGGGTGCGTCGGCATTTCAACAAACTCGGGGCCCATTTCGATCCACATCACTGGATACAAGTGGCCATTCAGTTCACAGCGGCATCCGGCATTTTGTGGGGGTTCGCAGGTGTCGTGTTTTTCTCCACCAACCCTTTGGTGCTAATGACCCTGGCCATTTTTCTGGCTGCCATGGTGGCGGGTGCAGTGTCCTCTCATGCCTGTCACACACCCGCTTACGCAGCATTTGCGCTACCCGCTTCACTGCCTTTCATTGCACGCTGTTTGTGGGAAAACACCCCCTTCTTCTGGGTGCTGGGTACCGTGGCCTTTGTGTATGTATTGATCAATATTCACTACGGGCGCAACCTGCAAAATATGGTGATCCAGTCCATTCGCTTGCGCTTTCAAAATGCAGAACTCATCAGCGAGCTGACCTTGCAAAAGCGAGTGGCCGAGCAAGCCAGTGTGGCCAAAACACGCTTCTTGGCCGCAGCCAGCCACGATCTTCGGCAACCCGTTCAAGCCATCGAACTGTTGGTCGATGCACTGGGCGAAGACCTGGCCAACCACCCCAGCAAAGGTTTGCTGGATCGAATTCAGGAAGCAGGCTATGGCTTGCGCAACTTGCTGAATGCCCTGTTGGATTCCGCAAAAATAAACGCGGCTGCCATTACTGCCAAGCCACGCCACGTTCAGTTGGCCCCGCTGCTCAAACGCATTTGCAATGAAATGGCCACCCAGGCACAACACAAAGGCCTTGATATTCGCGTGGCCAAAACCAAAGCTTGCGCCTACACTGACCCCGCCTTGCTTGAACTGATTGTTCGCAACTATGTAGAAAATGCGATCAAGTACACACCGGAGGGGCGTGTGCTGATTGGTTGCCGCAAACAGGGCGGGCACATCCGGATTGAAGTGCACGACACCGGTATTGGCATACCCGCCAGCGCACAAGAAACCGTGTTTCAAGAGTTCTATCAACTGGGCAACCCCGAGCGCGACAAAGCCAAAGGCTTGGGGCTGGGCCTGTACATTGCGCACAGCCTGGGCAAATTGCTGAACCACGACATCGGCGTGAACTCTACCGTGGGCAAAGGCTCGATGTTTTATGTGACGGTGCCAGCAGGTGATGCCAGCCACTTGATGGATGAACCCGGCCGTGTGCAGGCGGGCGGCAAAACCCCATTGACCGGCAAAACTGTGTTGTTGATTGATGATGACGATTTGGTGCGTGCCAGCGTCACCGAAATGCTCAGCCGCTGGCAATGTTCAACCATTGCCGCAGAAGATGCGGAAACTGCCTTGCGTATACTCATGGCCCGGGGCCGCATGCCCGACGCGATTGTGGCTGACTACCGCCTGCGCAACAAAAGCACCGGCGTGCAAGCCATACAATCATTACAAGCACAACTTGGAAATGTACCCGCTGTAATATTGACCGGAGACACCGCACCCAGTCGAATTCAGGAGGCCAGAAACTCAGGCTTCCTGATTTTGCACAAACCGCTCAGTGGTGTGCAACTGCGAAGTACTTTGAGTGAATTGATGAGTACCCAAACCACGGGATAAAAATTAAGCGGGATAAAACTGAACGCCGTTTTTCAGAATATTTTTTTTCAAGGCTTCGTTTTCCAGTTTCTCAAAGTGAATGCAGTCAACTTTAAACACCAAGGGCAAAGCATCTATTTCATTCCACAGGGAATTAAAATTCGACTCGGTCATTGCGGACGCAACCACTGCAAGGTCGATATCACTGCCATCTTTAAAGTGACCCGAGGCACGCGAACCGAACAAATAGACCACTTCAATAGTCGGATATTTGGAGAATACAGTCCTCAACTGTTCAATTACCTGGCTCGACAAGCCATACCTCACAGTCAATTTTCACTCCATCGCCGTACTTCACCGGCCAAATTCTGAAACATCGTGTCACCACGGTTTTTCACAAACTCGTACACCTGATCCGCCAGTTTCTCGTCGTAAGTATGGCTGGACAAATTCCGCATTCGTTGGGCCTCGCTCCAGGCGTTA
Organism: Limnobacter sp. CACIAM 66H1; assembly: GCF_001601825.1. Taxonomy (GTDB): domain Bacteria; phylum Pseudomonadota; class Gammaproteobacteria; order Burkholderiales; family Burkholderiaceae_B; genus Limnobacter. The sequence goes on along the minus strand of NZ_LUJK01000004.1, from coordinate 20,524 downwards.
CCATCGTGTATCAACCCCGCAACCAAAGCCTCTTTGAAAACATCACGGGGGTTCAGGGCCACAATACCCAACTCTTCAAGTCGCAATTTTAGTGTTTTCCAGGCCAGCTCCCAACAAAACTCGAAGCGTTGAATCACCGAATCTCGAATGAACGAATCCAGAGGCCGCTCACAAGCCTCGGTTAACCTCTGACTGGCTTTTAGAAAATCGGCTGATCTTTCATTCAAACGTTCCATATTTGCCCAATACCCTAAATACTCGCCCTGGTGGCTTTAATTCTAATTCAAGCCCGCCCGTACACATCGTCAAAACGCACAATGTCGTCTTCTTCGAGGTAGTCGCCACTTTGCACTTCAATCATCACGAGGTTCATTACGCCCGGGTTGACCAGGCGGTGTTTATTCCCTGCGGGAATGTAGGTTGATTCATTCTTGCGCACCAAAAACACATTCTCGCCATTGGTGACCTCGGCTGTACCACTGACCACAATCCAGTGTTCGCTTCGGTGGTGATGCATTTGCAAACTAAGCGATGCACCCGGCTTCACTTCAATGCGTTTGATTTTGTAGCCTGCGGAATCTTCAAGCACAGTGTAGGTGCCCCAAGGCCGGTGCACGGTGGGGTGAAAGTTCACCAGTTCACTGCCCTGCGCCTTCAAGGTTTCAACCACCTTTTTCACATCCTGATGGCGGCTTTTGTCAGCCACCAGCAAAGCGTCGGGCGTGTCCACAATCAACAGGTTCTCAACACCCAACGTGGCCACAGCCCGGTTACCCAAGCGCACGTGGGTGTTGCTGCTGTCAATTGAAATCAACTGGCCTTCGCCTTCCTGCTGCACCGTGTTGCCCTGTGTGTCGGGCGTGCATTGTTCAGCCAGGGCCGCCCAGCTGCCAATGTCGCTCCACTGAAAACTGGCGGCCACCACCGCCACATTGCTGGCCTTTTCCATCACTGCATAGTCAATGCTGATGTCGGGCAATTGTGCAAATGCATCTTTGTTGAAGGTAAACACGCTGCCGCTTGCCTTGGCATTTTTGCTTTCTTTGGCACTGGCCCAAACAACACTCGCCTGGCTAGCCACGCTGGGCTCGTTGTTTTCGAGCGCCTGTAACAGGTCGCTTGCGCGCAGCGCAAACATGCCGCCATTCCACACATACTGGCCACTGGCCAAATATTCCATGGCCACTTCAAGTTTTGGTTTTTCAACAAAGCGCTGCACAGCAAATGCACCGTTGATTTCGTCGACAGGCGTACCTTGCTGAATGTAACCAAAACCAGTCTCGGGTGTGCTGGGCGTAATACCAAAACAAGTGAGCCAGCCCTTGCGTGCAGCGGCCACAGCTTGCTGCGCCACACGCACAAACTCAGCAACAGGGTTAATTAAATGATCAGCGGGCAGCACCAACAACACCGGGTTTTCACCGGGGTAACGAGCCTGCACCCACTGTGCAGCCAGTGCAATTGCAGGTGCAGTGTTGCGACCCTGTGGCTCCAGCAACTGGTGCAGGGCCATGTTGCCACCCTCGCTTTTCAACACAGGCATGCATTCATCTTGCAGCAGGAATTGATAGCTCTCATTGCTCACCAACAACACATCGCTCGATTCAGCAGCTTTTGCAACAGAAGCAGCACGCCGTACGGTTTGTGCAATCAGGCTTTCAGCACCCACCTTCAAAAAAGGCTTTGGAAAATTTTTGCGGGACAAGGGCCACAAGCGCGTGCCTGCGCCGCCGCACAGAATGACGGGAATTACTCGAGTGCTGTTGCTTATGGTGCTGTTACTCATGGCGCTGTTACTCATTATTTTGCCTGTTCCTGAAAATATGCTTTCGTGTGGTCATGCACTTGCGGATTACTCAACAACTCGGCCACGTGCATCCATTGATAATTGTTGTGCTGGTCTTTAGGCAGACCATTCAAATCACTCAAGGCCGGCAAATGCTGCTCGGCATTCAAGCGGTGGGCCAACACCACATAGTGCGTGCCAACACCTTCAGTACCCGCAAAGTTGTCGGGGTAATGGTGTTCGTACACACCCGCAAAAAAACCGGTTCGGGCAAGTTTCACCTGCACTCCCAGCTCAACCCACAACAAGCGCTCAAAGGCCTGCTGCAATGTTTCACCTTTGCGCACCACGCCGCCGGGCACAAACCAGCAGTGTTGCGCGGGTTTGTTGTTTCGCCAACCCAGTAACACTTCACTGCGCGCATTGGTTACAACAAGGTCAATTGAAACCAATGGCGTGCGTTCAACCACTTCAGCCCATTGCTGCGGGTTCCACCACACCATCAGGCTTCTCGCAAACCTTCAACATTGTTCAAAAACCAGGCATAGGTTTTCTTCAACCCAGCTTCCAGGTTAATGCTGTATTGCCAACCCAAACTTTTCAAACGGTCCACGTTCATCAACTTGCGCGGGGTACCATCGGGCTTGGTGGTATCAAACACCAACTTGCCTTCAAAGCCCACCACGCGCTGCATGGTTTCTGCCAGTTCACGAATGGTGCAATCCACACCAGTACCCACATTGATGTGGCTGAGCATGGGCTGTGTATTGGCTTTGTAGGTTTGCTCATCCAGCAACAACACATGCACACTGGCTGCGGCCATGTCGTCGACATACAAAAATTCACGCATGGGCGTACCTGTACCCCACACCACCACCTCGGCGTCACCCCGCAATTTGGCTTCATGAAAACGGCGCATCATCGCCGGTATCACATGGCTGTTCTCGGGGTGAAAGTTGTCATTCTCACCGTACAAATTGGTGGGCATTACACTGCGATAGTTGCGACCATACTGGCGGTTGTAACTTTCGCACAATTTAATGCCTGCAATTTTCGCCACCGCATAGGGCTCGTTGGTGCTTTCCAAAGTACCTGTCAGCAACGCAGTTTCTGTCATCGGCTGCTCAGCCAACTTGGGGTAAATACAGCTTGAACCCAGAAACAACAAATGCTGGCAATTGTTGGCATGGGCTGCATGCACCACATTGCATTCCATCATCAGGTTCTGAAAAATAAACTCGGCCGGGTAGGTGTTGTTGGCGTGTATGCCACCTACCTTGGCTGCGGCCAACACCACGGCGTCGGGCTTCTCAGCTGCGAAAAATTCATTCACGGCAGCCTGGTTGCACAGGTCAAGTTCGGCGTGGGTGCGCACCACAATATTGCTGTAACCCAAAGCATTCAGGCGGCGCACAATGGCGCTGCCCACCATGCCCCGGTGGCCCGCAACATATATTTTTGAATTGAAGTTCAGCATGAAGGGCAGCCTTTACTCTCGGCTTACTGCAACGCTGTAACCGTGTTGCTTTAACAGGGCATGTTGGCGCGCGGCATCCAGGTCTACCTGCACCATTTCTTTCACCATCTCGTGCACAGTAATTTTCGGTGTCCAACCCAGTTTGTTTTTTGCTTTGCTGGGGTCGCCCAACAAGGTTTCCACTTCCGCAGGGCGGAAGTAGCGCGGGTCTACCTGCACCACCACATCGCCTTCTTTCAAGGCAGGTGCTTTGTCGCCCTGCACTTTCACCACAATGCCTTTTTCATCCACGCCACTGCCTTCCCAGCGCAGGGTTACGCCCAACTCAGTGGCGGTCATTTCAATAAACTGGCGCACACTGTATTGCACACCGGTGGCAATTACAAAATCGTCAGGTGTGTCCTGTTGCAGCATTAGCCATTGCATTTCAACGTAGTCTTTCGCATGGCCCCAATCGCGCAGCGCGTCCATATTGCCCATGTACAGGCATTGCTCAAGGCCCACTGCAATGTTGCTCATGCCACGTGTAATTTTTCGGGTTACAAAAGTTTCGCCACGGCGGGGGCTTTCGTGGTTAAACAAAATGCCGTTGCAGGCATACATGCCATAGCTTTCTCGGTAGTTCACCGTAATCCAGTAGGCGTACATTTTGGCCACTGCATACGGGCTGCGGGGGTAAAAGGGCGTGGTTTCCTTTTGCGGAATTTCCTGCACCAAACCATACAGTTCTGAAGTACTGGCTTGGTAAAAACGGGTCTTCTTTTCCAGGCCCAAAAAGCGGATCGCTTCCAGCAAACGCAGCGTGCCCATGGCATCTACATCGGCGGTGTATTCCGGGCTTTCGAAACTCACCGCCACATGGCTTTGCGCGCCCAGGTTGTACACCTCGTCGGGTTGCACTTGCTGAATAATGCGGGTCAGGTTAGAGCTGTCAGTGAGGTCGCCGTAGTGCAATTTAAAGCGAGCGTTTTCAACATGCGGGTCTTCGTAAATGTGGTCTACGCGCTGGGTGTTGAACAACGATGCACGGCGCTTAATACCATGCACTTCATAGCCTTTGCTCAACAAAAATTCCGCCAAATACGAACCATCTTGCCCGGTTACACCGGTGATCAACGCCACTTTAGTCATTGCAGGGGTGCCTTGCTTTAATTGAATTCAAAGCGAAAGCTTAGGTGAACCAGATTTGAATTCCAAGTAGTGCACCACATAATTTAGTATTGAATATGCTTATTTATTATTTATTTCCAACATATGATGGATATACAATACTTTTTCGGAATAAGTCGATGCATCGCCAAGGAGTGTTTAAAGAGATATTGACTCACCCATCCTGGCAAGGTCGAGGGAATTTTAGGGCGAATCTTGCAATAAGTACCCAAAATAGGTATTATCGTACCCATTATGACTCCAATTTCAATATCAGATAGTCTGTTCTCCAAAACACAGCAAAAGGTGTTGGGCTTGCTTTTCTTGCATCCCGAACGGTCTTTCTATGTCAATGAAGTAGTTCGACATGCCAATGCTGGCAAAGGCGCCGTGCAGCGTGAGCTGCTTAAACTGGAATCCTCCGGGCTTGTTCTTTCAACGCCACAAGGCAACCAAAAACACTTTCAGGCCAACAGGCAGAATCCGGTTTTTTCTGATCTCCGCTCCTTGATCATCAAAACGTTTGGCATACGGGAAGTAATCGCGAACTGCCTGCAAAATCACGCCACCAAGATAGACCGTGCTTTCATATTCGGGTCTATCGCGAAGGGAACAGACAATTCAAAAAGCGACATTGATTTGATGGTAGTTAGCGATCAACTTCACTTCCATGACCTTTTTGACCTGCTGCAACCTGCGGAACAACTACTTGGGCGAACCATTCAACCCACGCTGTATCGCACACAAGAATTCGCAGAAAAAAAATGACACCGAATTTATGCGCCGAATTTTTGACGCACCAACCATTTCCATCTTCGATGTAATCAATGAACAAAGAAAACAACCCGTTTGATAATTTGCTCAAAATAGGGCAACTAAAACGAGAGGCTTTTATTCAAGCAGAATTTGACGGACTCATTAGCACCGCAAATCGTAAGCTCCACGATTCCAAAAACGCCAGCTTGTCGAAAGACAGTCGCTTCGATCTTGCTTACAACGCCGCACACTCGCTCGCTCTGGCAGCGCTTCGCAAGGCTGGATATCGCTCAGAAAACAAATACACCGTTTTTCAGTTACTCGAGAGTACCGCTGGTCTGCCAGCGTCTATTTGGCGAATATTCGCCGCAGCGCATCAAAAAAGAAACCTTGCAGAGTACGAAGGTTTCACTGAGATTGAATCGTCATTGCTAGAGGCACTGATCAATGCGATTGAGAAGCTCAATTTGATATTGAGGAACAATAATTGAACAAGGAAATTCTCAAAAACCAACTCGACCTGGCCGCCCTGGTTCGCACCCACCGCCTGCAAGCAGGCCCCAAAGGCGGGAAAATGACGGCCCACATGCTGGCGGAAATGGCGGGCGTTAGCCGCGATACGATTTTTCGCATTGAACGCGGGGAAGATGTTTCCTTTTCCACAGCCATGGCTGTGCTGCGGGTTTTTGGCATGGGGCTCAGTGCCGCGCCCGTGGAATGGCCCACCTTGAACAGCGCACAAGAACATTTCAAAACCCTGTGACAACGCGTCAACGAATTCAAACACTGCAGGTGTTCAATGGCGGCAAACCCTGCGGCTGGTTGGGGCAAACACCCTCAGGCTTTTGGTTTCACTATGCCAGCAACAATCCGCAACAGCACTGGGTCAGTTTGCTGATGCCACCCCGCATCAACTTTTATCAGCAAAGCGATTTGTTTCCGGTGTTTGCTCAACACCTTGGTGCAAGTGCCAGCTCCGAGGCCGATGCGCTCAGCCAATTGCTCCAACTCAATGGTCAACAACTGGGTTCACTCAGTTTCGCCAACCCAGACAACCCCGTGGTCATTCCACCGCTGCGCACACCGCCAACGCTTGCTTCAGGAAAACACGCACTGATTGCAAACCCCAGTACTGCACAAGCCCGCAGGCCCTTTGCTGATACATTGGTACATCACACCAGCGCCTGGCCACTGATTCAAAACCTGTTGCACATCAAAAAGCAAACCGACCCCAACAATCGCCTGCACGGCCTTCGCTGGGCATATCAAGCTCTACACACTGGCCAATGGGTCCAACACCCTCGGCCTGACCTGGCCCCTTATCATCAGCACCTGTATGGCTTCGAGGCACTACACGCCGTGCTCAAGCAAAACCCGCAACAGTTCACAACACTGACGCAAAACAGCAACCGGTTTGCTTTGGTGCTGCAAGAAGTTGCACGCACCTACTGCAAAAACTTTTCAGCTGAAATTGACCTGTTGCAACACTTGCTGCCCTACATTCAGCAAAGCCAGTTGAGTGCCTACCTTGTGTATGAACAAGCCACCGCACACACCAAACCGCCTCGGCCCAAAGTATTGGGAATCGAGTACCTTCCTTCTTGAAGGCAGCAAAAAGTCAGTATTTTTACACCCTTTAAATGCGGGGTGTTGAACAGCAAAATCATTTGCTATTTTTCCAATCATTAAAGCAATCACTATCCGGCGAAAACAAGCCGGGCCGCCATGTTGTCATAAATCTGACTTATTTTTAAATAGGCCCGCACCGCCATGAAATTCGCTCGTCTATTGTCAGCAATGCTGCTGACCATTGCCCCCCTTGTTGCCCACACATTACCTGGCCCGCAGCTTTCAACGCCCACAGTAATATCACCAGTAAACCCCGACCAGTTGCGCATTTTCACGGCCGACATTGCCACCGCCCCGGATGGTCGCGGCATTCTGGCCTGGGCCGAAGGTGGCTTTGTTTACCTGCAAAGGCTGAATGCCGACGGCACCGCCAACGGCACGCGGATTAACGCCAACGCAGTGGGCACTGGTGAGGTTCGTGATGTGTTGGTGGCGATGGACAATGACGCCAATTTTGCGCTGGCTTACACCAAGGGTTTTGATCGCGATGCGGTGGTGTACTTCCGGCGATTTCTGGCCGATGGCAGCCCCGAGGCCATTGAGTACGACAATCAAAGCATGCGCCCCTACAGCGTTGTCGGCCTGCCCGAATGTGGCGACAGACGAGTGGGCACCAGCGCGCCCGCCATGGATATGGACACTGCTGGCAATGTTGCACTGGTATTCGATGCTGCGATCTATTGCGGCACTGTGATTCAACGCAACCAAGCGGTATACCGCTACATGCCCAAAAGCGCCCCGGCCTCCGAACCCTTGGCTTTTGCTTCAGCCGACGCCACCGATACCGAACCTCGCACACGTTACTCCGCTGTTGATATCCAAGGCAGTACAGTGACCATCATCGGCACTGGTTTGCCAGCAGGCAATCAAACATTGACCCTGTTCCGTTACAACGGCACCGTACAGCAAAACACGGTGAATGTGGCCACATTTCAGGCTCGAATTTTCAGCTCTCGGCAACTCGCTGTGCATCGGTCTACCAGCGGTACCGCCACAGCTGTATGGCAAGCAGCCACATTCGATGGCCAAACCAGCACATTTAGCGCCCCAGCCGTGCGCATGCGCAGCTTCGACTCCAACAACACTGCGCTCAGTGAATCGCCTGTAGCGCTGGTCAACGGTTCTGAACTGTTGGGCTTAAGCACCGAACCCGATGGCGATTACGCAATTTTCACCCGCAGGGAAAACCAGGACGCATGGACCATTTATCGCTTCAGCGATGCAGGCGTGGCCGGTGAAATACGCCAAGGCACCAATGTGTACAACAACGGCTTTTGGCAAACTGTGCCTTTGGCCATCAGCCCCACCCTGCCCGGCAACAACTACGCAGTGCTTTATAACCGAAGCGATACCGACGACTCCACCTTGCTTCATGTGCTGCGCTACGGCGGCCCGCAAGGCACCCTGAAACTGGACATGCAGCTAAGCCGCAACCCGATTGTTGCAGGTGCAGACGATCAAATTGTGTTGCGCTGGATCAGCAATGCGATAGGCCCATCTGCAGGAGGCACTTGCCAAAGTGAATTTAATCTCGGCAGCAGCCTGCGGGCACCCACGGGCCAACAAAACCTGGGCACATTCACCGTGGCTGGCGACCGTACTTATGGCTTGCTGTGTGGCCCAGGCGACCTGCGGCAGTCGGTGACACTGAATGTTCAAAGTAACGAACAACCCCTACCCACGCCCACCATCAACTTCACCGCCACACCCGCCAACCTTCAGGGCAATGCAACATCTACGCTCAGCTGGAGTACCACCAACGCCACCACCTGTGATGCAAGTGGTGAATGGACTGGCAGCAAAGCCGTGAATGGCAGTGAAACAGTTGGGCCCTTTGCCACCGCGGGCTCTCGTACATACACCCTTACCTGCCGCAACCAAAACGGGCCATTCGCCACGCAGTCGGTGGATGTGACCGTGGCCAGCGACACCACACCCGATGCCTTCAGCTTTACTGCAGTTACCGACAGCAACCCCTCGCTGGACACACAATCCAACACCATCACGATTGCTGGCTTGAACGCTGCGGCGCCACTGAGCATCACCGGTGGTACCTACAGTATCGACGGCTCGCAATTCACCTCGGCCGCGGGCACCATCAGCAATGGGCAGACTTTACGATTGCGGGTTACTGCCTCTGCTGAGCCGGGCGAAACCGTGGTGGCTACAGTGACAGTGGGTGATTTTTCAACCAACTTCTCGGTCACCACCCGCATGCCAGACGGTGCATCCACCGCCATGGTTGATGATGTTGACAACAACCCGGTTGAGTTCATGAGCAGCGAGGGCACACTGAACAACCTACGCACCGTGGCCACGCCGATGGGCGCGCCCAGCACGCGTGAATACCCCAACGGCTTCTTCGCCTTCAACATTGATAATGTGACTGCCAACAGCACGGTCACCGTAACTATTACCTTGCCGGCCGATGCACGCCCCACCAGCTATGTGAAGTGCAATGCAGACGGCAGCAGTTGCGCCGACTTTGCGGGTGCCACTTTTAACAACAATGTGGTGGTGCTAACCCTGACTGACAATGGCGCGGGTGACACCGACCCACGCGAGGGCTTCATTAGCGACCCTGGTGCACCGGCTGTAACACCGGCGGCGGCCCCGGGTAGCGCCAGCGTGGGTGGCGGTGGGGGTGGCAGCTTGAATGCCATGCTGTTGCCACTGGTTGGTTTTCTGTTGTGGCGAGTACGTCGCAAGGCTGGTTAAACCCAGCTTTGTTGTAGTAAAAAAAGCCCGGCTTGAAGCGCTTAAGCCGGGCTTGTTTTTACAATTTAAAATTAGTAGTACCCTAAATACGTGACAAATCCCGGAATGGGGACTAAATCACTGAAAATTTAACAAACACCTCTAAAAATCTACTTCATAATTAACAGCAAAGGGTAAGAATATGCCTGACAACACTATTAAACATTTTTTAACATTTATTATTCCAGGTTATTGCCATGACTCTTATTGCGATTGCGGCCGGGTTAATTGTGGCCCTGTTAATCGGCAGGCAAATTCTACAAAGTGGGCTGTTGTTGGCCAATGGGGAGAAATTTATCACGCACAACGTGCGGTTTAAAAAGCTGCCCACAGGCGAACTGCACCTGAAGGCAACCGGTGGCTTGCTCACTGACAAGTTTGACATCAAACTTCACACCAGCGACATTGATCTGTTTGCATTCGCCATCGGCCACAGGCCCATGAATAAAGGCTTGGACAAGGCGGGCTATAAGGTTTACCGGCTGGTTCATGTACAACGCAAAGCCAGCCCTGAATTTTTACGCACCACCATCGGCGACTTTACCCTGAAGCCTAGCGCGCAAAACAAATTCCAACGTTTCACCAGTCAGTTTGTTCAACTGGAAAAATCTGCAGCTTGAACAGGTATTAAGCAAACTAAAAAAGCCCCGTAAAATACAGGGCTTTTTTAATGTTTATTTTTCAAAGGCGCAACTAAATAACCGCTTTAATTTTTCATTAAAACAGCCTATTTAAAAACGCACACTCAACACTTAATTCGCACTTAATTCGAAGTTACTTGGTATCAACACCATTATTCTGTGCAACACCCTCTATTAGTTATTCCCACTCTGCATTCTTGGCAATGTAGCGCCCTAGTACCTGATACGACACCACGTACAACACCGCAGTCAATGCAAAACCCATTGCAGGCAAGCCTGCATGGTCAAAGTACAGCGCCATGGCCACCGACACAGCGGCGAACAACCACAAAAAAGGCGAGGCTTGAGAATTCACACACATACCGTGCGCACCGCCACGCTTGCGCACCATAATTTGCAGGCTGCGCTGAAAGTACTGATGGAAATGTGATCGGTCAGGTTGCCCCGGGTCGGCGTTTACAAGCTTGCGACGCAAAATGGAGTACAACACTTCGATGACCGGGTAAGCCAACACCGACAACACCGCCCAAGCATTTACATCGTTGTAGTTGGCCTGCAATAGCACCGCCAACACGGCCAAGGCAAAGCCCAGAAAATACGCGCCGCCGTCGCCCAAAAACAGGCGACCCACCGGGAAATTGAACACCCAAAAGCCCAACACAGCTGCGGTTAGCAACAGCGAATACAAAGCCATGTCCATGGCTTGGTGCTGCAAGCCCAACAGGCCCAAGCCCAGGGCCAAAATACACACCACGCCAGCAGCCAAACCATTCAAACCGTCGATCAGGTTAATGGCGTTGCTGTAACCGCTCATCGCAAATGCAGTAAAGCACCACGCCACCGGTGCAAAGGCCAACAGTTTGTCCACTGGCCCCAAGCTAACCGATGTAATTACAGCGCCCAAGGCTGCACATGCCAAAAAGCCACCTAGAAAGGTGGCCTGCAAACGCAGTTTGACTGAAATTTTCTTGGTGATGTCTTCTGCAAAGCCGATCATGAACACAGGCAAACCGCACACCAACAGCAGCAAGTTCACCTCAAACAGGGGGTGATTGCGAAACCCCATCCAGGCCACACCAGCAGCCACAGCCAAGAAAATCGGCAAACCACCAATTCTGGGCACTGCTACCTGGTGCAGCTTTTGTACCCCGTTCAGGTCATTGTCAAGGCTAAAACGGGCGTGCCATTGTTTAGTCAGCAGAACGGACACACAACCCAATACACTCACCCCAAACAAACCACCGAACAATAGAATGGGGCTTGTAGTTGAACCGGTCAGCTTGATGTGGTTGGCGATGTGAATGGTTCCAGACAATACAAGAACCACAAATGCGGCGAATGCGCTCCACACCCACAGGCGAGAAGTGAACACCAAGCTGACACGCCCGCCAAAGCCGGGCGACTGTGTTTTTATCGGGGTACTCATGAAGCACCTGTCCCTGTCTTATTTGACCAATGCTGTTTAATTAAGGGGCACAAACACCCTTTATTCCCGGCATTGAAAATTACGCAACTTTATAAACTGCAATCAGTACAAATTCGACCAATTTGCAGGAGTAAAAAAATATGTTGTTTAACGGTTTACTTGCCTTGAGCAAACTGCTGGGCCACAACACCAGTACCGCACAACTGAAAGCGAAATTGGCGCGTTGGGTTCAGCCTGCATAAATATTCAAGCTAAATATTAATAGTAAACCCGCCTTCACAGCACCCCATGAATAGGGGGTAGCGCCACAATTTATTGCGCTAGCGTAACCTCAAACCTATTGCAAATTATAGGGCTTAGAGGAAACACTCCAGAAATATATTGCAACGCATCATACAGAAAGCCTAGTCTTTTTGCATGAGGCTTATTGCGCCGCCGGGTTTCGGTAGGTCAACAACCGTGGGTCGCGGGCATTGGTGAAATCGTAAAGTTCAACACTGCGGCTCAACTTTGCGCCACCGTCACGCGTCAGCGGGTTAAACACCAGGTTGGCCGTGCCCGCCACACTTTGCGTGAAGAAGGCGTCAAACGGCAAAGTGACATACACCCCTTTGTCAAAACTTCCTTCGCCAAACTGTTCAGCACTTACGTTGGTGCGGGTAAAAAATGCACCCATTTTTACGCCGTTGTCGAATACACGGCTAAGGTCCACGGTGGCGCCTTTGTCGCCAGCCAGGTACTGGCCCACACTGGTTTTCACCAAAATGTCTTCGAAGCCAGTGTCCCAATACAGGGTGGCGTGGCCCGTGTTCACCTGGTAGTCACGCAGGCCAAAGTCTTGCTCAAAGTCACGCTGCTTCACGCTGTTAATGTCCAAGCCCAAAGCCACCGTGCTGTTCATGGGGCGGTACAACACCTCACCACCCACACCAGCAAACATGTCTTCCAGCAAGCCGCCATACGCGGTGTAAAACACATCACTGCCCAGTTTGCCGTAATGGGTTAACTGCAGGTTTGGAATGGTGAAATCGGATGTAGTGGCGTATTCGCGCTGGAAGGTGCGCACCCGCGGCAGGTTGCTAGGCGCGGTGTACGTAAACTTGTCGAAGTTGTCCAACAGCGCAGCGCGCACACGGCCACTGGCCACTGTGCTCTCGGTGATTTCGTAGCTCACATTGCCCAGGGCTGAAAGCTGGTAAAGAATAAAGCCATCAGGCCCACCCAAAATTTGGCGGTAACCTGCGCTTACGCTGGTGTTCCAAGGGCTTTGCGGGTTCAGGTGCAAAGTTTGGTACGGGTATTTAACACGCTCACGCTGCTTGGTGGCGGGCATGTCTCTCCAGGCGTTGGGCAACAAGGTGGTGCGTTGGCGCACCCACAGGTTGCGGTCAACAATGTGCTGGCTGATTTTCTGGCCCTTGGCTCGGTACTCGTAGTTGAACCAGGCATATTCCGCAGGCGCGTGCTTGTGCAGCACAGCGGTTGCACGGTCGATGGTGTATTGCCAGTAACCTGCATCGGCTTCATCAATAATCAGCTTCAGCTCGCCTTCGTCGCCCTGCACTTGGGTGGCCACCCAGCCGGTTTGCTGCTTCAATTCCTCAAGCACTGTGGGCCAACTCACGGGGCCAGTGGGCGCCGCTTCATTCACTTTGGGGCTGGGCGGGTCGCTTAGCTTGGGTGTACCAAAGGTGTTCAGCTTTTCATGAAAGCTCAGGGCCACCATTACCTCGGTGCCGCGCTCGTACCCCAGGGTAAAGTCCATGTAGTCGTTTACGCGGTGCAGCAGGCCCACATTCACATTGGTTTTCTGTTCCTGGTTGTCGCCAAAGGGCTCGCTTTGGTAATCATTGCCTTCTACTTCCAGCTTTAACACCCAGTCTTCCCAAGGCAATTGAACCTGGGCACCACCAAACAAGGCGGCGGGGCCTTTAAAAAAGGTATTGGTGTCCACGGTGCCGCCAAGGCCAAAACTGGCGTTGGGGCGGGTTTCGAAAGAATCACCCAAGGCTTTGAATGGGTTGGTAATGCCACCGCCTGCACCCAAGCTGCCCCAACCTATGCCCAAGCTGAAATCGACTGCACCCACTCGCTTGCTGCCCACCAAATATTCACCGCTGAACAAACCTGTACCAGCCACATCCCGAAAACCGACTGACAATTCTGGCAGGTGTGCACTTTCTTGCATCAAGCGAAATTTCACGTCAAAGTTTTTGTCTTTAAAACTTTGATCAGGGTTGGTGGTTGAAACACCAAAGCGCCGGTTGGTCAAATTGTTGTAGCGAAAACCCGCCTCCATCCAATCGAAAGGCTGCAACATAAAGCTGTAGCGGCTGTAAGGGCTGGTACGGCTAAAAGTAGCGCTGTAGCTGCCTGCCGGGCGCATGCGCGCTGTGGGTGTTTGCAACAGGCCTACTACACCCCAGTCGCTGCTGCTGAGGTACCAAGGCTCGCCGGTTTCAAGCGGTTTGGGATCGGCTGGCTCAAATTCAGGCAGCAAGGATTTCTGTGTCAAGGCGGTATCAGCTCGGCTTTCCACCAACGGGATCGGTGCATTCTCGGCGGAGACATCGACTGCCGCCGATGTTTGTACAAGCTGCACAAACTCACCCTGCGTGGCCAAAAAACCGGCAATGGTGTCATGCTGTTTATGCTCGCCTTCTACTTTGCGGCTGGGTGCCCAAAGCCAACTGCCGGGCGCTGGGCCACCCTGGGGTTGTTGGTTCCAACCATTCACGGCCAGCTTTTCCACAGTGCCATTGGGGTGCGCAGCCCAGGCCCAGTCCACGGGGGTGTCTACACCCAGCCAGCTTTTCCAGGCGCTTTGCTTGCCAATACAGGCTTCAATATAGGCCTTGGCAGGTGCGGTGGCCTGGTGCGGAACCACACAGGTGCCAAGGTCGCTCAGCACGGTCACCGTGTTCGAGGCCAGGGGCAGCACCACGGTGTAGGTGCTTTTCAACACGGGGTCGAATTCGGGGCGTGCCTCCAGGTAATTGGCGTCCGTGCTTTCAAGCTTCAAGCGGCCATTCACCGGCATGGCGCCCACACGTTGCAACACCTGCTGCAATGCCGGGTTGTTGCGGTTGGCCAAACGCAGGGCCTGAATGGCTCTGTCGCGGGCCATTTGTTGCTCTATGGCATCAGCGCTTGCAGGGGCAAGCACCAAGAGGCTGCTTAGCCGGTATTCGGGGGGCAATACACCGGGTAACCAGCCTTGGCGAACCAGCAGGGCCGACAGGCGCTCTGTGCCTTGCGGTGCAGCTTGCAGGGATGTTGTCGCTGTTCCTGCTGCATGCGCAGCGGGTACCAACGGTAAGTTGAGTAAAGTGGCCCAAATGGCCAACACCAGGGGTTTGCGTTTCAATTTCATTGGCGGTGCCATTCCAGGCAATACGTGGGGGCAAGGCATTGCTTGCCATACACAGCAAGCGGCAATTGGCTTGCATTGGTACCTTCGGACAAGGGATGCGCAAAACCGTAAATGGCGGGCGGCAGGTTTTCAAGTGCGGCAGGCAAGGGGCCAGCCACTGTCTCGGTGTACCAATACAAACCCTTTCCCGCGTTGGCCTGCTCACTGGCACGTTTAGCCAAATTGCTTTTGGGTGGCTGGGTGGCTTGCAATTGCAGCGTGGCTTGAACATTGAACAAACCCAGCTCGGGCACATCAAACCTGGCATTGGTTTGCTGCGCCTGTGCACCTTGCGTGTATTGCACATTGGCCAAGTTCACATTCAAACCAGTTGTGTCCAGTAGCCGGTTGCCTTGCAAGCGCACCACCTCACCCTTCGCGGCGTACCACACCTGCACATTGTTGGGGTACACATAGCCCAGCACAGTTAGCGATGCCGCGCCGGGCACTTCCACCTGCATGTATTGGTAAGCGGGGTTGCGGGGTACCGCCTCAAAGTTTCGGTTGGGGCCTTGGTATGCGGCTTGCAGGCTATTCAGCGCGGCTTGGTTCAGGCCAGTGCAGGCAGGCAATACCAACACAGCCATGGCGCACAAAAACGATTGAGCGCACAGCCGCCAGCCGGGCCCATACTTAAGCCAATTCCGCATGTGGGTTTAATCCAGAAAAATAAAACTTTTAAAGCGTGTAAATTTGCACAGCTTGTGCCTAGCGTATCAATAAAAAAGCCCCTTACAAGAAGGGGCTTTCGATACAGACTACTTCAATTAAGGAGTAACAGTACCTGTAGTGCCTGTGGTGTTGTTGTCGTCGTTAGAAACGGCGATTACTGTACCCAAAGCAGCGGCCACGCCAACGGCACCAGCCACGCCCAAACCACCAGCGGCTGCGCCTGCGCCTGCGCTAGCACCAGCTCCGGCACCCGCGCCACCACCTGCACCAGCGCCAGCGCCGCCAGCTTGACCACCAGAAGCAGCTTCACCGGTTGCAGACTGGGCAATGGCTACGCCCGACAAACTCACCATGGCCAACATTGCCAAGAATTTTTTCATGATAAATACCCCCAAAGAATTTAACTTCACTTAACTGTATAACAAAAAACCCTGATTGCGCCACCTTTTTTCCATGACATTTTTTAACAATGCCAATTGAAATCAAGGGTTTTACGCAATAAACACACTGCGATGCACTACAAAATTGCCTTCAGCTTGGGCAGCCACAGGTCAATATCTTGTTCCAGCACTTTCAGGCAAGTGTCAAAATCGCTTGGGCCTTTGCCAATGGGGTCGTCCACTTCGGTTTGCCCATTCCAATGCCCCATCAACCAAACCTTGCCCGAATAGGCTGGGAAGTTTTGCATAATCCACTGC
The DNA here is from genome assembly GCF_001601825.1 of Limnobacter sp. CACIAM 66H1. GTDB lineage: Bacteria > Pseudomonadota > Gammaproteobacteria > Burkholderiales > Burkholderiaceae_B > Limnobacter. The sequence goes on along the minus strand of NZ_LUJK01000004.1, from coordinate 4,121 downwards.
TTGTGCCGGTTTTCCATCACCAGCATTAGCTGGGCGGCATTGGCCTGTGGCATCAACAACTGCTCGGCGCGTTTTTCATCGCCAATTGAGTAGCCCGCACGCTCCAAGGCGCCCAAGGCCTGCTTGTCAGGCCGCTTACCCGTCAAAGCCTGCACGCCACAACTGTTTACATTTATTTTTAAACCAGCGGCATCGGCTTTGGTTTGCAATATGGCTTGGCCCATGGGGCTGCGGCAAATGTTGGCAGTGCAAATGACGGTTACCAGTGGTGTTGCCATTGTTATGCCTTCTTGCCTTGCACTGGATCGCCATAGGTGCCGTATGCATTCTTGTATCCGTACCCATAGCCATAACCGTAATAATAGCCCGACCTGTTTGCAATAAAGCCGTTGAAAATAAGGCCATTCACCCGCACGCCAGCTTGGGCCAGGCGTTTTTGCGAGTCGCTAACCTGCCGCACATTGCTTGCACCGTAGCGCGCCACAATGAATGTGGCGGAGCAGTGTTGGCCCATTACGGAAGCATCGCTTACCAACAGCACGGGTGGGCTGTCGATGATTACATAGTCGTATTCCACATCCGCTTTTTCAAGCAGGGCAATGAAGTTGGGGTGCAACAGCAATTCGCTGGGGTTGGGCGGCACCGAGCCAGACACCAACACATGCAGGCCCTCCAACTCAGTTTTGATCAGTGCTTTGTCAAAGCCAACAGTACCCGCCACCACATCGCTTAAGCCGGGGTGTTTGGCATCACCCCGCTCTTCTTGGATGAAATAACGGCTTAACGTGCCCTTACGCATGTCGCCATCAATCAACAACACTCGCTTGCCGGCCTGGGCCATAATGGCCGCAAAGTTGGCCGATACAAACGACTTGCCAATTTCAGGCACAGGGCCGGTAATGAGCACCCGCTTGTTGGGCGAATCGATGGTGGCAAACTGCAAACCCGTGCGGAAGCTGCGCAAGGCTTCAATGGAAGGGTCGTTGGGCGCAGAAACCGCAAGTAACCCAACTTTGTCGGTACGGCGGCGCAAGCCTTTTTCAGCAGCAGTTTGTTGCTGGCTAAGTGGCACAATGGAGTACACCGACAAACCTGTGGCTTGTTCCAATTTGCTTGGGTCTCGCACAGCGCTGCGTAGCATGGCCAAGGCTTGGGCGGCCAATACACCCAAAAAAATGCCCGCCAATACCGCCAAAGCCACTACTTGGCCTTTATTAGGTTTAAACGGGCGTTTGGGTTGCTGGGCATAATCGACTATAGCCACATTACCCACGGTACCGGCCTTGGCCACCTTCAATTGCTGCGCACCGTTTAGCAGTGAAGTATACAAAGCCTGGTTCACCTCTACATCGCGCCGCAGGCGCAAGTACTCTTGCTGCACTTCAGGCAAGGCTTGAGTTTGGCTTGCTACGCCGCCACGCACACTGCGCAGTTGTGCAAGCTGATCGTCGATAGCCTGAATTAAAGGGTGGCCGGGTTGAAAGCGTTGGAGCAGCTTTTCCCGCTCCAGGTTTAGCTCTACCTTTTTGGTTTCCAGCGCCACATCTTGGGTCAAAATGCGTTGTGTATCCAGTGTCGGGTCGATGGTACCCTTACTTTGCACAAAGTTATTCAAGGCCTCCTCGGCCTTGCGCAGCTGCTCTTTAATACTGGGCAGTTGTTCGTCCAAAAACACCAATTGCTGCTCGGCCTCCTGGCCCTTGCGCTCCACGTTTTGGCGCAAGTAAGCATTGGCCAATTCATTCAAAAACTGCACTGCAAACGCGGGGTTGGGGCTTTCATAACTTACGCGAATCATGCTGCTGTTTCGGCCCACTTCACCGGCCGTGAGTGGGGCCACCAAACCATTGTGCAAACTCAATGGGTGCCGGCGTACCACATTGGCTTGCATGCCCGGGTTGGCTTCGAATTGAGAAATGGTAATGCTGCCACTGCCATATCCAATTTTGAAAGTAAGGGGTTGGCCTACCGTGCCTTGGCCCAATGGCTCCTCAAAGGGGCTGTACAAGCTGAAGGTGTTTCCCTCGCCTTTAACCGCCACAAAAGCTTGGTCGGTAAATTCGGTTGGCACACTAAATTGTGCCAACTTTAATTGTTCACCACCCCAGGCATATTGATTCAAACCCATGAAAGGCTGAGCCAAGCCCAGAGCGGCTTCATGTTGGTTGGCCAGCCATTGGCCGAATACCGGGAAATACTGCGGAGTAATAGATTGCGCCAAACCCAATGTTTGGGCCACGCTTTCTACCACTGTGCGGCTTTTGATAATTTCAAGTTCGCCTGTTACATTGCTGCCACCTGCAGCAAGCACGCCGCTTACGTCTTCCAGCGCTGCCAAACCACCGGTTTGCTTGGTTTCCACTTGCAGCAACACGTCTGCAGAATAAATAGGCGTGGCTACCGTGGCGTAAAGCAGGCCAATTGCGGTGGCCACCGCAACAATTGCAGCGGCGACCCACTTAAAATCGAGCAAGTTGTACCACAGGTCGAGCAGGTTAATTTCACCAGATTCTTGCGCCAGCTCGGGATGTGCTGCGGCGGACTGAAAAGTACCACCGTTGCGCGTATTTTCAAAAGGCATATTCATAGAGTCGTTCTGCTTGTTCAATTTACTCGCCTTCCAACACGCGAATGTTGGAACGTACCGCTGGCAACACCTGCAAGCTTGGCAATATGGTGCCCAACAAACGATTAATGCGTACCAGCCTAACTGGGTCTACATACACCACGTCTCGGGGTTGTAATTCAAATTGGTCCGCGTACAAAACACTGGTTGGGCTTGTCGAGTCCAAGTGGAAAATGTCAAGCGACGCCACCTCGCTATTGCCCAGCTCAGCATTTCTTTGCCGAATAACGTACACCTGCTGCGCGTTGGCCGTGTTTTGGTTAATGCCACCCACGTCGCTTAACACTTCAGCCAAAGTTAGCTTGCCTACAGGCATAACTACAGACGAAGGCTTAATTACTTCGCCCATCAAGAACACTTTGCGAAGCCTGCGATCGGGAATGTTTAACACGTCGCCATCCTGCAAAAGTATGTTCTGCGACAAGTCACCTTGGTACAACAGTTTGTAGGCATTTAGCACGTAGGTTTGATTGTTTCGCTGTAAGGTAATGTTGTCTAAATCAGCTTCACGGTTTAAGCCACGGGCCTGCGCAATCGCGTCGCTTAAGCGGGTGGGCACATCGGTGATCGGGAAAAACCCGGGCTGGCCCACTTCACCGCTGACATAAAATTTTTGAGACCGAAACCCTGCTTGCTGCACTGTGACGTCCACCTGCGGGCTGCGAATAAACTGCTCAAGATTTTTTGTCATCTCGATGCGAATTTCTTCGGTTGTGCGGCCGACAGCCCTTACCTTGTTTAAAAACGGAAAGTAAAAGGTACCGTCGGGTAAAACCACTTGGCCTTGAAGTTGACCTGTGGTATTTCCCGCAGGGTTGGTCAACTCCGGGTGATCCCACACTGTGATTCGGACCAAATCCCCCACACCTATTTTGTACTGATAGGTGCCAACATCATTGCTGGTTGAAACGGGTAAGTTTTGTGTGCTAGTTAAATAGACGGACTCTAACGCCTTGATTGAAATAGCATCAATGGGCGTAAGGCGGTAATCCACCCCGTTGGGCGCGGTGTCTTGGGTTGTCTCTTTGTTGTCAATTCCGAAATATTGCCCTGGGTATGCGCAGGCACTTAACAGGGGCAGGCACCACAGCACGCTGCGGCTAAACTTTTTTGCAAACACCATTTGAAATTGTCTTCCTGTATAAGGAACGATAATACTGATTGGAAATATACGTTAGCCAACATCATACTTTACCAGCTAACCACTTACGGTGTGTTTTGGATGCAGGCTGGTTTGAAATTTGTAAGCAACATTGGTGCCATGAACTGCATCATGCTGAAAACGCCTTATCAGGAGAATTAAGCGAAGACGATATTGATAGTTTGTGACATGCGAGCGTGTTTAACTTGTCGTGAGGCCTGAACATGCTGAGTTTGTGAAGCTTAAAGGGTTCGTACGGTAGGGCCGACGTCCTGATTTTCAGTAGTTCCGACTTAATCTGACAAAAGCCTTGCCAAGGGGTGGGGTTCTCCGTTTTGATGTAGCTGTGTTGAG
>NZ_LUJK01000003.1 GCF_001601825.1 Limnobacter sp. CACIAM 66H1 | reverse complement strand
ACAAGGCATGCAGGGTTGAGATTTGCACACCCAATAGTTCAGTGTTCTCGGCAGCCTGCCAGGTCAATTGTGCCAAACCTTGGGCAATCGCTCTGCCTGCCTCTGGGCTGGCATGAAGCACTTTGGGTGCCAAAACCGGGGTAAATGGTATTGCAGAAAGCAGCTTGGGGTAATAACGTTGCCCATTGCGTTCATAGGCCTGGGCCCAGGCCCAGTCAAAAACATACTCGCCATAGGAATGTGATTTCAAGTAGAGGGGCAACGCTGCTTGAAGCCCGCCGGCGTCCCCATGGATGGCCAAATGCAGCGGACCCCAACCGGTTTCCGCTGTAGCACTTCCGCTGGCCTCTAGGGCCAGCAGGTATTCATGGCGTAGGGCTGGGTGTAGCACACCAGCATTGCATTTGCGCACAAGTGAATTCCATTCAGCTTGTGCGATCTCGCCAATCGATTGGCAAATCTGCATGCGATAATTCATAAAGGCGACAACTACTATGCAGGTACCCAGTGAGTTTATCCCGAGTCCGATTGGCCATTGCGCAGTTAAACCTGACTGTGGGCGATTTAAAAGGCAATTGTGCAAAAATTCTTGATTATGCGCACAAGGCCGCTACACAAGGCGTGCGAATTCTTCTCACCCCCGAGCTGTCCATCACTGGTTATCCGCCCGAAGACCTTTTGTTGCGCCCTTCGTTTCAGCGTCAAACCGACACTGCCTTTGATCGTCTGCGACAAGACTTGGCTTCACTCGATTTGTATGTGGTGGTGGGACACCCCGTAAGCAGAGAAGGCGAGTTGTTCAATGCAGCCTCTGTGCTGTATCGCGGGCAAGTTGTGGGCATGTACCACAAGCACGACTTGCCGAACCGCGAGGTTTTCGATGAGCAACGCTATTTCACGCCTGATAATCGCCCCTTGGTGTTCGAGGTAGATGGTATTCGGTTTGGTTTGAATATTTGCGAAGACACCTGGAATCGCTACGCGCCAGAGGCGGCGGCTTCTGCGGGTGCCGAAGTATTGCTGGTGCCCAATGCATCTCCCTATCACATGGGCAAACAAACCATTCGGCAATCAATGGTGGCCAAGCGCGTTCAAGAAACCGGCATGGCGATCGTATACGCCAACATGCTGGGCGGGCAGGACGAACTGGTTTTTGATGGCGCATCTTTTGCAATGGATGGTAAGCAGCATGTGGCCATGCGTCTGCCGCAGTTTCAAGAGGCCTTGGCCATGCTTGATGCAGTGGCGCGTCCCGGCGAGCCTATTGTGTTGGAGGCCCACCAGCCATGTGTGCCCGAACTCGACTTGACTGCACAGGTTTACGAGGCGTTGAAAATGGGCGTACATGATTACGTCACAAAGAACCGCTTTCCTGGCGCGATTATTGGATTGTCAGGTGGTGTTGATTCTGCAATTACTTTGGCGATTGCAGTGGATGCCTTGGGCGCTGACAAAGTGCGTGCGGTGATGATGCCTTCGCCATACACTGCCGATATCTCGCTGGATGATTCCCGCGACATGGTCAAGCGCCTCGGCATTCAGTACGACGAGATTTCCATCCAGGACTGCATGAAGGCCTTTGACTCAAGCTTGGCCTCCCTGTTCAAGGGCTTGGCAGCAGACACCACGGAGGAAAACCTGCAAGCGCGTATCCGCGGAACCATGCTCATGGCCATTTCCAACAAAACCGGCCGAATTGTGTTGACCACTGGCAACAAAAGTGAAATGGCCACCGGTTATTGCACTTTGTATGGCGACATGGCGGGTGGCTTCGCGGTGATCAAAGACATATTCAAAACCCTGGTGTATCAGCTTTGTGAATATCGCAACAGCCTGTCTGAAATCATTCCGACCCGAATTATTACGCGCCCACCGTCAGCTGAATTGCGACCGGATCAAGTCGATCAGGACAGCTTGCCTCCTTATGATGTACTCGATGCCATTCTGGCCCGCTACATGGAGAAAGATGAATCAGTTGAAAACATCATTGCCAGCGGCTTTCAGAAGGAAGACGTGTTTAAGGCTGTTAAACTGCTCCGTATCAACGAATACAAGAGAAGACAGGCGCCCGTGGGTATTCGGGTCACGCACCGAGCATTCGGCCGTGACTGGCGCTATCCAATTACATCCAAGTTCAACGATCTAGAAGGATTCCAAGAATGAAACTGGTCAGCGCAATCATCAAGCCTTTCAAACTGGACGAAGTACGTGAAGCATTGTCGGAAGTGGGTGTGACCGGTTTGACAGTGACCGAAGTAAAAGGCTTTGGTCGTCAGCGCGGTCACACTGAGTTGTACCGTGGTGCCGAGTATGTGGTTGATTTTCTGCCCAAGGTGAAAATTGAACTCGTCATTGAAGACAAGCTCGTCGATCAGGCCATTGATGCTATTCAAAACGCAGCCAGAACCAACAAAATCGGTGACGGTAAAATTTTCGTGACTGATGTTGAACGTGTGATCCGAATTCGCACGGGCGAACAAGGCGAAGCCGCCATTTAAACCGAAAAGCCCAGGTTCTTCACTTGGGCTTTCTTTTTTACAAGGCGTGGTTTAGCGGGCTGCTAGCCTAAATGGCTGTGAATGATTTCTGCAAATGTGGGCGCCAAAGGTTCTGGCAAATCATGGCCCAAGCCTTTGATCAAATGAAGTCTTGAATTGGGTATCAACTTGGCGATTCGTTCCGAGCAGGCCTTCTTCAAGAGTGGATCATCCAGCCCATGAATCACGCAGGTGGGCACTTTGATTTCCCGTGTGTAATCTTCGATCGAACCTGTGGCCACCACGCAGTGGGTTTGCCGCAGCACACCAGCAGGCTTGTAAGCACGGTTGTATGATTTCCGGGCCCGCTCCCTCAACTTCAGTGGGTCAGGCGGATAGCCGGGGCTTCCAATGGCAGTAAACACCCGTTCCACATGTGCCACCACATCGTCAATTTTCTGGCTTTTGGGTTTTTTCAGAAACATGTTGTGCAACACATTCGGTGTGGGCATCGGCAACTTTGGGTTGTTGGTACTCGACATCAAGGTGACCAGCTTTCCTATTTTCTCGGGAGCCTTTGCCGCCACGATTTGCGAAATCATGCCGCCCATCGAAATACCGAGCAGGTGAGGGCGCTTTAATTCAAGTGCATCAATCAGACCAATTGCATCGTTGGCCATGGTATCCAGCTTGTAATTGGTGGGTGTTTGCAGGCCCAGCTTGTTGCGAATGAATGTGGCTGGTACGTTCACTTTCATGCTGGTCGGGTGTTGGTCGGTCAGGCCGATATCGCGGTTGTCGAAGCGCACCAGTCGGTAACCCCGCTGCAACAAAGGTGCACAAAACTCATCGTTCCACATGGTCAGCTGGCAGCCAAGTCCAGCCACCATGAAGATGGTTTCACCATCTTCAGGGCCTGCGCTTTCCCAGGCCATATTCAGCCCAGTAATGCTGGATTTGGCAAAACCTTGTTGCCATTCAATGGGGTTGCTCGCAGCTTTCATCTGTGCTGTCTCCGTGGTGTGTCTTGTTATTGTCGGGCTTTGAGTATCACCAGCAGGGCGCCTGCGCCACCGTCTCGGGGTGGGGCTTGGCAAAAAGCAAGCACTTCGTCTTTTTGCACCAGCCAGCGTTTTACTTTTTCTTTCAGCACGGGTTCTTTGCCAATCGAACCCAAGCCCTTGCCGTGAATGATTCTGACACAACGAATGTCATGTTTTACGCTGGATCGTAAAAACTCACCCACCGCTGTGCGGGCTTCATCAGAGCGTAGCCCATGCAAATCGATTTGAGCCTGGATAACCCATTGGCCCTTGCGCAGCTTTTTCAAGGCTTCTACGCCAACGCCATTGCGGCGGTAGGACAGCTTGTCATCGGTTTCCAGAAAGCGCTCGACATCCATTTCATCGGAGATACTTTCCCACAGCACAGCTTCATCATCCATTTCCCGCTGGCGGGCGATGGGTGCCGGTTTTTCCAGTTCGTGAAGCTTGAGATTGGCGTCGGGCAGGGGAGTGACATCTCGAACCTGTCTTTTGAACAGGTTGGCTTCCTCTTGTCGTTTTTGAAGTTCGGCAGATTTAATTTTCTCCTGGCGCTCGGCTTCGAGGCGCTGCTCTTTGAGCGAGCGCCTCACGCCTTCAAGGTCTGCCATGGAAGTCAGCTTTTTCAATGCGGTACTTATTTAAAGGGGCTCTTGTCAGCCTTCTTGAGCTTCCAGCCAGCGCTGTGCATCCAGAGCAGCCATACAACCTGTACCCGCACTGGTAATTGCCTGACGGTAGACATGGTCCTGCACGTCACCTGCGGCAAAGACACCATCAATGCTGGTCATAGTGGCCAGGCCATTCAAACCGCTTCGAGTGGTGATGTACCCATTTTTCATCTCGATTTGGCCCTCAAAAATATCGGTGTTGGGTTTGTGGCCGATAGCGATGAAAACGCCCTGCAGGGCCAATTCCTGGGTTTCGCCAGTTTTCGTCGATTTAATCCGTGCACCGCTGACACCCATTTCGTTACCCAGTACTTCATCCAGCGTGTAATCCGTTTTAAGCTCGATTTTTCCTTCCTTCACCTTGTCCATCATTTTGTCGATCAAAATGGCTTCAGCTTTGAATTTGTCACGGCGGTGAATCACGGTCACCTTTTTGGCGATGTTGCTCAGGTACAGTGCTTCTTCAACCGCGGTGTTGCCGCCACCCACCACACACACCTCCTGATTGCGGTAGAAGAAGCCATCGCAAGTGGCACACGCAGACACACCTTTGCCCGCAAATTCTTCCTCAGAGGGCAACCCCAAGTACATTGCACTGGCGCCAGTTGCAATAATCAATGCATCGCAGGTGTAAACGCCAGAGTCACCTTTTAGCGTGAATGGACGTTGTTGTAGTTCAACTGTATGAATGTGGTCAAAAATGATCTCAGTATTGAAGCGCTCGGCATGGGCCAAAAAGCGGGTCATCAGGTCAGGGCCCTGCACACCCTGCGCATCGGCGGGCCAGTTGTCCACGTCAGTTGTGGTCATCAGTTGGCCACCTTGGGCCATGCCGGTGATCAAAACTGGGTTCAGGTTGGCACGGGCGGCGTACACGGCGGCGGTGTATCCGGCGGGTCCAGACCCCAAAATGAGGACTTTGGCGTGGCGTGGCATGTTAGAACTGGTCATTGCTACCTCTTTTGTGCTTCAAATGGTGTCTGTTCGAGATATTTCTCTCGAACTTTGTCAGAATACAGACTTCAATTATATGCTGCATTGCGGGCTACTCTTATTACAGTGAATTCCAGGACCACACAAAATACAGGCACTCTTCGGATCAGCAAGTTGTTGCTGGAAATCCGTTGGTTATGTCTTCTTGTCTTTTCCATCTACCTGTTTCTGATTCTTGTTTCGCACAGCAGCAGCGACGACAGTTTTTCCCATGAATCAGGCAGCAGTGTCGTCAGCAACTTTGGCGGGGCCGTGGGGGCTCACTTATCCGATTTGCTGTTTTTCATCGCCGGCTATTCTGCTTACGCTTTGTTGGGCCTGTCATTCTTTATGTTGTGGCGTGCCCGCAAAATGGTGGATGCCATCGAGTTGCCTGGTTTTAACGAACCCTTGCCAAAGTGGATTGCCTGGGTAAGACCAATCGGCTTTTTGGTGCTGTGGGTTGGTTTAATGGGGCTTGAGTCTTTGTCGATCTTCAAAGGCGAAGGCCTTCCCGCAGGTGCGGGTGGCGTTGTCGGACAAACCATCTCCAGCATTTTTCAGCAGTTGCTCGGACTTTCTGGCGCTGTGATGTTGCTATTGCTGTGCACGGCAGCAGGCCTTAGTGGTCTACTGGGCTTGAGCTGGGCGGTAATGGCCGAGCGAGTGGGTGGCTTTCTGGAAGGATTGGTGTTCAAAACCAGAGAATTGGTGACGGCCTACTTCGACCGCAAGGAAGGCAAAAAAGTCGCCTTGGCCCGGGTCGAAAAAGTAGAGCAAAAACGCGAGAAATTCGAAGAGCACAAACCGATTCGAATAGAACCTGTCGCTGTACCCGTTGAACCCTCGGTACAGGCGATTAAAGAGAAACAGCAACCTTTGTTTGCCGAGCTGACCGAGACAGAGTTACCACCTTTGGGTTTGCTGGATGATGCGCCCGCCGCCATTGAAACCGTATCAGCTGACACACTTGAATATACCTCTCGCTTGATCGAGAAGAAGCTCAGTGATTTTGGAGTACAGGTTCAGGTGATGGCGGCCCAGCCAGGCCCAGTGATTACCCGTTTTGAAGTTGAACCTGCTGCGGGTGTGAAGGGTTCTCAAGTGGTGAATTTGGCCAAAGATTTGGCCCGCGCATTAAGCTTGGTGTCTATACGCGTGGTTGAAACCATATACGGCAAGAACCTGATGGGGCTTGAACTGCCTAACCCGCGCAGACAAGTGGTGAAGTTGACCGAGATTTTGGGTTCGCAGGTATACAGTACCAACAAATCGCCTGTGACGATGGCCTTGGGTAAAGATATCGCCGGTAAGCCGGTGGTGGCCGATTTGGCCAAAATGCCACACCTTTTGGTGGCGGGTACCACCGGCTCGGGTAAATCGGTGGGTATCAACGCGATGATTTTGTCACTGCTGTACAAAAGCGGCGCCGAAGAAGTGCGTTTGATTCTGATTGACCCAAAAATGCTTGAAATGAGCGTTTATGAAGGTATCCCGCATCTGTTATGCCCAGTGGTCACCGACATGCGCCAAGCTGCCAATGCCCTGAATTGGGCTGTGGGTGAAATGGAGAAGCGCTACCGCCTGATGAGCAAAATGGGTGTACGCAATTTGGCAGGCTACAACTCAAAAATTGCAGATGCGAAAAAGGCGGGTCAGAGTATTCCAAACCCATTTAGCCTCACTCCTGATGCACCTGAGCCATTGGACACCCTGCCAATGTTGGTCATTGTGATCGACGAACTGGCTGATCTGATGATGGTGGTGGGCAAGAAAATTGAAGAATTGATTGCTCGCTTGGCGCAGAAGGCTCGTGCAGCTGGTATTCATCTGATCTTGGCCACTCAAAGGCCTTCGGTGGATGTCATTACCGGGTTGATCAAGGCCAACATTCCCACCCGAATCGCATTTCAGGTTTCCTCCAAAATTGATTCCCGCACCATTCTTGATCAAATGGGAGCCGAAGCGCTCTTGGGTCAAGGTGACATGTTGTACCTGCCTCCAGGCTCCGGCGTTCCCCAGCGCGTCCACGGCGCGTTTGTGTCGGATGACGAAGTTCATCGCGTGGTTGAGTACCTGAAAGAGAAGGGCGGTGAGCCCAATTACATAGAGGGCATTCTGGAAGGAGGAACTGCCGAAGAGGGTGGCAATGGCAGCATGGACGCCACCGCGGGCAGCTTTGACGGCGAAAAGGATGCTCTATACGATCAGGCTGTCAGCATTGTGCTCAAGCACCGAAGAGCATCCATTTCTTTTGTACAGCGCCACCTACGGATTGGTTATAACCGCGCGGCGCGTTTACTTGAAAGTATGGAGCAGGCTGGTTTGGTGTCTGCCATGCAGTCCAATGGCAACCGTGAAATTCTGGCTCGCACAGAGGCGGGCCAACAGGATGATGAACCGTTTTAAGTTTGGTAAAGCCTGTTTACCCATCGTCCAGATGTGCGTTATTAGAAAATAATGGTTTCAAAGGAATAAAAATTTTCATGCGAATTCAGCAATTCTTGTTTCGATCTGTTCTGGCTGCGGCTTTAAGCACTGGAGCCATCGGATCTGCTTGGGCCTCCGCCCAAGAGGCGTTGAACAACTTTGTAAAGAACCGTGCTTTCGCTGAAGGTCAGTTTTCGCAGGTGGTCATTTCTCCAAGTGGCGCGGTGAAGCAGCGCGGCACTGGAGAATTTACGTTTTCCCGACCTGGAAAATTTCGCTGGGAAATCAAGAAACCCTATCCTTTGCTGCTGCTTTCTAACGGCAGCACAGTAGTTTCTTACGACGAAGACATGGGGCATGCCACACAAAAGCCGATTGGCAACGCGATGGATTCCACACCCGTAGCCCTTCTGTTCGGTAGCAAAGACGTCGACAAATTGTTCAATCTCAAAGACGAGGGTGTCAAAGATGGCAAAGAATGGCTCGTCATACGCCCCAAAGACAAAGACAATCTGTTCGACTTTGCCAGAATCGGCTGGAAGGATGGCTTGCCGGTCAAGCTCGAAATTCATGATGCGCTTGGGCAGGTTACCCAGCTGGAGCTGACCAATTGGGATTTCTCCAAACAAAGGTCCGCAAGTTATTTTGATTTCAAGGCCCCTGCGGGTGTTGACCTCATTAAAACGCAATGACCTCAGACTTGTTTGGTGAAGAACCTTCACGCACTAGTCCTTTTGCAAAGGGCGTACGTAACAGCGTCAGCGCTGAAGCGGTGAGTGCGTCGGTTCCTTTGGCCGAGCGCATCCGTCCACGCAATCTGGCTGAAGTGGTGGGACAAGTCCACCTCTTGGGCCCAGGCAAACCGTTGTCCTTGTTGTTCGAACGACAACATGTCCATTCCCTGATTTTATGGGGCCCTCCCGGTGTGGGTAAAACCACATTGGCTCGATTGTTGGCAGGCGCTGCCAGCTCACAGTTCATTGCTCTTTCAGCTGTGCTTTCCGGGGTCAAGGAAATTCGCGCCGCGATTGATCAAGCCAGTGAATATGCGCGTGCAGGCAAAGCCACTATTTTGTTCATCGATGAAATTCACCGTTTTAACAAATCTCAGCAAGATGCTTTATTGCCCTTTGTAGAGTCGGGCCTTGTGACATTTATTGGCGCGACCACTGAAAACCCCTCATTCGAGGTGAACTCTGCGTTGTTGTCACGTTCTCAGGTTTATGTACTCAATAGCTTGAGTGAAGACGACTTTGGGCATTTGCTCAAGCGTGCTCAGGCAGAGTTGAACACTGAAGTGGTTGTAGAGGCAGAGGCTTTTGAGGCGTTGTGTGCTTATGCCGATGGGGATGCACGCCGTTTTCTGAATTTGGTGGAGATTACGCTGCTTCAAACGAAAGCGCAGGGGCTGAAGAGCCTGAGTCTCTCTGCGTTAAAGCAAATTGCCCCCTCGCAGATTCGTCGTTTCGACAAAGGGGGCGATGCTTTTTATGATCAAATATCGGCCTTGCACAAATCGGTGCGTGGCTCTGACCCCGATGCGGCCTTGTACTGGTTTTGCCGCATGCTTGATGGGGGGGCTGACCCGCGCTACATGGCCCGTCGCATTGTGCGCATGGCGTGGGAAGACATTGGCTTGGCCGATCCCCGCGCTTTTACCATCGCGAACGAAGCTGCGCAAACTTATGAACGCTTGGGTAGCCCTGAAGGTGAATTGGCTTTGGCCCAGTGCGTGCTTTATCTCGCAATCGCTGCGAAAAGCAATGCGGGTTACAACGCCTACAAACAGGCCATGGCGCATGTGAAACAGAGCAATTCCATGCCTGTACCCATGCATTTGCGCAATGCCCCCACCAAGCTGATGAAAGAGCTGGGCCATGGCACTGGATATCGTTATGCCCACGACGAGGAAGAGGGACATGCCGCCGGTGAAAGCTATTGGCCTGATGGCATGCAAGCCTCACAGTTTTATCAGCCCACAGAACGCGGCCTTGAGGGTAAAATTACAGAAAAGCTCAAGTGGCTTGCCCAACGCAACGCTGAAGCCCGCCAAAAAAAGTAAGAAGCACCCACAAAACGGCCCACAAGGGGCTAGAAGTTTTAGTACCATCTCCGCTATTCACACCAACCGCGTTTCGAGAAATTTTTCATGCTTGATATTCAATTGCTTCGCAAAGACCTGGCCAATGTGGCAGAACGATTAGCCCTACGTGGCTACAGCCTTGACATTGAGCAATTTAATGTCTTGGAAGGCAAACGCAAGCAACTACAAACCAGCACCGAAGAACTGCAAGCCAAGCGAAACAGCATGTCCAAGCAAATCGGTCAGTTAAAGGCCAAAGGCGAGGATGTGTCCGCGGTGATGGCCGAAGTGGCAGGTTTAGGCGACGAATTAAAACGAAATGAAACCGACCTCGCTGCTTTGCAGGATGAAGTGAATTCATTTTTGTTGAATATTCCAAATTTGCCACATGAATCCGTGCCTGCAGGTAAGTCCGAGGAAGACAATGTTGAGCTTCGCCGTTGGGGTACACCTGCCCAGTTTGATTTCGACATCAAAGACCATGTCGACCTCGGCGAAAAACTTGGCCTGGACTTTGAGACCGCTGCCAATTTGTCGGGTTCTCGTTTCGCTGTGTTGAAGGGGCAAATTGCCAAATTGCATCGCGCCTTGGCGCAGTTCATGCTCGATACACACACCGAACAGCATGGCTACACTGAGCACTACACGCCCTACATCGTTCGCGGCGAAACCTTGAAAGGGACAGGTCAGCTTCCGAAGTTTGCGGATGATCTCTTTTCAGTGAAGAAGGGCGGAGAAGAAGGAACGTCCGAGCCTTTGTATTTAATTCCAACCGCTGAAGTCACATTAACCAATCTGGTGGCTGATCAAATTTTGAAAGCCGCAGACCTGCCAATCAAAATGACAGCGCATTCGCCCTGTTTCCGATCCGAGGCGGGCAGCTATGGCCGTGACACCCGTGGCCTGATTCGTCAGCACCAATTCGACAAAGTTGAAATGGTTCGGATTGAAAATCCGGAAAACTCATATGCCGCACTGGATGAAATGACCCAACACGCGGAAAACATCCTGCAAAAGCTGGGTCTGCCCTATCGGGTCATTGTGCTCTGCACTGGCGACATGGGTTTTGGATCAACACGTACCCACGATATTGAGGTCTGGTTGCCTGCTCAGAATACCTACCGCGAAATTTCGTCTTGCTCGAACTGCGAAAGCTTTCAGGCGCGACGAATGAAAGCCCGCTTTAAAAACGAAGCAGGTAAAACCGAGTTTGTACACACACTGAATGGTTCAGGGCTTGCGGTAGGGCGTACTTTGGTTGCTGTGCTGGAGAACTACCAGCAGGCAGACGGATCGGTGAAGGTTCCAGAAGTACTTCAGCCTTATCTGGGTGGTAAAACTGTACTCAGGCCTTGATTAATCGGGTTTTGATTTGTGTTAGCCGCGCTGTGCTGGTAAAAGTAGAGGGCACAGTGCGCAAGCAGTCGCTGAAAAACCGCTAAAAATCCACAGCATCACTTGCGTGTTTTGCCCAGCAAGCAAACTGACCGCTACGCCCATAATCAAGATGAGAAGACCGATCACAGTATTGCTGACAGCCACGTAAGCTGAGCGTGTTTCCGCAGTGGCCATATCCACAAGCAGGGTTTTCCTGCCCAAACGCACGCCTGCCAGGCAAACTGATGTCAGAAAATAAGCGGTCACAAACAGCAGCAAGGCGCTAAGCTCGATCTCGAATTGCAAAATCATCAACACTGCAATGCTCACCATGGCGTTGATGCCGCTGGCGACCGCCATCAAACTTCGACTTGAATAATCAGCCAAGCGTCCCCACACGTAGCCAGACACAGTATTGGCCAAGCCCGAAACAATTAAAAACAAACCAATCAATGCTGCATTGCCCAGGCTGTTCTGAGCAAGAATGATCAACATGGGTGCTCCTAACGACACACTGAGCAGCAGGGTGCGAACAATCACGAAATTACGAAAAGGTATGTCATCTTTGAGCAAACGAAGTGACTTTAAAGCCTCGATACCCGCATTTGCGCCGCCTTCAGTGGCACCAGGTTCCTCTCGAATTGCCCAAATGGCCACTGAGGCCACTATCCAGCACAGCCCCGCAATACCGAAAAGACTTGCCAATATCCCTTCATTGTTTTTAATCTGATTGTAAAACCCCAGATTCAATCCCAACAGCAAAGTGAAAATGCCCGAAACGCTGGTGGCCAGTCCCATGAGTGTGCCTCGCCGTGATTTAGATACGGTTTTCCCCAAAACGTCTTTCGCTGCCACAGAGCAAACGCCCCTTGCGACACTGAACAGAATCAGCGCGGCAAAAACCAGCCAGGCGGCATGTTTCGCCGATAAATCAACTAGCAATACAAATGCACAAGCCCAAAGCGCGATGCCACTGAGCATCCCCCCCAACATCCAGACATACTTTCTGAGTGCTTTGGCTCTTATCCTGGCTGCAATAAACAGCTGGGGGAGCAAAACACCCGACTCTCGAATGGGCACTGCAAGAGAAACCAGGAGAAGCGGGGCCCCCAAGAGACCCAGAACCCATGGAAATATCAGCCGGGCACTGGCTATTTCGTCTGCAAGCTTGGTGAAAAAATTGCTGATCAGATGCAGAAAAAAATTGACAGGTTGATGTTTGCAAGACTCATCGGGGATGTCCTTGCAAACTCGCGCATCTTCGTCACCGGTAATCAGGTCATATAAGGCGGTAGTAGCCGGTTTGGTATCTTGCATGTTGATAAGTATCAATTAAAAAGGCACCCGAAGGTGCCTTTTTAATTGAACAATCCGATGTTCTGCAGTACTGGAAGCAGTTTACTGTGCACCTACTGTGGCCTTGATGGCCGCAATGAACTTTTCACTTTGAGCGATGTTACTGACCGTTGCTTCGAGACCATGCCGTGCCGAGGCCAATCGGATAAAACGTTCCATGCGGCGGGTTTCGTGTTTGTTCCAGCGAACCGTAAAGGACACCACTCGATTGTTGTCAATCCACACATTGCTGGGTTTCAGGAACATAAAGTCGCCCAGAGCTACTTTAGGTAAACCTACCTGACCACTTGCATCCACACCTGTGAACTGAACCAGCAATGGACTTCCGTTTTGAAGCCAGCTATTGTTCTCGATTGCGTCGCAGAAGATAGAGCAGGTCGACCAGGTGAGCCCGCTGTAGCGAACCATAAATGCCAGTCTCGATTCTTCAAAATTATCTGTTACATCAGAACCGACTGCAGCCAAATCTTCAGGTTTCACTTTAAGTGCCAGCAGTTCTTGCTCGAGCGAACTGTAAGCCACGCTAGAACGAATTTGATCCGGAATGGGCTTAACCTGCAA
Source organism: Limnobacter sp. CACIAM 66H1 (assembly GCF_001601825.1). Classification (GTDB taxonomy): domain Bacteria; phylum Pseudomonadota; class Gammaproteobacteria; order Burkholderiales; family Burkholderiaceae_B; genus Limnobacter. The sequence goes on along the minus strand of NZ_LUJK01000003.1, from coordinate 95,285 downwards.
CCAATGAAACAGGCAATAAGACCGAGTCAAACGCTCTGCAATCGAACTCATGATGAACTCCTGAAAAACACGCTGCAACGCAGTTGGTACTGGGCTCGGAGTTTTTCAGATTCACACCGAGGCTCTAACCAAATTCCCTTGACATCACACATCACTGAACAACACAGTGATTGGTGTGTGAGTTGCAAGAAAAGGTTCAATTATTGTTAACGCTGAACAGGGAAATTGGAATACCAAATTTTCAAAAAATTTGCTCACGCAGCTTTTTCTTGGTCCTTTTCTGTTTCCTCCACTCTTTTTACTGAATATTCGCTCATAAATTGGGGCAATAAATCGTCCCAGTCGGGGTTCAGGGATTCAATCAACAGCAAACGCATGTCCCGAGGCCAGTTCCGCACTCGGCGAAGTCGGGCCACAAACTTGTCATGATCACTCCAAACCTCGAAGTAAACGAGACGATCCAGGCGATGATAGTGGGCGTAATCCCGTCTAAGCCCCTGAAGGTGCTCTTCCATTCGCTCAAGTAGGCAATTTGTGTCCCCAAGGTAAAGAGGGCCATTGGGTTTGCTGTTCGAGAGGATGTATAGCCAATATTTGCCTTGTTTCCTGGCGGTGTCGTTCAAGCTACTGTCCGAGTTTTTGCTCAATTCTTCCTCCGCACCAATGGGCTGTAGGGGGCAATAAGTTGCTGTAAGTACTATGCTTACTTATTGTATGTGTATTGCCAATTTTGCTGTGCAAGATTCTCCCTCTTAATGGGTGCTGCCATCGCTATTTTTGACGGTTATTCAGTGGTACTATATTTGTGGAAAACTTTTTCTAGACGCCGAAATAAGTTTGGCCAACTAATTATTTATATATTTATCAAAGGCTTATATGCTTACAGCTATCCTTGTGGATGGTCCTTTCTTCATTCGCAGAATTCGCCAAATTTTCCCGAGTTCAGTCCACCATGATGCAAAAGTCATGGCAGATCTGGTGTGGCGCTTGTCAGCGGCTCATTTGTTTGAACGCAACCAGCCAAAGCGTCACCTGTTCCGAATTTTTTTTTACGACACCCCAGTGTTTACACAACGCGTGACTTTGCCCGTGTCCAGGCAGCAAATCGATTTGTCTAAATCCAAAGAGGGACAATTTCGAGTTGCATTTCAGCGTCAATTGCAAAGAAAACGGAAGTTGGCGGTGAAACTGGGTGAGGCACGTGAAGCCGATACCTGGAAACTCAATGAGGACGCATTGGCCGATTTGTTGGGCAAGCGAATCACAGTTGACGACCTTGCTGATGAGGATTTCACACCAGATTCTCACCCCAAAGGAATTGAATTGAGGATGGGTGTTGACCTCGCTACTTTGGCCTACAAAAGACAGGTTCAACAGGTGGTTTTGCTGACTGGGGACGGTGCATTCTCAAGTGCCGCTGAACTGCTGCGCCATGAAGGGGTCGACGTGGTGCTAGACCCGATGTGGCAGAATATCTCTGAGGATCTGTTTTCATACATCGACGGGTTGAGGTCTACTTGTCCACCGCCGGACCGAGCAGCGGACTTTTTGGCCCGTATCGGATCAGACAATTACGATCACGATGATTTGCCAGCGGAATAAAGAAAGCCCACTGCGAAGTGGGCTTTTTTGTATCAAGTCGGGCAGGGACTTTCAATCAATCTCCCATACCCTCTGCATAAAGATCGTTGATTCGATCCTTAAACGCCTCAATCACCTTCAAACGCTTCACCTTCAGGGTAGGGGTTAGAAGGCCATTATCGACCGTCCACGGTTCTTTGGTTGTGATAATTCGACGAACACGAATGTAGCGAGGCAAATGCTGTAGACGCTCATTGGCCCGTTTGATCAGCTCCTTCTCGTTGGAATTTGCGGTCACAGCGATCATCCCAATAAAAGGACGCCCCTCACCGATCAGAACAATTTGCTCAAAGACATCGTCGCCAATGATTGCCATTTCTGCGTCTTGAGGAGAAAACTTTTCCCCGTTGGATAGAACCATAATGTCTTTAATTCGGCCACGAATATAAATTCGTTTGTCCTTGATCTCGGCTACATCGCCCGTGTGCAACCAACCGTCTGCATCAATGGCAGTTTTGGTGGCCTCTTCATTTTGCCAATACCCCAACATGATGTTGGGGCCACGAGCCAACAATTCGTCCTGTTCACCCAGCATAACCTCGACATTGGGCAAGGCCGGTCCAACGGATTCGGGTACGTTGCCTTCTGGACGGTTCACTGAAATGACCGGGCATGCTTCAGTCATGCCGTAGCCATGAAGAATGGGTAGCCCCATGGCGATAAATGATTTGGCAATTGTGCTGTCGAGTGCGGCACCGCCCACTACGGCCAAACGCAGTCGACCACCCAACCTCTCCAAAATGGGTTGCGCCACTTTGGCGCGCAAAAGGGGAAGCTGGAAATGATCAACAATGCCTCCTTTGCCTTGTTCCATCCGCCAACCCACATCGACCAGTTTCTCAAATGCCTTTCTCTTGAATCGAGAATCTTTGACGGAAGCCTGAATACGCCCATAAAACTTTTCGAAAATGCGCGGAACAGCGAACAGCACCGTTGGGGCTTGGGTCGCCAGGTCTTCAGGCAATTGATTGATGCCGCGCGCATAAATAACCTTTGCGCCTACACGCAAGGGCAGGTAATAACCTCCCGTGCGCTCGAACATGTGAGACATTGGCAGAAAAGACAAGAATACGTCTTCGGGTTTCGCAATATCCAGCTGGAAACAACTGTCTACGTTGGCAATCACGTTTTTATGAGACAACATCACGCCTTTGGGGCGACCCGAGGTACCGGAGGTGTAGCAAATTGTTGCAAGCGTGTTTTGCTCGAGGTCAAGCAATTCAAAAGGCTCCAGTTTCTTGTCCAGACCTTTCAGCACATGATTTGCGTTTTCTACGCCATCGGCCTCTTTCTCGATGTCCGACTTGATGGATAAAATCCGGACATCTTTTAGATTCTCTTTCAACAGGTTCCGGGCAATGCGGTCGTTCTCCACAACCACGGCTCTCGATCCTGAATCCTGAATGCAATAGGCGATGTTACTGGCATTGTCATCGACATAAAGCGGCACTGACACCAGTCCCATGGCCACTGCGGCTTGATCAAATGCGACCCAGTGAACGCTGTTTTTCAAGCAAATGGCGACTCTGTCGCCAGGCTGCAAGCCCATGGACCGGAAAAAGGCTTGCCAGGAACGCGCGAGGTCAATCATTTCCCGCGCTTTGAAATCAACCCACTCGTTGTCGATAAACTGACGGTACAACACGCGATTGGGGGTGTCGTCGTGTTGAAACAAGAAAGTGGCGATATTCGCCATAAAGAGGTCTCCCAAATTTCTATTTTTATAAAATTGACCGTAGTGTACTGAACAGTTTACAGATTGATAAGAACACTCATTCTAGATTTACACTCAAGGCTTTGATAACAGCTGGCCGGGCACTTAATTCTTCATACCATTTGTGCACTGCGGGATAGTCACTTAACTCAATTCCCTGGCGCTGCCAGCGATAAACCCAGGGATACAACGCCATGTCAGCAATTGAATAATTTTCTCCAGCGATGTAAGGGCAATTATTGAGCTGCTTGTTGATTACTTGGTATAGCCTTTTGGCCTCATTGGTATACCGGTTAATAGCATATTCAATTGGTTCAGGCGCGTAAATCCGAAAGTGATGTGCTTGCCCCAACATTGGGCCTACCCCACCCATTTGAAACATCAGCCATTGAATAATCGATAGACGCTCACGATAACTATTGCCGAAAAACTGACCGGTTTTCTCTGCCAGATAAATCAGAATGGCCCCACTTTCGAAGAGCTCGAACGGAGCGCCGTCAGGGCCGTGGGGATCGATAATTGCAGGTATTTTATTGTTGGGACTGAATTTCAGAAAATCGGGCTTGAATTGATCACCCTTGCCGATATCCACAGCGATAGGTTTCCACGCAAGGCCCATTTCCTCACAAGCGATGTGAATTTTGTAGCCGTTGGGAGTTGTCCAGGTATACACCTGAATCGGTTCATTCTGCGCAGTGTTCAATCGACGCTCTCCTGTCATGCAATTGGGCTAACACCTTCGTGTTAGGTCATTTCAAGGATACCTCACTCAATCTTGCCATGCGTATGCTAATGCTCACTGGAACAATTGAACCGAGATTTTGACATGCCGATTATCTGGACCAAAGCCACTCAAATAATGTACCGGTCGGTGCGTGCTGTTCTCGGTGCCTGGTTGGCGCTTGTCTCTCTGCCAGTTTTGAGTCTCGAAATATCGACACCCAAGGGAATACAGGAAATCGGCCAAACCCTTCACCTGAAAAGTACGGTCAGCAATCTGCCTGAAGGTGTTGAAACACAATTGCGATCGACCTGTTTAAAAGCGCGAACGAGTCCATTCGAAGGCATCCGGGGCAATCATGAGACCCAGTCATCTCGTGAAGTGTTGGTGAGCTTTGAACCGACGATTCGTCGGGGAGGGCTTCTGGAGTTCAAATCTGTGGCACCGGTGAATGATGCTGTGGTTGAAATGGAGTTGGTGTCGGAGTGTCCTTTGCTGGTGTTCAGGACAACATGGACATTAATCCTGAGACAAGGTGCTGAAGATCACAACGCTTTACCCGATTTGAACGAAGTTGGCTCAGTGTCTGCTTTCGACCCAAGAATGTCAGCGTTGCTGGCCAGTTCCAGGAAACCACCGCAACCCAAGGTCGAGTCAAATCCAGCCTGGTGGCATCAAGACGAAGAATTTCCAAGTCATATGAAGCAAGAGGGACTTGACGTCGCCAATTCGGCCCCTATAACTCAGACCGAACCTGTGAGCAGCCATGATGAAGCGTTGAAAGTAGCATCGCTGGATACTGGTTTGTTGGGCGCCGGATTAATAGAAAGCCGAAAAGAAAGCGGTGATACTTCCGGCGGGCTAGGTATGGTGGAATACAGCAGTGAAAGTGCGGTTCATCATTTACAACAGGATTTGTTGTTACCTGTAGCGCTTGGGTCTTTGGCTCTGTTGACGATGACTTTACTTTTCTACTGGAGGCATTCTCGCAAAAAAACGGCTGCTGTACCATGGCAAACTGCGCAGGTGCACAACGTTGATCAGGCCGTCATTTCGGAGCCTCAGGATGTGGCTGCAATCAGCCGCGAGCATGTCATGGCGTTTTCAACTGAGCCGTCTGCAATGTCAATTAGCAGCAATCGGGTTTTGGAGTCATTGATTGGGAATGACGACAAGAACTTTGATGAAGAGTTGCAAGCATCCGTTCGCGATGCACACACGGATGATCACAACCCTGCTTATCGCCCGTCCCTCAAAGTCAGTCTCGAGTTGATTAACCGGGCAGACATTCCAAGCTGGACTCTGCCTGCCTCTTATTTGCGGCTGGTGGAGTCGAGAAACAGATCACTTGAAATGCATCGAACGCTCGACGCTTTGTTGCTGCGAAGTCAAATTGGTCTGATTGAATTGGCTTTCCAGGATGCAAAACAGGGTCAGCTGACCCCGGCACAAGCCACACAGGAATTACTGGAGCAAGTTCTGGGAGATCGCTTGCGTGACACGGAATTCAAGCCAATTTTGTGCGTGCCTGATGTTGTTAAGAGTCATGTCCGAGCAAAAATGTGTGAGATAGCGGGCGCTGAAAAGCGCCAGATACTCCGCGATAACCTGGTGAATTTGAACACCCAGGTTGTTAATGTATCACTTTGCTTCAATTCAAACGCCTGGCGTGAATTTCTCAGCGAAGAGGGAATTCTGGATTAGCAATCACTAGTTTATTTTTGCAACGCCAAGGGATTCCTCCAACTGTTCGATTTCAAGCATCAGTTCCAACAGTTCAGTCTCGGCGATTTCAAGTCGAGTGCCGAGCAAATTGCGTTCATTGTGGAATTCAGCCGCTTTTTTTGAATCTTCGGGTTTGCTGTAGTCGCATTTGGCCAAAGCCTCATCCAGTTTGATCAATTTGGGCTGATCAATTTCAATTTGCTTCTCTAGTTTTTTAATCTGATTACCCAACTGTTTGATTCGCTGGCTCACAGCCTGCCTGTCGATGGGTGCTGAAACCGTCGTGGCTGATTTGTTGTTCGGATTGGATAGTTTTGCATTGCGGGTTTCTGTGCTGGTCTCTTTGCGAAGCAGCTCGGCATAATCATCGAGGTCTCCATCAAACTCGGTCACTGCACCTTGGTGAACGCGCCAAAAACGGTCGGTGATTGATTCCAGCAAGTGGCGGTCGTGAGACACCATGACCAAAGCACCCTCAAATTCAAGCAGGCTGCTAGCCAAGGCCTGGCGAGTGGCTATGTCCAAGTGGTTGGTGGGTTCATCCAGCAAGAGCAGGTTGGGGCGTTTGTAAGCCAAAAGGGCCAAAGCCAGACGAGACTTTTCACCACCTGAAAAACTGCCCACCAATTGCCGCACTTTATCGTCTCTAAAGTGATAGCGTGCGAGGAACTCCCGCGCCTTCTGTTCCGAAATTTGTCGTTCGAGGCGAGACATGTGCTGCAATGGCGTGGCATTCATGTCCAATGATTCAATTTGATCTTGAGCAAAGTAACCGTACACCAGCCCTTTGCCCTCAACCCGATCTCCACCCAACATCTCCAACTCGCCGACCAAGGTTTTAACCAAGGTGGTTTTGCCATTGCCGTTTGCACCCAGCAGACCGATTCGGTCGCCGGGACGAAGTTCAAGACTGATGTTTTTTAGAATGGGTGCTGCGCCTTCATAGCCACAATCACTTCGATTTAGCACCACCAATGGGTCTGGGCTCTTGTGCGGTTCCATAAACGGAATGGCGACATGTGGTTCGACTTGCAGGGTTTCAATCAACTTGATTTTTTCTAACCTTTTCACACGGCTCTGGGCCTGCTTGGCCTTGCTGGCCTTCGCTTTGAAACGATCTACAAATTTTTGCAGCTTTTCCATTTCACCAGCGGCTTTTTTATTGGCCTGGCTAACCTGATCTGCACGCTCGGCAAAAGCTCGCTCAAACGCAGAATAACCACCCGTGTACTTGGTCAGTTTTTCGCTATTAAGGTGTACTGTGTGGGTGCATACCTCATCGAGAAAGTCTCGATCATGGGAAACCAGAATTACCGTGCTGTTGACTTGCTTGATCCACTGCTCCAACCACACTACAGCCTCGATGTCGAGATGGTTGGTAGGCTCATCCAGCAAAATAAGATCGGCCCTCGAGCCCAGCACTTTGGCCAGGTTCAGGCGCATCTTCCAACCACCAGAAAATTCTCCGACTTTGCGTTGCAAGTCTTCGGTTTTAAAACCCAAGCCGTGAAGGATAGTTGCTACTCGGGCTTCTGCGGTGTAACCGTCCAGATTCTCTAGTTCTTCGTACAGGTGGCCAAGTTGTTCCATGTCGCCATGTTCTTCGACGGCGTGTATTTTCTGACGAACTTCGTGCAAAGCACGGTCACCCTCGAGTGCAAAATCGATCACGCTGAGATGATTGGCTGTGACCTCTTGATCGATCCAGGAGAGACGCCAAACCTTGGGTAGATCAATACTGCCCTGGTCAATGTGAAGTTCGCCGAGGAGGGCGCTAAGAAAACTGGACTTGCCGGCACCATTGTGACCAATCAAACCAACTTTTTCTCCGGGAAACAGTGTGAGTTCAGCATTGGTTAGAATGGGTTTGCTGCCCCGCGCAATACTGAGATTGTTAATTTGAATCATTGAATAGGGTTAGACCAAGTCTTCTTTGTTGAGCAAAAACACTTGTTCGTCACCTGCCGAGGTTTCAAGCCAAATGGGATTTAAATGCGGGAAGGCAGCCTCGAAGTGCAGTTTCTCATTGCCAAGTTCAACCACCAGAAAACCACCGTCTTTCAGGTGTTGGGGGGCTTGTTCAAGAATGTCATGAATCAGGTCCATGCCGCTGTCGCCACCAGCCAGAGCCATCCGCGGTTCGTGCAGGTACTCCGGCGGCAGTTTTTTCATGGAAGCCTCGTTGACATAAGGCGGATTCGTGAGGATGAAGTCGTATTGTTTGCCATCCAAATTCGAAAATAAATCGGATTCAATGGCGTGCACTCGCTGTTTCATGTCGTGCAGTTGAATGTTTTCTCGTGCAACCTTCAATGCCTCAGCAGACAAGTCGACGGCATCGACCTGCGCATTCTCGAACATATACGCTGCCAAAATAGCCAGACAACCAGAGCCTGTGCACATATCAAGAATATCGAAGGGCATTTCAGGGGCATTCACCCACGGTGTTAATTGGTCTGCCAGCAGTTCAGCAATGAAGGAGCGTGGGATGATGACCCGCTCGTCAACCTTGAATGAATGGCCTTGCAGCCATGCTTCGCCTGTGATGTAACTGGCGGGTTTGCGATCGACTACTCGTTGTGTAATGAAACGGGTCAACCGGTTGGTTTCGTGGCTGGTAACCCGTGCATCCCAAAACGGTCCAATGTCGCCAATCGGTAAACTAAGCGCGGACTGCACCATGTAAATCGCTTCGTCAAATGCATTGCTTGACCCGTGACCAAAATACACTTGTCCACGGCGCATTTCACTGACGTAAAACCGCACCCAGTCGCGAACCGTATGAAGTTCTTTGGGGTCGACTGCCATGTGTGCGGTGTGTTCCTGATTCATGAATTGCCTTTGCTGAAATCGGTTTGCCCAATACTAAGGACGCCATTTAACTCGACGACCGGGCGTTTAATAATGCTGGGGTATTCCAACAGAAGAGCCTTGGCACCCTCGGTCGACTTGGCTTTGCCTTGCAGGCTTTCATCCAGGCTGCGCCAAGTGGTGCCCTTTCGGTTGACGACTTTGTCCAGTCCAAAGGCACTTATCCATTCATCGAGCAATTGCGCGGGTACGCCATGCTTCTTGAAGTCGTGAAAAACAATTTCAATGTCATTGCTCTTCAGCGAAGCGATGGCTTTTTTCACGCTGTCGCAATTTGGAATTCCATATACTTTGGCTGTCATCCTGTCGGCTTCCCCTTACTCTGCATTGCGCAGCAGTTCATTGATACCAGTTTTGGCGCGTGTTTTCGCATCCACGCGCTTGACGATGACTGCGCAGTACAAACTGTACTTTCCGCAGGCGCTGGGCAATGAACCACTCACCACCACTGACCCGGCGGGAATTCGTCCGTACGTCACCTCACCCGTTTCGCGGTTGTAAATTTTGGTGCTCTGGCCGATGTACACACCCATAGAAATGACCGAGTTTTCTTCAACAATCACCCCTTCAACAACCTCGGAACGTGCGCCAATGAAGCAATTGTCTTCGATGATAGTGGGGTTGGCCTGCAGGGGTTCCAACACACCACCAATACCCACGCCACCGCTGAGGTGAACGTTTTTTCCGATTTGCGCGCACGAGCCCACAGTAGCCCACGTGTCGACCATGGTGCCTTCGTCCACATAGGCTCCAATGTTGACGTAGCTGGGCATTAGCACCACGTTTTTGGCAATAAAGCTTCCTCGGCGGGCCACGGCAGGCGGTACTACACGGAAGCCACCTTTCTTGAAGTCGTCCTCGGTGTAATCCACAAACTTGGTAGGCACCTTGTCGTAAAACTGGGTAAATCCACCAGCTGCCATCGGCTTGTTGTCTTCAAGGCGGAAGGAAAGCAGCACGGCTTTCTTGATCCATTGGTGTGTGACCCATTCGCCACTGTCCTTGGAACAAACACGCAATTCACCGCTGTTCAGCTTTTCAAGAACGTCGCCCACGGCGGCGCGAACGTCAGCGGGGGCAGATGAAGGGGAAATGTCTGCACGGTTTTCCCAAGCGGCTTCGATAATGGATTGATGATTTGTTGTCATGGTGATTTCCTGTGTCAGAGAGTATTTTTGATTCGGTTTGCTGCTTCGTTGCATTCAGCAAGGCTGGCCACCAGGGCGATTCGCACATGGTTACTGCCCGGGTTGAGACCATTTACCTCGCGGCCCAGATAACTTCCGGGCAACAGGGTAACATGCGCCTGCTCAAACAGCCTTTTGGCAAATGCGGTGTCGCTTTGATTCACATCAGCCCAAAAATAAAAGCCTGCGGGCGGAATATGTAGCTTGAGTTTGCCTTCAAGAATAGCGCTAAAGGATTTGAACTTCTCGGAGTACAAGCGCCTGTTTTCTGCCACATGTGCTTCGTCGTTCCAGGCAGCCAAGCTTGCCATTTGAATGGTGGTCGACATGGCTGAGCCGTGGTAGGTGCGGTAGCGAAGAAATGATTTGATCAGTTCGGCATCGCCAGCCACATAGCCAGAGCGAAGCCCCGGCGCATTGGATCGCTTGGATAAACTGGAGAATACAATCAGATTATTGTAATCCGACCTTCCCAAACGGCTCGCTGCCTCAAGCCCACCAATGGGCGCAGCGGTTCCATCGAGGTAAATTTCTGAATAGCACTCATCCGAGGCAATCACGATATTGTATTCGTCCGCCAAATCGAAGAGTTTTTGCCAATCCTCCAGCGAATACACCGAACCTGTAGGGTTGTTGGGTGAACATACGTACATCAGCTTTGTTTTGGCCAAAACGTCGGGGCTGAGCGCATGAAAATCAGAAAGTCCGCTGGTGGGGTCAATATTGACGAATACTGGTTCTGCACCACCTAAAAAAGTGGCTCCCTCGTATATTTGATAGAAAGGATTGGGAAAAACAACGTGGCTACCAACCTCACAGCCGTCCAACACGACCTGCGCGAAAGAGAACAAGGCCTCGCGAGAGCCCAGGATTGGCAAAACCTGAGTATCTGGGTCGATTAACGCGTCAAAACGGCGCAGTATCCAGTCTGATATCGCTTTTCTCAACACAGGCAGACCTTGTGTGCCCGGGTAAACCGCCAGGCCATCAAGATTGTCGATCAAGGCTTGTTTGATCAATTCGGGTGTAGGATGCTTTGGTTCACCGATGGATAGGTTGATGTGTGTCAAGCCGCCCGTGTGCTGGGCGTCCATGAACAGGGCCCTGAGGCGTTCAAAAGGATAAGGCTGAAGTTTGTCGAGATTTTTCAATCGGTTCACCGGAATTGCTGTTTAACCACGAGTCGGATTCATGGTCGAAATGGAGTCCAGTTCAACTTTTGGCAGAGGCTGAAAGCCAGCGTGACGATGTTCAGCCACAACCGTGGTGTATACGCCGCCCCGAACATACCATTTTGCAGTTAATTTCATGTAGCGTGGGTCTGTTGCCGCCACCAGATCATCCAGTATCTTGTTGGTTACTGCCTCGTGGAAGGCACCTTCCTCGCGGTAACTCCACATGTACATTTTCAGGCTTTTCAGCTCTACATTCTTTTGATTAGGCAAGTAGTCAATCACCAAGGTGGCAAAGTCAGGCTGCCCCGTCAATGGACAAAGACAAGTAAATTCAGGTACTTCGATGTGAACGTGGTAGGGCCGATCCGGGTTTGGATTCGGGAAAGTCTGCAAATCACGGCTGGGTTTGTTACTCATGCTTCTCTCTCGGGCCGTCAAGGCCTTTGGCCTTGTGGCGTTAAACAACTCAATCATCATGCCAACTAAGGGCGGTGGGCCGGCGTAAAGCGCAAAGGCTTTGCTATTATAAGGTCAGCGGGTTTTCAAGTTCCCGTGGGTTGAAGTTTTTATTCGTTCTATTGGTCTCATTTCCACTTCATCGTGCGATTAACTCACATACGTTTAGCTGGCTTTAAGTCATTTGTTGAACCAACGTCCTTTGCCGTGCCCAGTAATCTGGTGGGCGTGGTGGGGCCAAACGGCTGTGGCAAATCCAACATTATCGACGCCGTGCGCTGGGTGCTTGGTGAATCCAAGGCATCGGAGTTGCGTGGTGAGTCAATGCAAGACGTGATCTTCAATGGTTCGACTAACCGCAAAGCAGCCTCACGCGCCAGCGTCGAATTGGTGTTCGACAACACTGAAGGGCGGGCCGGTGGCAGCTGGAACCAATATTCGGAAATATCAGTGAAACGCGTGTTGACACGCGATGGCGCCTCAACTTACTACATTAATCAGCAGGCTGTTCGCCGCCGCGATGTTCAGGATATTTTCCTGGGTACCGGTCTAGGGCCACGTGCTTACGCGATTATTGGACAAGGCATGATTGCCCGAATTATTGAAGCGCGCCCGGAAGAACTGCGAATTTTTCTGGAAGAAGCTGCGGGGGTGTCCAAGTACAAGGAACGACGCAGGGAAACAGGCAATCGCTTGGCAGATACGCGCGACAACCTCACCCGTATCGAAGACATTCTTCGCGAATTGACCAGTCAGATTGAGCGATTGGAGCAGCAGGCTACGGTTGCCCGCCAATTCAAAGAACTTGAAGAGGCTAAAAACACCAAGCAGCGTCTGCTGTGGTACATCCGGTATTCGGAGGCACTGGAGCAGAAAAATACCGGTCAGGCCAAACTTGAACGCGCCAAGGCCGACCTTGAAGCCATTCAAAGCAGGTCCATCAGCACACAAACAGAGCTTTTTGCGGTGCGTGAAAGGCAGGTGGATGCCCAGCAACAGCTGGAGAACGACCAAACACAATGGATAGAAGCCAACCGCCAGGTTAGCCGTCTCGAAGCAGATTTGCGTGTCATGGCTGAATCGCGTGCCCGTTTGGGCGCCAGAGTGGCCGAGCTTGAACTTGAAATTCAAAATTGGACTGTACGACAGGAAGATGCCAAGGCTCGGTTGGAAGAGCTCAGCGGATCCACTGAGGAAATGCAAGCCGAGCTTGAAGAGCGGATCATAGCCCTCGAAGAGGCTGAGCTCGCAGTGGAACCGGTCGAGCAGGCCCTGCAGGCTGCCCGCTCCGCAGTGGACCAAGAGCGCGCTGGTGTCATGCAGATTCAGCAGGCACTGAGTCAGGTGTCTTCTCAACAAGAATCGGCGAGCCGTGCTGAAAGCGCCATTCAAGTGAAGCTGGACAGGCTTGAAAGTGAAAAACTACAAATCGCAGCGCCCTCTGCACATGAAATGGATGAGGTTCAATCCCGAGTTCGGTCACTTGAGCGCGAACTTGGCGATGCTGCGGGAAATCTCAATGAACTTGAGAATAAATTGGCAGCGGGTAGTGCTGAACTTGACCATGTTCAAGCCGCGTTCAATAACGAACGGGACAAACACGCCAACGCACAGGCCCAATTGCAAGCCTTGGAAAAATTGAATGAGCAACTTGCAGAAAGTGCAGAGTTAAAGCCTTGGATTGAAAGCAGTGGACTCAGCGACACCCCTCGTCTTTTGGGAAAGCTTCAGGTCGAACGCGGCTGGGAAAGAGCACTTGAATCGGCGTTACGTGAATCGTTGGACAGTTTTCAGGTGCGAACTCTTGACATGGTTGAGGGCTTTGCCAAACAACCACCTCCTGCGCGCGTCGCTTTCATGGAATCAATGAGTCAGGGTGGCAACTCGCACCTTTCTGTTGGACCCGAAGACCTGGCCAGTTTGGTGCGCAGTCCAGACTCGGCCATCCAGCAGTCCTTGATCCAATCATTGGCCGGTTACCTACTGGCGCCCGATTTACAAGCTGCGCTGGCAAAAAGGAAAAACCTGAAGCCAGGACAAAAGGTATTCACCCCTCAAGGACATTGTGTCAGTGCAACAGGTGTGTCTTTCTACGCCGCCGACAATGCTCAAAGCGGACGGCTTGAGCGACAACAGCAAATCGAAGCCTTGCGTACTGAAGTTCGTGCACTCGATATGCTAAAGAATGAATCGATGGCCAAGCGGGACCAGTTGCAATTACGGACCGGGGAGATCAAAGCCAATGTGGTTCAGGCGAGAAATCTCGTTGAAAGTTTGACCAAGAGACAGCACGAAGCGCAAGTACAACTGATTCGCCTGCAGGAACAGCAAAGTAGAGCAGACAGTCGCCGAGAACAAATTGGGCTGGACTTGGCGTTGTTGCAGAGTGAACTTGAGGAACAACGGGCCATTTTGCTGGAGTCAGAGGACAAATATGCAGAGTTGGATGAGCAGCTTGCGGTGGCCAGTGATGCGCTGGAAAGCCGAAAAGACAAAGTAACCGAGGCGGAGCAAGCGCTTCGTGACAAACAGGCGCAAGTGCAAAATGCGCTGCGCAGAAAGCAGGACGCTGAATTCAACATTCGCAACCAGGAATCACGCCAACGTGAATGTGAGCGAGACATCGCTTTTGCCAGCAGTCAAATTCAGCAAATTCAACAACGCAAACAACTGGCACTGGCGGAACTTGAGGGACTTTCAGAAACTGAAGGCCAAGAAGCGCTGCAAGCCGCCCTGGAAGAACGGGTAATCGCTGAAGAAAAGGTAGCAGTCTCCCGCGACGCGCTCGAACAGATCATGGCCAAGGTTTCCGAGCTTGAGCGTGCCGAGAAAGAGAGTGACAAGCTGGCAGATCCTCTGCGTGACGCGGTCCAAGATCTTGCATTGAAAATTCAGGCTGCAGAACTCACCATTGAACAGTACAAAAATTTGATGGATGAAGTACAGGCTGATGTAAACGAATTGGCCCACCAGTTCGTTGCCATGGAGGTGCCTCCCAAAGCATCGGTTCTCCAGGCTGAGGTCACCCGTCTTACCAATGGCATGCAAGAGTTGGGGGCAGTTAACCTGGCTGCGTTGGACGAATTGGCGGCGGCAACAGAGAGAAAGTCATTCCTTGATCAACAGGCTGCCGACCTGATGGAGGCGATGGAAACCCTTGAGGATGCAATTCGCAAAATTGACAAGGAAACACGTGATCTTCTTTCTGAAACCTTCGGTGTGGTTAACGGACACTTCTCACGCCTGTTCCCCAAACTATTTGGTGGGGGTGAGGCTCGACTGGTCATGACTGGCGATGAAATTCTTGATGCTGGCGTGCAAGTATTCGCCCAACCTCCAGGCAAGAAAAACGGCACTATTCACCTGTTATCCGGCGGCGAAAAGGCCCTGACGGCCACTGCGCTCGTTTTCGCGATCTTTGAACTCAACCCCGCACCGTTCTGCCTGCTCGACGAGGTCGATGCTCCGCTGGACGATGCAAACACCGAGCGCTTCACTCGCTTGGTCAAACAAATGTCTGAACAAACTCAGTTTTTGTTCATTTCCCACAATAAAATCGCCATGGAAATGGCGCAGCAGTTGATTGGCGTCACAATGCAGGAGAAAGGAGTTTCCCGCATTGTGGCTGTGGATCTAGCGGCTGCAGAAAAAATGGCAACGGAAACCGTATGAACGACTTACAACTCACCCTGCTCATTGTTGGGGGCGGTGGCATTGCTGCCATGATTGCTTACAACTGGTGGCAAGATTATCGGCTTCGTAAACAAGCCAGCGAGCGCTTTGGTGAAACCGACCAGGATCCGCTGCTGAATACAACCTCAATGAAATCCGGATTTGAACGCACCGAGCCTGGATTTTCTGGATTTCAGGATAAGGATTCGGTCAAGGAATTTGAAGAATCAGGCATTGAAGCCGGTTTAGATGCATCAGCAGACGACAGCCATTTGCAAAATGAACCGCAAATGGCGATCGATAAACGTTTGTTTGCAGATTTCATTATTCGTTTCGACGAAGACAAGGACGCGAACACTTGGAAAATGCTGGTCGATGGTCTGGAGCAAATTAACCGCAAACGCATTATCTATTCGGCCAGTCCCGACACAGCAGACAGCGCGGATACTTTGTGGTTTAAAGCAACGCCCTACGTGGGTACGGCAAGGTCTTTGAAAGCCAGTGTACAAATTGCCAATCGCAAGGGACCGTTAACCTCGATCGAGTTCTCTGAAGTACTTGGAAAATTCAGGCGGTTTGCCGAAGATCAAAATGCCGACATTGAGTTTCCGGAAATGAAAGAAGTTGTGGCCAAGGCGGAAACGCTGGATCAAGCCGCCGCAGCTCTGGATACCTTGCTCGGATTGCACTGTCTTTTGCCAGAGACTGTCCAGGAAAGTACAGCTGTGGATATTCTGGCTGTTGCTGGCTGGGTTCAAAAGGGTCATCAATGGTTTCTTAACGACGAGTCGGGCACATTGGCAAGCATGGTGATTCACAATGCTCCAGGCAAACGCCTGTTGAGTTTTAGCATTGATGTGCCCAATTCTTCCGAGCCAATCAAAGCACTGGGTGACATTGTCACCGTATGCCACGGCATGAATGAAAAGTTTGGTGCGCCGCTGATGGATGACTCCGGTAGAACCCTGAGCACACAGGCCATAGAGGGTATCTACAACCAGCTGATTGAACGGGTTCGCAATCTGAATGATTCTGGGTTCAAGCCTGGCGCTCCTGTGGCTCGCATTTTGTTTTCATGAGCAATCTGGACTTGTTTGAAAGCGGTTGCACCGATGACAATTCCGGTTCATCGGATGAGTCTCCAATCACGGCCATGCGGCGCCTGATTGATTTGCTGAACCGCTGGGAACATGCTTACTATGTGCTGGATGCGCCCGAAGTACCTGACTCTGAATACGACAAAGTTTACTTGGCACTTCAACAGCTCGAGCTTCGCCATCCCGATCTAATCCAGATAGATTCTCCCACCCAGCGTGTCGGCGGCAAGCCTGCAGATGGGTTTGAACAGGTTCGGCACCGCGTACCGATGTTGTCTTTGGGCAATGCTTTTGAAGACAGCGACGTGATCGCGTTTGATCGCCGAGTCAAAGAGCTGGCAGACCTGCCGACCGACACCACGATTGCTTATGCAGTTGATCCAAAGTTTGACGGTTTGGCGATATCCATCCATTACAAGAACGGGGTCTTCGAGCAGGCGATCACGCGTGGCGATGGGACTGTTGGCGAAGATGTATCTGCCAACGTAAAAACAATCCGAAGCTTGCCCCTGAAGTTAAGGGGAACCGCGATACCAGAGCACCTTGAAATTCGTGGCGAAATCTTCATGACCAAGAAAGATTTTCTGCTCATGAATCAGCGGCAGGCTGAACTCGGACTAAAAGTCTTTGCGAACCCGCGCAATGCCGCGGCGGGAACCATTCGGCAACTCGATCCCAAAGTAGCAGCGAGCCGACCTTTGCGATTTTATTGCTATGGTGCAGCCCTTGAACGGGAACAGCTGCGAGAACTCAAAACCCAATCATCGATGATGCGATGGCTTTCTGAAATGGGATTGCCTGTTTCAGAACTCAGTCAGACTGCCTTGGGTGCACAGGGACTGTTAACGTTCTATCGAACAGTGGGTGACCGTCGTGGTGCCTTGCCTTTTGAAATTGACGGTGTGGTTTACAAGGTCGATTCTTTTGATCTTCAGGATCAACTTGGATACGTTGCCAAAGCACCGCGCTTTGCGGTGGCTCACAAGTTTCCGCCCGATGAGGTGCTCAGTCGCCTCTTGAACATCGAGGTGCAGGTCGGCCGAACAGGCTCTATTACTCCTGTCGCAAAACTCGAACCCGTGAAAGTGGGTGGTGTGGTTGTGTCATCCGCCACTCTGCATAACCTCGATGAAATTCAACGCAAAGATTTGCGTGTGGGCGACCAGGTGTTGGTGCGTCGTGCGGGTGATGTTATTCCAGAGGTTCTTCCGTTTTCGGGCAATCAGCGCAACCCGGGCAGCTCGGCCTTTGTAATGCCAACACACTGCCCGATTTGCAACTCACTGGTGCGAAAAGAAGAGGGAGAGGCCGCCTTCAGGTGCACTGGTGGCCTGGTGTGTAAAGCCCAGCTCACCCAATCCATTATTCATTTTGCGCATCGCCGAGCAATCGATATTGAAGGGCTGGGCAGCAAGCTGGTTGAAGTATTGGTCGATAAAGAATGGGTTAAAACCCCGGCCGATCTGTTCCGGCTGGAATTTGATGCTCTGGTTCAGCTTGAGCGCATGGGCGAAAAATCCGCACGCAACTTACTCGACAGCATTGAAAAAGCCAAACAAACCACCTTTGGCAGATTTCTGTTCGGTTTGGGAATTAGACATGTGGGCGAGGCCACTGCCCGCGATTTGGCGGCGCACTTTGCTGATGTTGACCGACTGATGAACGCTACTGAAGAGGAACTGCTTGAAGTCAACGATGTCGGCCCGGTGGTGGCTGAGTCTATTCGTCAGTTCTTTGATGAACCAGCCAACCAGCAGGTTGTACGAGATTTGGTCTCACTCGGAGTGAGTTGGCCGACGGAGGAAATCAAGTTAACGGATGAATCACATCCGTTTTTTGGAAAAACATTTGTGCTTACAGGCACGCTTAGTCAGTACAGTCGGGATGAAGCTGGTGCCTTAATCTTGGCACGGGGCGGCAAAGTGACCGGCTCCGTATCCAAGAAAACGGACTATTTGTTGGCCGGGGAAGCTGCTGGCAGCAAATTGGACAAGGCTGCGGCCCTGGGAGTGACCGTACTTGATGAAAACACATTTCAAGGTATGCTTTGAGCTGTGGAACTGAACTGAAACTATCGCGTTTATTTGTATTATTTTCCTTTCGAAGACTATGGAGTGACTGGCCATGACCCGAGTTAGAAAAGCTGTGTTTCCTGTTGCGGGTATGGGTACCCGATTTCTGCCTGCCACCAAAGCAAGCCCCAAAGAAATGATGCCGGTGGTCGACAAACCGCTGATTCAATATGCAGTCGAAGAAGCACTTGAGGCAGGTTTGAGCGAGCTTGTGTTCATCACAGGTCGAAGCAAGCGCTCGATTGAGGATCATTTCGACAAGGCCTATGAACTCGAAGCAGAATTGCAAGCTCGTGGCAAAACGGCGTTGCTTGAAATTGTAAAAAATATCGTACCTAGCCATGTAAATTGCATTTACATTCGTCAAATGGAGCCTTTGGGACTTGGTCACGCGGTGCTTTGTGCAGAGCCCGTAGTGGGCACTGAACCCTTTGCTGTGCTGTTGGCTGACGACCTGATGGATGTGGACAAAGGCACCCCCTCGGTGACTCACCAAATGGTGAAAGTCTTCGAGCGCGAACACGCCAGTGTATTGGCCGTTCAAGAAGTGGATCCTGCTGAAACCAAGTCCTACGGCATTGTGTCCAGCACCCCCTGGAACAATCGTTCCGAACGGGTGAATGCAATTGTGGAAAAGCCAGACCCCAAAGATGCACCAACCAATCTCGCTGTGGTAGGTCGCTATGTGCTGAATTCTCAAATTTTTGATCACATTCGAAAAACGGGTAAAGGTGCTGGCGGAGAAATACAGTTGACGGACGGTATCGCCTCACTGCTTGAAGACCAACCGGTATTGGCCTATCGATTCACGGGAACACGCTTCGATTGTGGTTCAAAAATGGGTTACCTGAAGGCTACTGTGGAACTTGGCCTTAAGCATCATGAAGTCGCGGCAGAGTTCGCTCAATACCTTAAAGACAGGAAATAAAACATGTACGCAGTGTTGGGTGGAAGTGGCTTAAGCCAATTGCCTGGTTTTGAAATCACCATGCGAAAGGTTCAGCGCACACCTTATGGCGAACCATCCGGTGCGCTTACGATCGGTATTCTGGCCGGTCATGAAATTGTATTTCTCGCACGCCATGGTTATGGGCACACCATCGCTCCGCATCAAATCAACTACAGAGCCAATATTTGGGCTTTGTCCCAGTTGAATATTGACGGTATTTTGTCAGTGGCTTCAGTGGGTGGTATTCGCCCAGATTTAAAACCTGGGCAGTTGGTGGTCCCTGATCAAATCCTCGACTATACGCACGGGCGTAGCTCTACTTTTTTCGAAGGCGACAATCAAGCTGTTCAACACATCGACTTCACGTGGCCGTACGATCAGGCGCTGCGAACATCCTTGTGTCTTGCTGCTGACTCTGTAGGCGAGCAAGTGGTGCAGGGCGGTTGTTACGCCTGTACCCAAGGCCCTCGCCTTGAAACTGCAGCGGAAGTAAGGCGTTTGGCGCGCGATGGCGCGGACATTGTGGGCATGACCGGCATGCCTGAGGCCAGTCTGGCCCGTGAACTTGAAATACCTTATGCACATCTCGCTTTGGTGGTTAACCAGGCTGCAGGCGTAGGTGAAAGTGCACAAGAGATTTCCCATGCCCAAATCAGCAAGACGGTACACGAGGGGATGGGCCGGGTCATGGGAATCATCAAATCGATGGTACAACTGCACGATGAATAAAGGGGCAGGGTGTTCTGTCTACCCCTTCATCAGTCTCAAATTGAAAGTAATTCCAGGAGATCTGCTTCCAATTGAATTTGAAGTTTTCCCGAACTCAGAGACTGCCCATACAACAAGAAAGTATCTTCAGCCCGTTCACCCAATGTCATGATTTTGGCAGTTTGTACATTGACCTTGTATTGGGCCAGCAGGCGCGTAATGGAGTAAAGCAGGCCAGTGCGGTCTGTGGCTGATACTGTCAACAAATATTGATTGCCTTTTTCATCCGGCTTTAGGTCCACCGAGGGGCGTACCGGAAAATGTCGGGATTGCCTGGACATTCTTCCGAAGACCGGTGGTTCAAGTGGTTGACGCTTGATCAGCCTGTCTTGAAGTTCCGCCTCCAACAGCGACAGGGTTTCACGGTAAAACTCATTATGGCTGTCGTGTTGAATCGAAAAAGAATCCAAAGCATAGCCATGAGAAGTGGTATGAATTTTTGCATCCAGAATACTGAGATTTTTGGAATCAAAGTATCCGCAAATGCGTGCAAACAAGTCCATCTCGTCCCGGGTATAAACCATCAACTCCAAGCCTTCCCCAATAGGCGACAGGCGAGCCTTGACGATGGGCTGCTCTGCATCCACTCGCCAATACAAATGCCTTGTGTGCCAGGCAATGTCGCTGGGTCCTTGCCGAAGAAAATACGACACATCGAGCTGCGCCCACAGTTTGTCCTGAACGTCATCTGAGAGTGCGTACAACCGAAGGATTCGGCGTGCCTCGGCCTGTTGTTCTGCGAGCATTTGTCGATGATTGGGTGCCTCACCTCCCAAATACTTCAATGTCAGACGGTAAAGGTCCTCCAGCAGTTTACCCTTCCATGCATTCCAAACCTTTGGACTGGTGCCGCGGATATCGGCCACTGTCAGCAAGTACAGGGCCGTCAAATTGCGTGGAGTTTTCACCAGCGCTGCAAACTCTTTCAGTACTTCCACATCCGAAAGGTCTTTTTTCTGGGCGGTGTTTGACATCGTCAAATGATGCTTCACCAGAAAAGCAATCAGGTCTGTGTTCTCCTGATTCAATCCATGGTCTTTACAAAACTTGCGAGCATCCACCTCACCCAAAACACTGTGATCGCCGCCCCGGCCTTTGGCCACATCATGAAACAAAGCAGCAATGTACAAAAGCCAATGATCATCGAAATTGGCCATCAATTGACTGCAATACGGGTACTCGTGGGCATGTTCAGCCATCGTAAATCGGCGCAAATTACGCACGACTGTCAAAATATGCTGGTCTACCGTGTAGACGTGAAACAAGTCATGCTGCATTTGCCCCACAATTTTCCGGAACACGGGTAGATATCTACCCAGCACGCTGGTCTCGTTCATACGCCGCAATTCGTGAACGATGCCCTGTGGTTGCTTGAAAAACTCGATAAACAACGCTTTGTTGACCGGGTTTTTTCTGAAATCGCTGTTGATTTTGACTCTGCTGTGCCACAACTGGCGCAACATTCTTGCACTCATACCCTTTAACCGGGGGTTCTGCTGCATCACGATGAAGGCGCGAAGCATCGCCGACGGGTTATTGGCAAACACGTCGTCATTTCTGATGTCCAGCAAGGAATCTGTTTCCTGGAACTCATCGTCGATTACCACAGGCTCAGCGTTGGCTCCGAAAATCGACAACTCGATGTTTTGAAGCAATATAGTGTTGAGTTGCATGACTGCCTTGGCAGCCAAATAATACTGTTGCATTAGTTGTTCACTTGAACGTTTCGCAGCAGTAGGGCGGTAACCCAAAGACTCGGCCAACTGGGTTTGCACATCATAGACAAGCCTGTCTTCCCGGCGACCAGTGGTGACATGTAACTGATATCGGATTTTCTTGAGCGTTCTCTCGTTGTTTCTCAGCTTCGCCGCTTCAAATGGAGTGATCAAGCCCTTCTTGGCCATTTCAGCCCAGCTGTTGCCCAGATTGGCAGCCCGACATACCCACAATATGACGTGAAGGTCTCGAAGGCCTCCCGGGCTTTCTTTGCAGTTGGGTTCCAGGCTGTAGGGGGTTTCCTGGTATTTGGCATGGCGCTGCCTGAGTTCCAGGGTTTTCTTGCGGAAGAAGGTTTTTACCTCAAGTAACCTCTTAAGACTAGCGGATAGTGTTTTGAAATTCTGCCTGTTTCCTACGAGCAGTCGAGATTCAACCAGTGCTGTTTGAACCGTAATGTCCTTGCTGGCCTCTTCGATACATTGGTCGGGTGTTCTAACGCTATGTCCAATTTCAAGACCAATATCCCAACCAGAGCCACAAAAAGTCTCCAGCTTTTCCGTGTTCACCTCGTTGGGCTCCTGATCAATCAGGATCAACACGTCCACATCTGAGAAGGGAAACAGTTCACCTCGGCCGTAGCCACCCACAGCGACCAAGCTGTATTCCTCTGGCATTTCAAGCGACTGCCACAAAGACACCAAAGCCTCATCCACAGAAATACAGCGTTTTTTCAGCACTGATTCAACAGCAGAGGCGGGTGTATTTTGGTCAAACGGAGTAAGCCAGTGATGTGCCTGGCTTTTTAATTGGGTTTTAATGCGGATCCGTACCGCATTGAGGTCGGGCGCGGCTGAATCATTGGCCGCAATCACTGGTTTGTTGCTCAAATCAAGCTGCCTGTGTTTTCAAACGAGGGTTTGCCGGAGTGCCTGCCGACTGAGTCAGAATCTCATAGCCATCCGCTGTGACCAGCACCGTGTGCTCCCACTGTGCCGACAAACTGTGGTCTTTGGTCACAATGGTCCAGCCATCCGGCATTTCCTTGATCTCCCGGCGGCCCGCATTCAGCATGGGTTCGATGGTGAAAATCATGCCTTCTTGCAACCTCACTCCCGTGCCAGGCTTGCCATAGTGCAGCACCTGTGGTTCTTCATGAAACTTGGTGCCAATGCCATGGCCACAAAATTCCCGAACTACCGAGTAGCCGAAGCCCTCCGCAAATTTCTGAATCGCAGCGCCAACGTCACCCAAGGTTGCGCCTGGTCGCACTTGTTCAATACCAATCCACATGGCTTCGAAGGTAATTTCACACAATCTTCTCGCGGCAAGCGAGCCTTCGCCCACGATAAACATGCGACTGGTGTCACCGTGATAACCGTCTTTGATGACTGTGATATCGATATTGATAATGTCGCCGTTCTTCAGCTTTTTAGGGCCGGGTACTCCGTGACAAATTTGATGGTTGACCGATGTACAAATTGATTTGGGGTAGGGCGTATAGCCCGGTGGCGCATAATTCAACGGGGCGGGTATGGTCCCCTGTACATTGACCATGTAATCGTGGCAAAGCCTATCGAGTTCTTCGGTGGTAATGCCTGCCACCACGTGTGGACCGATAAAATCCAGCACTTCTGAGGCCAATCGGCCAGCAACACGCATTTTTTCAATGTCGTGCTCGTTTTTAATCACAATATCCATGGTTTTGTTTAATTCCTGCTTGAGCTAACGTATTTTAACCGAGTATAATCTCGGGCTGCTCTGGCGCTATGGCTAACTGGCTTGGTTAGTTGACGCTCAAGAGTAAATTTAATGGTTTGTGCGACAGGGTGCTAGTTTTTGTTGGTTTTTAAACCCAGTGCTGGCCCAGTACAAACCCATTCAACCCTGTCTATACTGGAGAAATTCATGGCAGCATCAATGCGCGAAATGCTGGAAGCTGGTTGCCACTTTGGCCACCAAACTCGCTTCTGGAACCCAAAAATGGCCCCATACATTTACGGCCATCGTAACAAAATCCACATTATCAACCTGGAAAAAACCGTCGTAATGCTCGACGATGCGCTGAAATTCGTGAAGCGCCTGTCAGCCAATCGCGGCAACATCCTGTTTGTATGCACCAAGCGTCAAGCCAAAGAAATCATCGCTGAAGAAGCACAGCGTTGTGGCATGCCCTATGTTGACCAGCGTTGGCTGGGCGGTATGTTGACCAACTTCAAAACCGTAAAAACATCGATCAAGCGCCTGAAAGACATGGAAGCGATTATCGCTGACGGTGGCACAGAGCGCATGTCCAAAAAAGAAGCGCTGATGTTCGCCCGTGAACTCGAAAAGCTGAACCAGTCAATCGGTGGCATCAAAGACATGCCCACTTTGCCTGACGCAATTTTCGTGTGCGACGTCGGATATCACAAGATTGCAATTACCGAAGCCGAAAAGCTTGGCATTCCGGTAGTGGGTGTTGTGGACACCAACCACTCACCAGCAGGCGTTAGCTACATTGTTCCCGGCAACGATGACTCTGCCCGCGCCATTCGTTTGTACGCCCGTTCCGTAGCTGATGCCGTATTGGCAGGCCGCGACCAGGCTGTAAATGATGTGGTTGAAGCCATTAAAGGCGGCGACGACTTCGTTGAAGTGTCTGAAGAGGGAGCCGAAGGCTAATTTGGCCTTTGCCTTCCGATGGGGCGATCAATCGCCCCTTTTTTTTGTCTAATTCAGAATTCGACTTAAGGAGAAATTCAATGGCTGAAATTACAGCAGCAATGGTTAAAGTACTGCGCGAGAAAACAGACGCGCCCATGATGGAATGCAAGAAAGCACTGACTGAAGCCGCCGGCGACATGGACAAGGCCGAAGAAATTTTGCGCGTCAAACTGGGCAGCAAAGCCAGCAAGGCAGCCACCCGCGTAACAGCTGAAGGCCTGATCGGTATTTATATTAATGATTCCAATAAGTTGGGAACAATTGTAGAAGTTAACTGTGAAACTGACTTCGTGGCCAAGAACGATGACTTCCTGGCCTTCGTGGCCAATGTAGCCAAGTTGATTGCTGACCACAACCCAGCCAATGTTGAAGCACTATCTGCCTTGCCTTTGGGTGACGGTACTGTTGAAACTGTTCGATCCGCTTTGATCGGCAAGATCGGCGAAAACATGTCTGTGCGCCGATTCAAGCGCGTGGAAGCCAAAGGCAGCCTGAGTTCATACATCCACGGCGGCAAAATTGGCGTGCTGGTTGATTACACCGGCTCCGATGAAAACGTGGGCAAAGACGTCGCCCTGCACATTGCGGCGACAAAGCCCAAGGCCTTGCATGAAAGTGGCGTACCTCAGGAAGACATCGACCGTGAGCGCTCTGTGGCCAAGGCCAAAGCGGAAGAATCCGGCAAGCCGGCCGATATCGCCGAGAAGATGGTTGAGGGTTCTATCAAGAAGTTCTTGAAGGAAGTCGCACTGTTGTCTCAGCCTTTTGTGAAAGACGACAAGCTGACTGTTGAAGCCATGCTGAAGAGCAAGGGTAGCGAAGTCAACGGCTTTGATCTGTTCATCGTCGGTGAAGGCATTGAAAAGAAGGTCAACGATTTCGCCGCTGAAGTTGCCGCACAAGCTGCTGCCGCTGCCGCTGGCCGTTAATTCCTTTGCGTGAAGAGGGGTTTCTCGATACGGGAAACCCCTTTTTATTTATACGCCTACGAAGTTTTGTACTTTACGTTATAGAATCCTGACAGTGATCCAATAAGAGGCTTGAATGACAGCATACAAACGTGTGTTACTCAAATTGTCAGGCGAAGCCCTGATGGGCGAAGACTCCTACGGCATCAACCGTCAAACCATTGAAAGAATGGTTGCTGAAGTTGCAGAAGTCTCCGCATCAGGAGTGGAATTGGCAGTTGTTATCGGTGGTGGCAATATTTTCCGAGGAATTGCCCCTGGCGCCGCGGGCATGGACAGGGCTACGGCGGATTACATGGGCATGATGGCCACCGTGATGAATGCATTGGCATTGCAGGACGCGTTCCGGCGTGCTGGAGTTGAAGCAAGGGTGCAGTCAGCGCTCAACATTGAGCAGGTTGTTGAACCCTACATTCGTCCCAAGGCAATTCGCTATCTCGAAGAAGGCAAGGTCGTCATATTCGCAGCGGGAACCGGAAACCCATTTTTTACAACCGACACGGCAGCGGCATTGAGAGGTTCTGAAATTGGTGCAGAGGTGGTGCTAAAGGCCACCAAAGTGGACGGAATCTATACCGCGGATCCCAACAAAGATCCAACGGCCACCCGGTATGAAAGAATTTCGTTCAATGAAGCCATTTCAAAAAACCTCGAGGTCATGGATGCAACGGCTTTCGCCCTGTGTCGAGACCAAAAACTCCCGATTCGGGTATTTTCCATCAACAAACCGGGTGCGTTGCACCGCGCGGTTGCAGGTGAAAACGAGGGCACCTTGGTGCACATGTAACTAACTGACCACTCAATCGACTGATTAATCTTCTAATTAATCCACTAAGGCAGTGAGAATTCAATCATGAGCGTTGCAAACATTCGTAAAACGACTGAAGAAAAAATGGTGAAATCCATTGAATCCCTGAAAACCGATTTGCAGAAAGTACGCACTGGGCGCGCCCATACCGGTATTCTGGATCATGTTCAAGTTGATTACTATGGTTCCATGGTGCCCATATCACAGGTTGCCAACCTGAGCCTGGCCGATGCCAGGACCATCGTGGTTCAGCCTTGGGAAAAAAATATGGCCAATGCCGTCGAAAAGGCAATTCGTGAATCGGATCTCGGTTTGAACCCGGCATCGATGGGTGAAACCATTCGCGTTCCCATGCCCGCACTGACCGAAGAGCGACGCAGGGAACTCACCAAATTCATCAAAGGGGAAGGCGAGCAAACCAAGGTGGCGATTCGCAACCTCCGTCGCGACGCCAATGAAGCACTGAAACGCTTGGTTAGCGACAAGGAGATTTCTGAGGACGACGAGCGCCGCGCTCAGGCGGATATTCAAAAATTGACCGACAAGTTTGTGTCTGAAGTCGATCAGGTTTTGCAGTCCAAAGAAGCTGAAATCATGACGGTTTAAGTCGTTCATGACCGTCTACACCAGCTCGACCCTGGATGTGCCTAGCACATCCAACATTCCAAAGCACGTTGCAATCGTGATGGATGGAAACGGCCGTTGGGCCAAAAGCCGACTGATGCCCCGATTCGCCGGGCATAAGCGAGGGGTGGATGCGGTAAGACGTACCGTTCAGGCTTGTTGTGAATTGGGAGTGGAGCACCTCACGCTGTTTGCTTTTTCTTCCGAGAATTGGCGCCGGCCGCCCGAGGAAGTCAGCCTGCTGATGCGCCTGTTCATACGTGTGCTGCGCAAGGATGTCGAGGCCATGCACCGTGAGAACATTTGCCTTCGAATTATTGGCGACACTACCGCCTTCGAGCCCGAATTGCAGGCTGCTATTGCTTCAGCGCAGGATCTGACCAAGAACAATACCCGGCTATACCTTAATATTGCTGCCAATTATGGTGGTCGCTGGGATATTCTTCAGGCGACAAAAAACATGCTGAAAAGCAATCCCGAGTTGATCAACAACCCGGATCAAATTTCAGAAACAGATCTTTCCAGGCATTTGTGTCTTCAAGGTAGCCCTGAGCCAGACCTTTTTATACGCACAGGTGGTGAACAACGAGTATCCAATTTCCTGTTATGGCAGTTGGCGTACACTGAATTTTATTTCACAGATAAGTTTTGGCCCGATTTCGGCAAGCCGATGCTGCTTGAGGCCATCGATTCCTATAACAACAGAGAACGACGCTTTGGTCGAACCTCCGAGCAAATTCAGCCACCTGCGGCCAATGTTCGGCAATCTGCCAAGTGATTCGGTTCTCAATCGAGACATATCATGCTTAGAACGCGTGTGATCACCGCTGTGATCCTGCTGATCGTGTTGCTAGTAGTTCTGATGTATGGCGGCGAAATCGGCTGGAACCTGTTCATATTGACGGTGTTGGTGGGTGCATTCTGGGAATGGGCACGCCTCGGTCTTTTTGGATCCACCCAAGCCGTGGCCTATGCAGTTGCGGGGGGCTTGCTCTGTGTTCTTCTCGAACGTTTGCTCGACTTGCAAACTCAGGCTTTTCCTCTACTGGCTGTGGCCAGTGTGTTTTGGGTTGCGTTTGCACCGTGGTGCCTTCGAAACGTATCAGTTGGGTTGCTGGCCCACAAGGGTTTGTACGGTCTGGTCGGGTTTGTTCTCATTGCTGCGGCCGGTCTGGCACTGGTCATCACAAAGACCTACGGCGTTGTTTTTCTGCTCAGCACCATTGCCATTTGTTTTGCTGCTGACATCTTTGCCTATTTCTTTGGGAAAACCTTTGGCAAACGGAAACTTGCACCGCGTATTTCTCCAGGAAAAAGCTGGGAGGGGGCAATTGGCGGGGCGCTCAGTGTTGTGGCACTGAGTTGGTTGATTGTTTCGTTGTCGGCGACTTATCCGGAGTTGGAAAACACCTGGCAGGCCATGGCCTATGATCGGTGGCACCCCATGGTGTTCACTTTCTGGTTGATTGTATTAAGTGCGTACAGTGTGGTGGGTGACCTGTTTGAATCCATGCTCAAACGAAGGGCAGGGTTGAAGGACAGCAGTCAACTGTTGCCCGGTCATGGAGGCGTTCTCGACAGGATTGATGCGCAATTGCCGGTGTTGCCCCTCGCAATTTTGCTGGTTAGTGCAATTGTGGCTTGAGTTGAACAATGGATTTGCAGAATTTACTAATTTTGGGCGCCACAGGCACCATTGGTGTCAATACTCTTGATGTGATCGCAAGGCATCCTGATCGCTTTCAAGTGTATGGCCTGGCTGCGGGGAAAAACATTGAGTTGTTGTATTCACAGGCCTGCACTCATCGCCCCAAAGCATTGATTATTTGCGACAGCACGGCACTGGATCAGTGGCACGCCTCAGGTTTCAGCGCGAAGCTTCGCGAACAACTCGGCTATCTTCCCGAAATCGGTGGTCAGGGAGAACTGGAATCGCTTTGTCAAAGCCAGCAAGTTGATGTTGTTGTGGCTGCAATCGTGGGCTCTGCGGGGCTAAAACCAACGCTCAGCGCGCTACAGGCCGGCAAGCGGGTGCTGTTGGCCAACAAAGAGTCGCTTGTTCTTGCCGGGCAGTTCATGATTCAAGCCTGTTTGCGCTCCGGCGCGACAATATTGCCCGTCGATTCCGAACACAATGCGATTTATCAGTGTTTGCCCGCGGATTATGATTTGAGCAAGGCATCCGAATACGGTGTAGAAAGGTTGATCTTAACCGCATCTGGGGGCCCTTTCAGGAGCAAAAGCCTCGCGGAACTTTCTCAAGTCAGTCCTGCCCAAGCGATAGCGCATCCAAATTGGGTCATGGGAAGAAAAATTTCAGTGGACAGCGCCACCATGGCGAACAAAGGACTGGAGTTGATCGAAGCTTTGTGGTTATTCGGATTGCCCGCCAGGCAACTCTCTGTGTTGGTTCATCCACAATCAATCGTTCACTCATTGGTGGAGTACCGCGACGGCAGCATGCTGGCTCAATTGGGTTGTCCTGACATGCGAACGCCGATTGCCCATGTTTTGGGTCTGCCGGATCGAATTGAATCCGGTTCACCACGTTTGAATTTGGCCACCTTGGGAAAACTCGACTTCGAAGAACCCGATTTGAGTCGCTTCCCGATGCTGAAACTTGCGTTTGATGTATTGGAAAAACCTGACACCATGGCGCCAGTGTTCAATGCAGCCAATGAAATAGCTGTGGACTTGTTTTTGAACGAAAAGATTGCTTATATGGACATTGTGAAGTTGACCCAAATGTGTATGTCCCGTTTCGCGTCAACCTCGATTACAAACCTCGATGATGCCTTTGCACTGGACGTTGAGGTGCGCGCATTTGCAACCGAACGCGCCGAAAAGTTTTAAACACAGGATTTAAATGCTGAATTCAATTGTTTCATTCCTGATTGCCCTCGGTATTCTGGTTTTCATCCATGAGTATGGCCACTATTCGGTTGCCCGCTTCTATGGGGTGAGGGTCATTCGGTTTTCCGTGGGCTTTGGCAAGCCAATATTTCGGTGGATTAACAGGAAAACCAAGGTGGAATGGACGGTTTCCTGGATTCCTTTGGGTGGCTACGTGCGAATGCTGGATGAGCGTGACCCGGATAGTTTAAAGGGTCATGACATCGATCTCTCTGAATCATTCAACCGCAAACCCGTTGGTCAGCGCATCGCCATTGTACTGGCCGGCCCTTTGGCCAACCTCATTCTTGCGGCGCTCATCTACGGCTTTTTGGCTTACATGCAACCTATGGGGCTGGCCACGCAGGTCTCTCAGCCGCCCCTCAATACGGTTGCTGCAAGTGCGGGTTTGATGAGTGGTGATGAAATCACCGAGGTCAATGGTGATCGGACCAAGAATTGGAATGAGGTGTCGTGGGCACTGATCAAGGCTCGTCTTTTCCGAGATGATGTGACGATTAAAGTCAATCGCGGCGGATATGAATTATTTCTCGAACCCATTCAATCGTCGGCAATTGAAGCGGAGTTAGGGCCATCGTTGACACGTGAACTCGGTTTTTCCCCAATCGAGAAAAGTGTAATCGTCCGGGCCGTGAGCGAGGGTAGTGCGGCAGCAGGCGCCGGTTTTTTAGTCAAGGATCAAATACTAAGCGTAGATGGTATTCCTGTTGAAACCTCCGCCCAATTTACCACCTTGATCAAAGAACGCGCAGCATTGGAGACCACGGTGCGAATTCGTCGCAATGAACAGGACATCAGCTTAATGGCTGTGCCTGAGCGAACTCGACTTGACAACGGCGAGATCATCGGCCGGCTTGGTCTGTCCATTGGTGGCGAGTCAGTGGTTGTGAGTCATCCCCTGAATCCGATTGAATCGATCATTGAGGGCACCGGTAGAATGATTGAAGTCAGCGTATTTTCGCTGGCCGCCTTGGGTAAAATGGTGACCGGTGATTTGTCCTGGAACCACCTGAGCGGACCGGTGTCCATTGCATCGGCTGCAGGTGAATCATCTAGCCTCGGGATTCTTCCTTTTTTCGGTTTTCTTGCCATGGTTTCTGTTAGCCTAGGCATTTTGAATCTTTTGCCAATCCCTCTCTTGGACGGCGGACACTTGATGTATTATTTGGCCGAAATCGTCAGAGGCAAGCCAGTTGATGAAGTTTGGCAGATTCGAGGTCAAAAACTGGGTATTTTGCTGATTGGCATATTAACCAGTGTTGCTTTTTTTAATGATATACAAAGGCTAATTTTCTAAGGGCCTTCACATATTGGTTCCAGCCTTACGGGGCTGGTAGGAACGATCTGAATGACAATAAGAAGTACTCTGTTTCCAGCGCGCTTGGTTTACCCAGTCGTGGCCACCTGTGCTTTGTCGGTGGGCGTTGTGCACGCCCAGGCAACCCAGTTTGTGGTGAAAGACATCGAGGTTGAGGGCCTTCGCCGCACTGAGGCGGGCACGGTATTCAGTTACCTGCCCATTCGCGTGGGTGACACCTTCACCGACGAAAAAGCCTTACAGGCTATCCGTTCACTTTTTGCAACCGGATTTTTTGAAGATGTCAAAATTTCTGCCAAAGGTGACGTATTGGTGGTTACCGTGGTTGAGAGACCGGCAATTGCCTCCGTCGAAATCAACGGGACCAAAGAATTCGACAAAGAAACCCTCAAAGAGGCGCTGAAGGGCGTCGGTATTGGTGAATCCCTGATTTTTGACAGATCGCTTCTTGACAAGGCGGAGCAGGAATTGAAGCGCCAATACCTGTCCCGAAGCAAATATGGCGCGCAGGTCCAAACCCGTGTTGACCAACTGGCCCGTAATCGCGTTGGTATTACGTTTAACATCGATGAGGGCGAATCAGCCTCAATCAAGCAGTTGAAGATTCTGGGGGCAAAAGACTTCGAGGAAGAGGAACTGCTGGAGGAGTTCGAGCTGAGCACTGGCGGCTGGATGTCGTGGTACAGCAAGAATGATCAGTATTCCCGGCAAAAGTTGAGTGGAGACATTGAAAAGCTACGCTCCTTTTACTTGAACCGCGGTTATGCCGATTTCAGCATCGAGAACACTCAGGTTCAAATTGCGCCCAACAAGCAAGACATCTTCATTACCATCACCATCAAGGAAGGCGAGAAATTCACCTTCGGCGACATTGAGCTCTCTGGTCAATTACTGGGGCGCGACGATGAGTTGCGTTCGCTGATCAAGATGAAGAAAGGCGAGACCTTCAATGGCGAATTGTTGACGGACAGCTCCAAAGCCATTCAGGACCGCTTGGGTAATTATGGCTACGCATTTGCCAATGCCAATGTGATTCCCGACATCGATCGTGAAAAACGGGTAGTGAACATCAACATGGCAGTGGACACCGGCAAACGGGTGTATGTTCGCCGCATGAATGTGGGCGGCAACACCCGCACCAAGGATGAAGTGATTCGCCGTGAATTCCGTCAGTTCGAATCGTCCTGGTACGACTCCAGAAAAATTCAGCTGTCCAAGGAGCGCGTGGATCGTTTGGGTTATTTCTCCAACGTGGATATCGAAACCCAACCGGTACCTGGCACATCGGATCAAATCGATGTAAACATGCAAGTTGAGAAAAAACCGACTGGCAACCTCTTGCTGGGTGCAGGTATCTCAAGTACCGATAGCTTGGTGCTGTCGGCAGCCATTCAGCAGCAAAACCTGTTTGGAACCGGTAAAACAGTCGGCCTGGAGTTAAAACACGAGCAAGGTCAACCGCACAATATCGTTTTCCCAGACAGACCCATACTTCACGATTGACGGGGTTTCCCGCAGCTTCGAGGTATACAACCGCCGCACAGACCCCAGCGAGTTGAATCTGGGTGACTACATCATTGAAACCACAGGTGCAGGCCTGCGCTTTGGTTATCCAATTAGCGAATTTGAGCGTATTTCGTTCGGAGCGGGTTACGAAGGTACAGACCTTGAAGTGGGCCCATTCAGCCCAGATCGCTTTCAGCGCTATGTGAACGACTTTGGCAATTCGAGTTATGCCGTTTTGCTCAACGCTGGATACTCATTTGACTCACGCGACTCGGCCATTGCCCCGACACGCGGTCGTGTAACCCGATTGACCGCTGAATACGCAACCCCCCTTGGCGATCAAGAGTTTATTCGCACCACTTACCAGGAACAGTTTTATTTCCCGATTGGCAAGCTGTACACCCTGGCCTTGAATGGTGAGGTAACAGGTGGTTTTGGTTTGGGCGACTCGCCTTACCCGATTTTCCGCAATGTGTATGCAGGTGGTATTGGTACTGTCAGAGGCTATCGCTCGTCCACGCTGGGGCCACGCGATGCTGACAATGTACCCATTGGTGGCTCCAAGCGCGTTATTGCGAATGCAGAGTTTTTCTTCCCGATCCCAGGTATGTCAAAAGACCGTACCTTCAGGGCGTTTACCTTCTTTGATGCAGGTAACGTGTTCCAAACCAATGAAAAAATCAAGTTTGGTGAACTGCGTTACTCAACCGGTGTGGGTATTTCCTGGCTGTCGCCAGTTGGGCCTTTGAAGTTCAGTTTGGGCGTGCCGCTGAACCGGGAGCCACAAGACGAAACCCAACGTGTTCAGTTCACGATTGGTACTGGCTTCTAAATTCGAACAAATATTGGAGAATGGTTTTGAATAGTGTGAAAAAATTGTTGATTGGTAGTGCTTTGTCGTTGGCGGTTGTACTGCCGACTATGTCCCACGCTCAGGCAGCAACAAAGATTGGATTTGTAAATACAGAGCGCATTCTGCGTGATTCCAAGTTTGCTGTTGAATCACAAAAGAAACTGGAACGTGATTTTTCCAAGCGTCAGAAAGAACTGGAAGACCTGGCCACCAAGGTGAAAGCCGAGGCCACCAAGCTGGACAAAGATGCAATTACTTTGCCGGAAGCAGAGAAGGTACGTCGTCAGCGTGATCTGGCCGAAATGGATCGAGATTTTCAGCGCAAGCGCCGCGAGTTTGAAGAGGACCTGGCACAACGCAAGAATCAGGTTGTGGGTGAGTTGGTCGAACGCGCCAATCGCGTAATTCGTCAAATTGCCGAAAAGGAAAATTACGACATCATTTTCCAGGAAGCAGTTTATGCCAACAAGCGTATCGACATCACAGACCAAGTTCTCAGCAGCTTGGATAACGCGAAGTAAACTGCGTCAATGAATTTTATTGAAACGAAGCTCAGTGCGCTACTTGATCAGTTTGGCGGTCGTCTGGCTTCGTTTGGTGGTGAACCAGCGCTCCCAGACGACATTCGCCTGGCAGGAATCCAGCCTCTGGAGAATGCAGGGGCGACACACCTCGGCTTCCTGGCCAACCCCAAATTTCGCGATCAATTGCTTTCAAGCAAAGCGGCTGTGGTTCTTGTTCGGGAATCCCAGTTTGAGTCGCTTTGCCAATATCTCAAAGACAGCACCGGTTCCGTCCCCACCACATTGGCATGGCTGGTCAATGACCCGTATTTGTACTATGCCAAGGTACAACAGTGGTGGGTAGCCAATAGTGAGTTCAAACCTGCCCCAGGCATTCATCCGAGAGCGGTTGTAGATCCATCAGCCACAATTGCATCCAGTGCGACGATTGCGGCCAATTGCGTGATTGGCGCTAATACCAGGGTGGGTGAGGGTAGCCGGATTGAAGCGGGTGTTGTTCTTGGCAGCCATGTTGAAGTGGGTGCAAACACCCGTATTTATCCCAATGCAACGGTGTACGACGAATGCAAGATAGGATCGAATTGTGTCGTGCATGCTGGCGTGGTGATCGGTGCAGACGGTTTTGGCTTTGCCAATGAAAAGGGGACCTGGGTCAAAATACCGCAGGTGGGTCGGGTGCTGATTGCAGACCATGTGGAAATTGGTGCCAACACCACCATTGATCGTGGTGCTCTGGATGACACCCTAATCGGTTTCGGCGTGAAGCTGGATAATCAAATCCAGATCGCTCACAATGTGACGGTGGGAGAGCACTCCGCCATGGCCGGCTGCGTCGGCATTGCAGGCAGTACTAGTATTGGCGCGCGTTGCACGGTGGGCGGTGCCGCCATGGTGTTCGGTCACCTCAATATTCCGGATGGAACCCATGTGTCCGGGGCGTCGGTGGTCATGAGCAGTATTAAGGAACCGGGTGCTTTCACCGGGATATTCCCCTTGCAAGAGCACAAGGATTGGGAGAAAACTGCGGTAACTCTCAAACAATTACTCAAGTTGCGCGGCGAAGTGCGTGAATTGAAGAATAAGCTGAAATAACAATAAACCCAAATTAAAAGTGTGAACTCAGAAGCTATGAATACGCCAGTTATGGACATCAAAGGCATTTTGGAAAATTTGCCGCACCGTTACCCTTTTGTGCTCGTGGATCGAGTGCTCGAGCTTGAACCCAATGTTCGAATTCTTGCCCAGAAAAACGTGACCTACAACGAGCCATTCTTTCCAGGGCACTTTCCGATTCATCCGGTCATGCCTGGCGTGTTGATCATGGAAGCCTTGGCGCAGGCCGCTGGGCTGCTGTCGTTTAAATCCATGGAAGCCGCGCCCGACAAGAACCTGGTGTATTACTTCGTGGGTATCGACAATTGTCGTTTCAAGCGCCCCGTGGTGCCTGGTGATGTGTTGATGCTGGATGTTCAGGTGGAGCGTGTTTCGCGTGGTATCTGGAAGTACGCCGCGAAAGCGCTGGTGGATGGCAATGTGGTCGCGCTTGCTGACTTGATGTGCACGGCCCGCGAAGTGTAAGGAACACGTTTAAATGCCCATACATGCATCTGCAATAGTTGATCCGAAGGCTGAGCTCGATAGTACAGTGGAGGTTGGTCCGTTTTCGGTCATTGGCCCCCATGTCAAAATCGGTGCGCGTACCAAAGTGGGGCCCCACATGATTATCAGTGGCCACACCACCATTGGTGAGGACAATGTATTTCATGGCTCGGCCACCATTGGCGGAGACCCACAAGACAAAAAATACAAAGGGGAACCCACTGAACTGATTATTGGCGACCGAAATACGGTTCGGGAATACTGCACTTTTAATACGGGCACCGTGCAGGATGGTGGCAAAACCACCATGACCAACGACAACTGGATTATGGCGTATGTGCACATTGCGCACGACTGCCACATTGGAAGCAACACCATCATCGCCAACAGCGTACAACTGGCAGGCCACGTCATTATTGGTGACTGGGTTATTCTCGGTGGCATGAGTGGCGTACACCAATTCATTCGCGTGGGCGACCATGCCATGACAGCATTTCAAACCAAGCTGATGCAAGACGTTCCTCCCTTCGTGATGGCCGCTGGTTACCCGGCTGCGCCCGCTGGAATCAATTCGGAAGGGTTGAAACGAAGAGGCTTTTCACCGGACGCGATTTTGAATATCAAACGTGCCTACAAGGCGATTTATCGTCAGGGGCTAAGCATCGCGGAGGCAAAAGAAGCCATTGATTCCCTGGCCACTGCCGCACCCGACGACGCAAAGCCACACCTTGTTCAAATGAAAGCATTTCTTGACGAAGCCACTCGCGGCATCATTCGTTAAGCCATGGCGTACACCCGTACACCTTACAGCACTCAGCCTGTGGACCTGGCGATTGCCGTGGGCGAGGCCTCAGGAGACTGGATAGGCGCCTTGGCCATTGAGCATTTGATCCAAACCCAAACGCTGTCAATGGAAGGTATTGCAGGCCCCAAGCTTCGTGATTTGGGTGTGAAACCCTTGCACGGTTCCGAGGAGTTGTCGGTGCGGGGCTATGTCGAGGTGTTGCGCCATTTGCCGCGTTTACTGAAAATGCGCAGAAATCTCATTCAGCATTGGTCAACGGCCAATCGCCCTAAGGTATTTGTGGGTGTAGACGCTCCCGATTTCAATTTAAACCTAGAATTGGCCTTGCGGGAGACCGGTGTGCCCACGGTCCATGTGGTGTGCCCATCTATTTGGGCGTGGCGCATGGAGCGAATTCACAAGATAAAAGCTGCCTGCAGCCATGTGTTGTGCATTTTCCCATTTGAGCCTGAAATTTTAGCCAAGGAGGGAATTTCAGCCACCTATATTGGCCACCCCATGGCTGCACTGGTACCCGAAACAATCGACCCGATTGCGTATCGCGCTGGCCTGGGTTTGCAACGCGAGGGGCAATTACTGGCTGTGTTGCCCGGTAGCCGTGGTGCCGAAGTCAAACACATTGGCCCCGCATTTGTTCAAGCCTGCATTGAATTACTCAAACAAAAGCCAGACTTGCGTTTTGTAACACCCATGCCACCGGCCAGTAAATTGCTCGACATGTTCAGAACCATGATCCCTGTACAGCTACTGGATCGCTGGACATTGATCGAAGGCAAGTCTCATGAATGCATGGCCGCAGCCGATGCAGTGATGTTGGCCAGCGGCACCGCCACGCTCGAAGCGATGATGTACCGCAAACCCATGGTCATTGCCTACAAAATGCCCTGGCTAAGCTACCAAATGATGAAAGGCAAGGGTTATCAGCCTTATGTCGGATTGCCCAACATTTTGGTGAATGAATTTGCGGTGCCTGAACTACTGCAGGATCGTGCGACGCCCACTGCGCTGGCCAATGAAGCATTGTTCCAACTCGACAATGACGCCAATCGTGATCGGCTTCAGACGGCCTTTGCAGAACAACACCAACGTTTGTTAAAACCTTCTGGAGAAATTGCCAGCCGTGTTATTCAGCAGGTGATGAATGGTTGAATTTCAGGATTGGCTTGAAATACAGGCCTATGCTTCACAACATGGTTTGCTGGTCATTGGTGTAGATGAAGCGGGTCGCGGCCCATTGTGTGGACCAGTAGTTGCCGGTGCAGCATTACTGGAGCAGCCCAATACCATCGAAGGGTTGGCCTGTTCAAAAACACTCACCGCCAAGAAGCGAGACGCGCTTGCGAGCGCAATTCACGCGCATGCCAGGGCATGCGCTGTGGCTCAGGCCTCTGTAGAGGAAATTGATCAGTTGAATATACTTCAAGCCAGTTTGTTGGCCATGTGGCGAGCGGTTGATTTGGTAGTTCAGCAAGCCGCCCTGAGGCCAGAGCAGTGTTTGATTGCGGTGGACGGCAACAAATTACCAAAATGGTCCTACCGAGCGGTGGCTGTAGTAAAAGGGGATACCAAAGTTCCTGCCATTTCAGCCGCTTCAATTCTGGCCAAAGTAGCTCGCGACGAATGGTGTAAAACCCATGCGTTGCAATACCCACAGTATGAACTGGATGTGCACATGGGCTACCCCACCGCACGCCACATGGCTTTGCTGGCAAAACACGGAGCAACCCAGGTTCACCGAAAATCGTTCCGTCCTGTGAGAGAAGCCTTGGAGCGGACGCAGCAGAACTTGTCGTTCTAAGGAAAATCATGAGTTACGAACGCAACTTCATGCTCATTGAATCGGCACAGAATGAGCGGCTAAAAACAGCCATCAAATTGCTGAATTCAAACCACACGCTACGCAACAGCGGCCTGGCCGCTGCCGAGGGATTACACCTCGCTGAAATACTTCTGCACCTGCCGGGTGTGCACATCGAATCGGTCTGGATTCCTCAAAGTTTGTTGAACAAGCCTGAATGGTTAACCATGTCGGCCCTGAGCGATGTGCTGAACAACGGAGAGGTGCGCTGTTTGGTGCTTAGCGATGCACTTTATTCAAAGCTTAGCAAACTGAGCACTCCCACCGGGCCAATGATCTTTTTTAAGCCTGTGGACGCCAGCGCTGCCATTGACTTAAATCGGGATATCGCCTTACTGGATGGCATTCAAGATCCAGGCAATGTGGGCACCTTGTTGCGAAATTGTGCAGCAGCAGGGGTTCACCAAGTGGCTTTGAGCAACCACAGCGCGTGGGTATGGAGTGACAAGGTGCTGCGAGCAGGCATGGGTGCCCAGTTCGGCTTGCAGCTGTATGCTGAGGATGACTTGCTGAAGGCACTTTCAGCAGCCGCACTAAAAACACCGGTGCGCGTGACCAGCCTGCATCCCAAAAGCGTTGACCTGTTCAACGCCAATTTAAGGCCTGCGGGTGTGTGGGTATTCGGCAGCGAGGGGCAGGGCGTTAGTCAAGCCTGGCTGGACCGCGCCAGCGAACACATTCGAATTCCACAAAGCCAGACCATTGAAAGCCTGAATGTAGGCAGCAGCAGCGCAGTGTGTTTGTTTGAACAATTCAGGCAAAGGCGGTAAAATCAAATACACTGTACACTTAAACAGTGGTATCTGGATTTCGCTGCATGCACTTGCACCTTGTTTGGCTGAAAAAAGACCTACGCCTGAGCGACCATGCTCCCTGGCATGCGGCGATCGCATCCGCCAGGGACAATCAGGGTTGCGTCGCCGCCTTGTATTGCCTTGAACCCAAACTGATCAAGCAGCCCGACAGTGCCCCACAACATTTTGAGTTTGCCCGTGAGTGTCTACAGGAATTGGCGGAGCAAATGCCAGAGCACGTGCCTTTGCTGCTGGCCAAAGCCAATGCCACTGTGGCCTTGCAAACACTGACCTTGTGCTACGAGCGAATCACCATTTACAGCCATGAGGAAACAGGTAATTGGGCCAGCTATGAGCGTGACAAGGAAGTGAGGGTCTGGTGTGAACGCGAGTCGATACCTTGGTTTGAATTCCAAAACAATGCAGTGATACGCAGGCTAAAAAATCGCGATGAATGGGGTAAGTTGTGGCTGGACACCATGCGTAAACCCCTGCTGCCGGTACCGGATTTTTCAGAATTACCCCAAGTCACCTGGTTTGACTTTCCCCAACAATTGCAAGAAAAGCTGGAAGTCAACGGATTGCCTTGTGTGCAGCTAAACCGTTCACTTTGGCCGCAATGGGCACAATTTGTACATTTTTACCCGAAACATTTAACTGACAAGGCTTTACGTCAACGTGGTGGGCGCCAACAGGCACAGGCCTGTTTGAAGGAGTTTTTGAATGAGCGCGGTATGAACTACCGTTTTGAGATGTCCAGCCCCTTGAGCGCTGAGTCAGCCTGCTCACGCCTGTCGCCTTACCTTGCTTTTGGTGTCATTTCCATTCGGGAAGTGCTGGAGGCATTGGGCTTGGCCCGTCAGCAACTGGCAGAAAGCGGATTGTCACCCAAAGCACAAACACAGTGGAAGCAATCCCTGAAATCGTTCGAGAGCCGTTTGCATTGGCATTGCCACTTCATTCAAAAACTGGAAAGCGAACCCGAGCTTGAATTTCGATCAGCCCATCGTGGTTTGAATGCCATGCGCAATTTCGCCGAGCTTGGCCCGGAAGAAAATCAAAAAGCACTGGCCTGGATAGAAGGGCGTACCGGTTTTCCCATGGTGGATGCCTGCATGCGAATGTTGCGCGCCACGGGTTGGGTTAACTTCCGCATGCGTGCCATGCTTGTGGCATTTGCGTCTTACCAACTCTGGCTGGATTGGCGACACACGGCGCCCATGTTGGCGCGTGAATTTCTCGACTACGAGCCTGGCATTCACTACCCGCAATTTCAAATGCAGTCGGGCGTCACAGGTATTAACACCTTGCGCATTTACAACCCGGTGAAACAAGCCAAAGATCATGATCCCAAAGGAGTGTTCATCAGGCGCTGGATACCAGAGCTGAAAAACATCCCCGATCCATGGATAGGGGAGCCCTGGAATACGCCACAACTCATTCAGCAAGAGTGCGGATGCGTGATTGGGGTGGACTACCCGTGGCCTGTAGTGGATCCCGACTCAGCCATTTCGAAAGCGCGGTCCAAAATTACCGAATTCAGGCACCGCAAAGGTTTTGTGGAGGAATCACAGCGTGTTTATGAAAAACACGGCTCCAGAAACCCCAACCGCAATGGCAGTGTCACCCCTAAACGGCGCAGCCAGAAGAAACGATCCGACGAGTCAATGATCGAGACCGATATACAGCAAAGTTTATTTTGAACCAGATTGATGAAGGCGCAAACTCAGTAAATTGGGGAGCCCAAATTCAATTGTTGCAGAATCGTGGTCGAGATTTCTTCAATGGATTTGCTGGTCGAGCTAAGCCAGCTGATTCCCTCTCGGCGCATCATGAACTCGGCTGCCCGGATTTCTTGCCTGCAATTTTCAAGCGACGCATACTTGCTGCCCGGACGTCGCTCGTTGCGTATCTCGCTCAAGCGTTCTGGTGATATTGAAAGTCCAAAAATCTTGTCCTTGAACGGGGGTAGGGCCGCTGGCAACTCTCCACGCTCAAAGTCCTCTGGAATCAATGGGTAATTGGCGGCCTTGATGCCATATTGCATTGCCAGATAAAGGCTGGTTGGTGTTTTACCAGACCGGGAAACACCCACCAAAATGACATCGGCTGCCTGTAGGTCCTTGTGAGTTTGACCATCGTCATGCGCCAGTGTGTAGTTAATCGCTTCAATGCGGTTTTTGTACTGCTCGTTGTCAGCAATGGTGTGCGAACGGCCAATGCGATGTGTGCTTTTGATGTCCAGTTCTTTTTCCAAGGGTTCCACAAAGGTGAGGAACAAATCCATGAACACACCATCAGCCTGTTTCACGACGTCGTTGATGACCGTGTTCACCAGGGTGCTGAACACGATGGGTTTTTGGCCATCGTATTTCGCAATGTCATTGATCTTTTGTCGGGCTGAAATTGCCTTCACTTCTGAATCAATAAAGGGAATGCGAATTTGCTTGAAACGTATGCCTTCAAATTGGGACAACACCGAGTGGCCGAGGGTTTCCGCCGTAATGCCAGTGCCGTCTGACACAAAAACCACGGTGCGCTCCTGGCTTACATTTTCTGACATGAATCAATCCTGTGTGTATCGGTGGCAAAAGATCGGGTTACAGTTACAATCATAAAAAGAAATCAGGGGAAATAGTCGATGCGCGTGCTCCCAAATCGCCGCATTCACTATTTCTTTTGAACTATAAGGTGAATCAATGTCAACAAATCAAGGAGTTAGCCCAACAGCTCTTGTTGCGCCATTCGAAAAGCTTCGAATGGAAGATGTAGAAACTGTCGGCGGTAAAAACTCGTCTTTGGGAGAAATGATCTCCCAATTGGCCGAAACTGGCGTGCGAGTGCCTGGCGGCTTTGCCACCACAGCCCATGCCTTCCGCGAATTCCTGAAAGCCAACAATCTGGTTGAGCGTATCAACGCCAAGCTGGACGCCCTGAACGTAGACGATGTTCGCGCACTGACCCAAGCAGGTGCCGAGATTCGCCAATGGGTTGTCGAGGCTCCCTTGCCAGCGGATCTCGAACAGGAAATTCGCAGCGCCTACGCCACGATGATGGCTCAAAGCGGCGGTGACATTTCGGTGGCTGTTCGCTCCTCCGCCACCGCTGAAGATTTGCCGGATGCTTCTTTTGCCGGTCAGCAAGAATCTTTCCTGAACGTGACGGGCATCGATGATGTTCTGGAAAAAATCAAGGAAGTGTTCGCTTCGTTGTACAACGATCGCGCCATTTCTTACCGCGTACACAAAGGATTTGCGCACGCGGACGTGGCTTTGAGTGCAGGTGTGCAGCGCATGGTTCGCTCTGACAAAGCTGCCTCTGGTGTCATGTTTACCATGGACACTGAAAGCGGATTTGATCAAGTGGTGTTCATCACTTCCAGCTACGGATTGGGTGAAACCGTGGTGCAAGGCGCAGTGAACCCCGATGAGTTCTACGTATTCAAGCCCACATTGGCTGCGGGAAAATACCCCATCATTCGCCGTCAAATTGGATCTAAATTGATCAAGATGGAATTTGATGCGTTGAAGGAAAGCGGCAAGAGTGTTCGCACCGTGGACGTGCCTGCCGAACAGCGTAACCGTTATTCGCTGAATGACGATGACGTCATCGAACTGGCCAAGTACGCCATGATCATCGAGAAGCATTATGGCCGTCCAATGGATATTGAGTGGGGCAAAGACGGGATCGATGGCAAGCTCTATATTTTGCAAGCTCGTCCTGAAACCGTAAATTCCCAAAAAGACAATGATGTGCAGCTGCGCTACAAACTCAAAGGCAACTCTGCGATTCTGAGCTCTGGCCGCGCCATCGGTCAGAAGATTGGCGCGGGCTCAGTGCGGGTGATCAATGATTCTTCGGAAATGGACCGTGTACAGGCCGGCGACATTTTGGTGACCGACATGACCGACCCCAACTGGGAACCAGTCATGAAGCGCGCGGCAGCCATTGTGACCAACCGAGGTGGCCGCACCTGCCACGCCGCAATTATCGCCCGTGAACTTGGTATTCCCGCGGTTGTAGGTTGTGGCGATGCCACCGAGAAACTCACGGAAGGCATGCTGGTGACGGTTAGCTGCTCCGAAGGTGACACCGGCTATATTTACGAAGGTCTTCTGGAAACCGAAGTCAGTGAAGTCAAGCGCGGCGCATTGCCTGAAATTCCTGTGAAGATCATGATGAACGTGGGCAACCCTCAGTTGGCCTTTGAGTTTTGCCAATTGCCCAACAAGGGCGTTGGTTTGGCACGCTTGGAATTTATTATTAACAACGCCATCGGCATTCACCCGAAAGCAATTCTTGATTATCCGAACGTGGATGCCGACTTGAAGAAAGCCGTGGAAAGTGTGGCGCGTGGCCATGCCAGCCCGGTTGCATTTTTTGTGGATAAATTGGCGGAGGGCGTGGCCACAATCGCCGCTGCGTTCTACCCAAAGCCGGTTATTGTTCGCATGTCCGATTTCAAGTCCAATGAATACCGCAAGCTGATCGGCGGCAGTCGCTACGAACCTGAAGAAGAAAACCCGATGCTCGGCTTCCGCGGCGCAGCCAGATACATCTCTGAGGAATTCGCAGAGTGTTTCGAAATGGAATGTTTGGCCCTCAAGCGAGTTCGTGAGCAAATGGGCCTGGACAATGTGCAAATCATGATTCCATTTGTTCGTACCTTGAATCAGGCCGCACGGGTGGTTGACCTGTTGGCACGAAACGGTTTGAAGCGCGGCGATAACGGGTTGAAAGTGGTCATGATGTGCGAAGTACCTTCCAATGCA
This sequence comes from Limnobacter sp. CACIAM 66H1, assembly GCF_001601825.1. Classification (GTDB taxonomy): domain Bacteria; phylum Pseudomonadota; class Gammaproteobacteria; order Burkholderiales; family Burkholderiaceae_B; genus Limnobacter. Next base: position 51,473 of record NZ_LUJK01000003.1, on the reverse strand, counting down.
GTGCTGGCCGACCAGTTCCTCGAATATTTCGATGGTTTCTCGGTGGGTTCCAACGACCTGACCCAGCTTACCCTGGGCCTGGACCGGGATTCAGGGCTGGATATTTTGGCTGCTGATTTCGACGAACGAGACCCTGCCGTGCGCGCCCTGTTGAGCAAGGCCATCGAGGCTTGCAAATCCAAAGGCAAATACGTGGGTATTTGCGGGCAAGGACCTTCCGATCATCCGGATTTTGCGTTGTGGCTGGCGGGCGAGGGAATTGAATCGATTTCCTTGAACCCCGATACCGTGATTGACACTTGGCAGAAATTGGCTGACAAGTTCAACAAAAAGTAAACAGGAGTTACACCATTGAGCAATTTGTCACTGTGGTTGGTATTGGCGGGTATTTTGTTGATTGCCGAAATGACCACAGGCACGTTTTATCTGCTCATGGTGTCCTTGGGAGCGGCCATCGGTGCATTGATGGCCTATCTAGGCTACGGTCTTGAAATTCAAATTGGCGCAGCCGCTGTGTTTGCAGTGGCTGGCAGCCTTCTTCTTCGTAACCGTTCAGTCAAACGAAGCACCACAGACAAACAACACGATGTGCTCGACATTGGCAACAAACTTGAAATTCCTAGCTGGAATACGGGTGGACGTACCAATGTTCAATACCGTGGTGCCACTTGGGCAGCAGAGAGCACCGACAGCACGCCTGTAACTGGCCTGCATCAAATTGTCGATGTTCAGGGCAATGTCCTGAAAGTTAAAAGCGTATCGACACACGCGTAATCGGCCAAGCCTCGTCCCCGGGTCCGCCAATCAAAGGAGAAAATTCATGGAAGTTTCAATTGTCATATTGATATTGGCGATTGTGTTCGTCAGCCAGGCGCTGCGTATTGTGCCTCAGCAAAGTGCATGGGTGGTTGAGCGTTTGGGCAAATACGACCGCACCTTGCAGGCTGGTCTGAACTTTTTAGTGCCATTCATCGAGCGTGTTTCCTACAAACATTCGTTAAAAGAAATTCCCTTGGATGTACCCAGCCAGGTGTGTATTACCAAGGACAACACTCAGCTTCAGGTTGATGGCATTTTGTATTTTCAGGTGACTGACGCGATGCGGGCCAGCTACGGCTCAAGCGACTACATCAGTGCGATCACCCAACTGGCGCAAACCACCTTGCGATCGATTATTGGTCGCATGGAGTTGGACAAAACCTTTGAAGAGCGCGACATGATCAACGCGGCGATTGTAAATGCTTTGGATGAAGCGGCACTGAACTGGGGCGTTAAGGTATTGCGATATGAAATCAAAGACTTGACGCCACCACGTGAGATTTTACTTTCAATGCAGGCGCAAATTACGGCGGAACGTGAAAAGCGCGCCCTGATTGCCGCTTCAGAAGGGCGCAAGCAGGAGCAAATCAATATTGCCAACGGTGAACGGGAATCTGCAATTGCCCGCTCCGAAGGTGACCGAATTGCTGCCATCAACCGCGCCCAGGGTGAAGCGGGCGCGATTCGGGAAATTGCCGAAGCCACTGCCGATGCATTGCGAAAAGTGGCCGCAGCGGTGGCGGAACCTGGGGGTATGGAAGCAGTGAACCTGAAGGTGGCAGAGCAGTACATCGAGGCCTTTTCTGGAGTGGCCAAGGCTGGCAATACCTTGATACTGCCGGGCGACCTTTCCAACATGGGTTCCATGGTGGCGGCAGCGATGCAGGTGGTGAAGCAGGGGAAATAATTCTCCTGCGGCGAGTTCAGGTGCGGTGAATCTTCATCAACCGTTCCTGCTCTCGCTTCCAATCCTTGTCCTTCAGGGTATCCCGTTTGTCATGCTGCTTTTTGCCCTTAGCAAGAGCCATGTCTACTTTCACCCGGCCATTTTTGAAATGCAGGTTCAGGGGTACCAGTGAATAACCCCTTTGTTCGACCTTACCAATTAGCCGGTTAATTTCCTTTTTGTGCATCAATAACTTGCGTGTACGGGTATTGACGGGATTGACGTGAGTTGACGCACTGGTCAGTGGCGAAATATGGCAGTTCAGTAACCACAACTCACCATTGCGAACCACAATGTGGCTTTCCTTGATTTGAACGCGGCCATCGCGAATGGATTTGACCTCCCAGCCTTCCAGCACAATACCCGCCTCATACTTCTCTTCAATGAAGTAATCAAAACCTGCTTTTTTGTTGTCAATAATGCTCATGAATTCGGTGAAAACGTCCTTTGGGTGCGGCGCAGCGTGAAAAACGCTAAAATAGAGAGTTTAATCCTTTCTCCGAGCGGGAAACAAACCCTTCAGCATTCATGGCCATTGTAGAAAAATCCGTGTTGGTTCATTTTTCCACGCAACAAATGTTTGATTTGGTGCGGGCCGTGGCCGATTATCCTCAGTTTTTACCTTGGTGCGGCGCCGGAAGCGTGGAGCCTGTCGATATCCATACAGAAAAAGCGACCGTAGAAATTGCATTCAAAGGTGTCAAGCAAAGCTTTTGCACCATGAATCGGCTCAACCCCGGCACGGAAATTCACATGACCTTGGTAGAGGGTCCGTTCACGCATCTGGAAGGTATCTGGCAGTTCATTGAACTCACGCCTGAGGCCTGCAAAGTACATTTCAAACTGGAGTATGAGTTTTCAAGCAAAGTGCTCGAGCAACTCGTAGGACCTGTTTTTACCAGCTTGGCCAACAGTTTTGTGGATTCATTCATTAAACGTGCTGAATCACTACACAGCACGGGAGCAGGGCGATAATGCTTGTGCACTGGCTTGAACTTGGCTCTGGCGATGGCGGCGTGCTCACGTCGAGGCCCTCACCACTGAATCTGCCAGAAACAGCCACTGTGGAGCATGCACTACAAGCAATTGGCTTAAGCAACGACCGAATTCAACATTTACTCAGAGAGCGAGCGGTCGCAGTGTATGGCCTTTACGCCACGGAAGGTATGGTGCTTCACTCAGGCGATCGCATCGAAATTCTGGATGGCCTGAGTTTTGACCCAATGGAAAGTCGCCGTAGGCGTGCCCAGCACAAGGTGCTGACAAAACGCCAGAAAGAATTGGCCAAATACGAGCGCCGAAGCCGCAAGCAATCGAAAACGGCTCTCTAAAACTTAAATTCCCCGGTTTTTCTGTTTGCAAACCAAAACAGGCACGCCGGGTATCCTTTATAATTCGCTTTTGCGCAAGGAGAAATTGCATGCGTGTCACGCAGAAAGCGTTAACGTTTGATGATGTATTGCTGGTTCCTGCGTACTCAGACGTTCTTCCCAAAGACACATCCCTGTCTACCCAACTGACCCGAAACATCAGCCTGAATATTCCTTTGGTGTCTGCCGCCATGGACACAGTCACTGAGGCAAGGCTGGCCATTGCAATGGCGCAGGAAGGTGGTATTGGTATTGTTCACAAGAACCTGACTGCAACGCAGCAAGCCGCTGAGGTAGCCAAAGTAAAACGCCACGAGTCTGGCGTGCTTCGCGACCCGATCACGATCGAGCCTGAACTCACCGTCCGACAGGTAATTGCCCTGACACAGCAACACAAAATTTCAGGTTTGCCAGTCGTTAAAAACGGCAAAGTGGTTGGTATTGTGACGAATCGCGATTTGCGTTTTGAAACCAAACTGGACCAACCCGTTTCCAATGTCATGACACCACGCGAGCGCTTGGTCACCGTGTCGGAAGACGACAGCCTGGAGCAGGCCAAAGCGCTGATGCACAAGCACCGCCTGGAGCGGGTACTGGTGATGGACGCGGACAACACGCTGAAAGGCTTGATCACAGTTAAAGACATTCAAAAAGCGACTGAGCACCCATGGGCCAGCAAGGATATCCACGGTAAATTGCGTGTAGGCGCAGCGGTTGGTGTGGGTGATGGCACTGAAGAACGTGTTGAAAAGCTGGTGGCTGCTGGCGTGGACGTCATCGTTGTTGATACAGCCCACGGTCACAGCAAAGGCGTGTTAGACCGGGTTCGCTGGGTAAAGCAAAACTACCCACAGGTGGACGTAATTGGCGGCAACATCGCCACAGCCAGTGCTGCGTTGGCCTTGATGGAACATGGTGCAGACGGCGTGAAAGTGGGTATTGGCCCAGGTTCAATTTGTACCACCCGCATTGTGGCTGGCGTGGGTGTTCCCCAAATCAGCGCAATCGCCAATGTGGCCAAGGCCCTAAAGGGCACCGGCGTGCCCGTGATTGCAGATGGCGGCATTCGTTACTCTGGTGACATTTCCAAGGCTCTGGCAGCAGGTGCAAGTGCCGCCATGATGGGTGGTATGTTCGCCGGTACTGAAGAAGCGCCAGGTGAAGTGGTTTTGTTCCAGGGCCGCAGCTACAAGGCCTACCGCGGCATGGGGTCCTTGGGCGCCATGACACAGGGGTCTGCAGACCGCTACTTCCAAGACCCAGCCAACAATGCCGACAAACTGGTACCCGAGGGAATTGAAGGTCGAGTGCCTTACAAAGGCTCTGTGCTGTCCATTATTTTCCAGTTGGTCGGTGGCGTTCGGTCATCTATGGGTTATGTCGGTTGTCGCTCAATCTCGGAAATGCATGAGAAGGCTGAGTTTGTTGAAATTTCTTCAGCTGGCATTCGAGAATCACATGTGCATGACGTTCAAATTACCAAGGAAGCACCGAACTATCATGTCGATTGACAAGGCCTGAGCACAGCGAAGCAACCATGCAAAAACCTGACATTCCGCACAACGAAGAAGAAAGAACACGGGCTATCCAGAACTTGGGGATGATTTACTCGCCCTCTGAAGCCCGGTTTGATCGCATCACGCGTTTGGTTTGTCGGCATTTTGATATCGACACGGCGCTGGTCACCATTGTGTACAAGGAAATTCAATGGTTCAAATCCCTGCAGGGCCTGAATGCCTGCTCCACTGACAGGGAGGTATCTTTCTGTGGACACGCGATTCTCAGCGATGAACCACTGATTGTGGAAAATGCGCTGCTGGACCCCCGGTTCATGGACAATCCATTGGTCGTTGACGGACCTAGAATCCGGTTTTATGCAGGTCAGCCCATCCGGGATGCATTCGGTATTACCATTGGTACACTTTGCGTGATTGACAGCGTGCCACGGGCTTTTTCTCAGGAAGATCGGCAGGATTTGCGAGATTTTGCACGCCTGGTTGAGGCGGAAATTGCGAAACCTGTGGACGATAACATCGTCACGCGGTTCGTTCGCTCACTCAACGAGCACCAACGGTCCTTGCTGATTGACCCAATTGTGGGTTCTTGGAACCGACGCGGCTTTGAGGCACTTCTGGACAAAGAGCTGGAGCATGCTTCGCGAAAGGGAGAAGATCTTTCCCTGTTGCATGTCAAACTCAGTTCATTTGACTTGATTTTGAACAGGTTTGGTCATGATCGAATCATTGACTTCACCAAATTCACCGCGGCCATCATTCGGGATGCTTTGCCAAATGGATCGAGCGTTGGCTCTTTGGGGGCGGATGCTTTTGTAGCAGTTTGCTCAGGCATGACCAGTTCAGAGGTGGCTCGTATACTGGAGCAACTCAAAACAAGCTTTGCTGAAACAACTCTGGAAACACATGGCGTAAAAGCACTGGTTGACGTGGAAATCAATTTTCTCACCCTGTCCGGCGAGGACCTACGGTGTACGGCCGTGCAGGCAGTGGATCGCATACTCAGCCTTAGCTAAACCAGGTACAACGTTGCCTTGGGCCAATTACCTTTAATACATTCAAAGAACGCTTCATGAATCATCAGAAAATTTTGGTACTCGACTTCGGGTCACAGGTCACACAACTTATTGCTCGACGCGTGCGTGAATGTGGGGTTTTCTGCGAAATTTTGCCCTGCGACGTAGACCCGGAACGCATCAGGGAATACGGAGCATCTGGCATTGTGTTGTCGGGTAGCCACCAGTCTGCTTATGAAGAAAGCACCGACCGGGCGCCCGAGTTGGTGTTTAATCTTGGCGTACCTGTGCTGGGTATTTGCTACGGCATGCAGACCATGGCCATGCAACTCGGCGGCAAAGTTGAAGCGGGTACGGTTCGGGAATTTGGCCATGCCCAAATTCGGGCTCACGGCCACACAAAACTGTTTGATGGCATTCAAGACGAGACCAACGAGCAAGGCCATGGTCTGTTGAATGTGTGGATGAGCCACGGTGACAAGGTGACCGAGCTTCCCCCAAACTTCAAGTTGATGGCTTCTACACCCTCATGCCCAATCGCCGGCATGGCGGATGAAGCACGCGGGTTTTATGCCGTGCAGTTTCACCCCGAAGTGACACACACCAAGAAGGGCAAGGAGATACTGGCTCGCTTTGTTCGCGATATTTGCGGCTGTAAAGGTGATTGGTCCATGCCCGGTTTTGTGGATGAAGCGGTTGAAAAGATTCGTGCCCAAGTCGGCACCGATGAAGTGATTCTGGGCCTTTCCGGTGGCGTAGATTCTTCAGTGGCAGCCGCATTGATTCACAAGGCAATTGGCGACCAACTAACCTGCGTATTTGTAGACCACGGCTTGCTTCGTTTTAAAGAAGGCGAACAGGTCATGGAAACCTTTGCCAAACATTTGGGTGTGCGTGTTGTGCATGTCAACGCCACGGAGGAATTCATGGGACAGCTGAAAGGCGTTACCGACCCCGAGGCCAAACGCAAAATTATTGGTAAAGCATTCGTGGATGTATTCCAGCGCGAGGCTGGTATGCGAGCCAACGCCAAGTGGCTTGCACAGGGCACCATTTACCCGGACGTCATTGAATCAGCAGGCGCAAAAACAGGCAAAGCCACCAGCATCAAGAGCCACCACAACGTGGGCGGCTTGCCGGATACGCTGAACCTGAAATTGCTTGAACCCTTGCGCGATTTGTTCAAGGACGAAGTGCGTAAGCTTGGCGTTGAACTTGGCCTTGACCCTGAAATGGTTTACCGCCACCCATTCCCCGGGCCTGGTCTTGGTGTTCGTATTTTGGGTGAAGTAAAAGCCGAATACGCGGAAATTTTGCAGCGTGCCGATGCCGTATTCATTGAAGAATTGCGAAATACCAAAGCCACAGCCAAAGACGCCGCGGCTGAATTGTGCACCGAGGAACAAATCGGAAAAAGCTGGTATGACCTGACCAGCCAGGCCTTTGCAGTGTTCTTGCCAGTGAAATCGGTGGGTGTGATGGGCGATGGTCGCACCTACGAATACGTGGTGGCCATTCGCGCAGTACAAACCCAAGACTTCATGACAGCACACTGGGCTCACCTGCCTTATGCGTTGTTGGGCCGTATCTCCAATCGCATCATCAATGAAGTAAAAGGTGTAAACCGGGTGGTCTACGACGTATCGGGCAAACCACCTGCGACCATTGAGTGGGAATAAGCCAATAAAGCACATCCCATCACTTACCCCACCCTTACAGAAGAGCCCGCAAATGCGGGCTTTTTTCCATTCAGGGGGTGAGGTTTGCCCTAATTCCCGAATGAAAACACACATGCCACCATCGCTGACAATATTTAACCATCGGCGCAGCCCGGCACCGGTTGGCACAACGACAATGACAACATGGAGAACCCATGGCAGAAGTAGTGTTGGAGACAAGGGCGCTGACCAAGGAATTCAAAGGATTCACTGCAGTCAGCGATGTGAATTTAAAGGTACAGCGGGGACACATACACGCGCTAATCGGCCCCAACGGTGCGGGTAAAACGACCTGCTTCAATTTGTTGACTAAATTTTTAACGCCCACTTCGGGCCAAATTCTGTTCAACGGCAAAGACATCACCAGTGCAAAGCCAGCCCAAATCGCCAGGCAAGGCATTATTCGGTCGTTTCAAATTTCCGCAGTATTCCCACACCTCACTGTGCTTGAAAATGTACGTATTGGCCTGCAGCGTCCATTGGGTAATTCGTTTCATTTCTGGAAAAGTGAGAAAAAACTCTCGGTGCTCAATGACAAGGCCATGGCTTTGCTCGCGCTGGTTGATCTGGAAAGCTTCGCAGACACTCTGACCGTGGACCTGCCGTACGGTAGAAAACGTGCGCTTGAAATTGCAACCACATTGGGCATGGAACCTGAATTGATGCTGCTGGATGAACCCACCCAGGGCATGGGCCACGAGGATGTGGACCGCGTAACCCAATTGATCAAGAAAGTATCCGTCGGCAGAACCATATTGATGGTTGAACACAATATGAATGTGGTGGCGGGTATTAGCGATCGCATCTCCGTGCTTCAACGCGGTGCAGTGCTGGCTGAAGGCAGTTATGCCGAGGTTTCACGTAACCCCGAGGTGATGGAGGCCTACATGGGCTCAAGCACCGGCGTACTTGAGGGTGCGCACTGATGAATAAAGTATCGACGGGCACTGCGCTTGAAATCGCCGGGCTTAACGCTTGGTATGGCGAATCACACATTTTGCACAACCTGAACCTGACCGTTAAAACCGGGGAGGTGGTCACATTGCTTGGGCGAAATGGAGCAGGGCGCACCAGTACCCTGCGCGCAATCATGGGATTGACAGGTTCACGGAAAGGATCGATCAAGATCAACGGCACCGAGGCAATCAATATGCCCACCCACAAAATTGCCCACTTGGGTGTAGGTTACTGCCCGGAAGAACGTGGCATATTTTCCTCGCTGTCTGCTGAAGAGAACCTGATGCTTCCCCCCTATGTTTCAAATGCCGACCGGGGTATGAGTGTTGCAGAAATATATGAGATGTTCCCCAACCTGGCCGAACGCAAGAAAAGCCAGGGCACGCGTTTGTCTGGCGGTGAACAGCAAATGCTGGCCGTCGCACGCATTCTGAGAACTGGCGCCAAACTCTTGCTGCTGGATGAAATTTCTGAGGGGCTTGCACCGGTGATTGTTCAAGCTCTGGCCAAAATGATCACCACCCTGAAATCGAAGGGTTACACCATTGTGATGGTAGAACAGAATTTTCGTTTTGCAGCCCCCCTGGCTGACCGGTTTTACGTGGTGGAACACGGCCAAATTGTGGAGGCTTTTGCTTCCTCGGAACTCGATGAAAAAATGCCCGTTCTGCATTCGCTGCTGGGCGTATAAAAACCAACCTTTCAAGGGATTGGACTTAAACCAAAGGAGATGATGATGAAATTAAAACCAATCGCAACCGGACTGGCCACGCTTTTTGCATTCGCTGTCGGCTCAGCTCAGGCACAAATTTCCAATGACACGATCAAGATTGGAATCATCACTGACATGTCTGGCCTATATGCCGACATTGATGGGCCTGGTGGTGTAGAAGCCGTGAAAATGGCGATTGCCGACTTCGGTGGCACATTGAATGGCAAAAAAATTGAGTTGGTGTTTGCTGACCACCAAAACAAAGCCGATATTGCAGCCAGCAAGGCACGCGAGTGGTTTGACACTGAAGGTGTCGACATGCTGATTTCAGGTACCAACTCCGGAACGGCTTTGGCAATGGCCAAAGTAGCGGATGAAAAGAAAAAGCCCAACTTTGTAATTGGTGCTGGTACCGCCCGCATCACCAATGAAGAATGCAACCCATACAGCATCCACTACGCCTATGACACAGTAGCGATGGCCAAAGGCACCGGCTCGGCAGTGGTCAAACAAGGCGGAAAAAGCTGGTATTTCCTGACCGCGGACTATGCTTTTGGCACCTCGCTGGAAACCGACACCACCGCAGTCGTTAAGGCCAACGGTGGCACGGTGAAAGGGGCTATCCGCCATCCACTGTCAGCGTCGGATTTCTCCAGCTTCATGCTTCAGGCACAGGCGTCCGGCGCTCAAATTCTGGGCTTGGCCAATGCTGGCGGAGATACAGTCAACTCCATCAAGGCCGCCAATGAATTTGGTGTCACAGGCAGCATGAAGCTCGCCGGTTTGCTGATGTTCATTAACGACGTGCATGCATTGGGCTTGGGACAAACCAAGGGCATGTACCTCACCGACAGTTGGTATTGGGATCAAAATGATGAAACGCGCAAGTGGTCCAAGCGCTTCTTCGACAAAATGAAAAAAATGCCCAGTAGCTTGCAAGCGGCCGATTACTCTGCGACTTTGCAATATTTGAATGCAGTGAAAACAGCAGGTACGGATGATGGCGCCAAAGTAATGGAAACGCTGCGCAAGCAAAAGGTGAACGACATGTATGCCAAGAACGGATACTACCGTGCCGATGGCAGCATGATTCACGACATGTTCCTGATGCAGGTAAAAGACCCCAAGGAATCCAAAAAGCCGTGGGACTATCTGAAGGTTGTTCAAGCCATTCCAGGCGAACAGGCGTTTACCACCAAAGCTGAGACCAAGTGTGCGTTGTGGAAGTGATGCATTAAAACCAACACAATACCAATGCCCCTGAGGTTTAACGACCCAGGGGCTTTGCGGGACACGTACTCATGGAAATTTTTGGAATTCCCTTGCAGGCCTTTCTTGGGCAGTTACTGCTTGGTTTGGTGAATGGCTCGTTTTATGCCATGTTGTCACTCGGTCTTGCTGTTATTTTTGGCTTGCTCAACGTGATCAATTTTGCCCACGGCGCGCTGTACATGATGGGTGCATTTTTCGCCTGGATGGGCATGGCCTATTTCAACCTGAATTATTGGGTGATGTTGTTGCTTGCGCCGCTTCTTGTGGGCGCCTTCGGGATACTGATTGAAAAAACAATGTTGCGCTGGCTTTACAAGCTTGACCACTTGTATGGCTTGTTGCTGACCTTCGGCATTACCTTAATGCTGGAAGGAATATTCCGCTCGATTTATGGTGTATCCGGTCAACCCTATTCAGTGCCAGAGGCCTTGCAGGGTGCGACCAACCTAGGCTTCATGATTTTGCCGAACTATCGCGCCTGGGTCGTGGTGGCCTCGCTGGTAGTTTGTTTTGCCACGTGGATCATGATTGAAAAAACAAAACTTGGAGCCTTGCTTCGCGCCGGTACTGAGAATCCGCGACTGGTGGAGGCCTTCGGTATCAATGTGCCCTTGATGGTGACGCTGACCTACGGCTTTGGTGTGGCACTGGCCGCATTCGCGGGCGTGCTGGCTGCGCCAGTCATTCAGATCTCGCCGTTGATGGGCTCCAACCTCATCATCACCGTGTTTGCGGTTGTGGTGATTGGTGGAATGGGATCTATTCTCGGTTCAATCATTACCGGGCTCACCTTGGGCATTGTGGAAGGATTGACCCGTGTGTTTTATCCGGAATTGTCAGCCACAGTAGTGTTCATCATCATGGCGATTGTGCTCATGATTCGCCCGGCCGGTCTGTTCGGTCGCGAGAAATAAAGGGTTTGACATGATGAACAAAAATACAATTATCTCGATTGCTGCAATTATTCTCGCCCTAGCGGCGCCGTTCTTTATGTACCCGGTGCTGCTCATGAAACTGCTGTGTTTCGCGCTGTTTGCGTGTGCATTCAACTTGTTGATTGGCTACACCGGTTTACTTTCCTTCGGTCATGCAGCCTTCCTGGGTGGTGCAGGCTACATCGCGGGCTATGTCATTCGAGATCTTGGCATGCCGTTTGAGCTTGGCCTGTTGGCAGGTGTAGCATTCGCAGCGCTCATTGGTTTAGTCATGGGTGCTCTGGCCATTCGGCGGCAAGGCATTTACTTCACCATGATTACACTGGCCTTGGCACAAATGCTGTATTTCATTTTTTTACAGGCGCCATTTACTGGCGGTGAAGATGGTTTACAAGGCATACCGCGCGGCACCTTGTTTGGTGTTGTCGACCTCAGCAACGACTTGACACTTTACTTCGTCGTACTGGCCATTTGCATCGCAGGCTACGCCCTGATTGTTCGCACTGTGCATTCTCCATTCGGGCAGGTTCTCAAGGCCATCAAGGAAAATGAACCACGCGCCATATCACTGGGTTATGACGTGGACAAATACAAGTTGCTGGTGTTTGTTCTGTCAGCGGCGTTGTCGGGTTTGGCCGGTGCAACCAAAGCCTCGGTGCTTGGCTTTGAAACATTGACGGATGTGCACTGGACGATGTCTGGCCTGGTGGTGCTAATGACCTTGGTGGGCGGCCTGGGCACTCTCGCGGGCCCCATTGTGGGTGCGATTGTGATCATCGCCCTGGAAAATCGAATTGGTGAATTTGGCACCTGGATGGCAGTGACCACCGACATTGCCTGGTTCCGCTCATTGGGGGAACAGGTCACGATCGTGACTGGTTTCATTTTCATTGTGGTGGTGCTGGCCTTCCGGCGTGGAATTGTTGGAGAAATTCTTGCATGGAACCAACGCAGGCTGCTCAAAGCGGGTCAGTAAACTGAAGCTGCCCACTGACCAAGAACCCGGCCTGGTGCCGGGTTTTTTTATGTCAAACTGAGAACACTTTATTCGGCTTACTTTGAAAACAATGCAAACCCGCAAGCTGTCCGACAAATTTTCGATACTGGCCCACCAAGGCCAGCCAGAGGACACGCCATGGATGGAACTTGCATTGCAGCAGGCGAGGCTTGCTGCACAGGCTGGCGAAGTACCGATTGGCGCAGTCGTGGTAATCGATGGCAAAGCCGTTGCCAGGGCACACAATGCACCAGTTTCATTGAACGATGCCTGCGCACACGCTGAAATTCAGGCCATTCGCCAAGCCTGTCAGGCGGTTGGCAATTACCGCCTGGGTGCACAAGCCACCCTATACGTCACACTACAACCCTGCCTCATGTGCATTGGTGCAATTTTGCATGCGCGGCTGGGTCGCGTGGTGGTGGGTTGTGCACAGTCACGCTACAACGGGGATTTGAAACAGTCCTTGTCAGTGTTCGAGCAAGCGCAAGCCTGGCACCCCTGTGTTTTTGAAACTGATTGTATGGGACAGGAAAGTGAAGAATTGCTGGGCAATTTTTTCAAAGCGCGCCGCAAGCAGCGAGAAGAAACTGTTGCTGAATTGGCCAGTCTGATGCACCTGCCCAATGCCAACAAACAAACAATTGACGTACTTGCGCAACTTGGCTTTCACACTCCGCATGATTTTTTACAGACAGGACTGCAGCAAGCCAGTGAAAGATTGGCTGAACATAGCCGCGTGTTGAAAGCAGGGCAGCACACCCAGCAGGCCGCCATTCTGGCCAGTTTGTGCGATTATTTCAACGGAGAACCCGTGCGTTCGTGGAAACAGTATCTGTAAGCTTACTTTTTAAACCGGAATTGAATTGAACAGCAAACCGCCCATCTCGACAAACCAGGCCCTGAACCAGCTGGTCATGTTTTCGCCCAGTGGCGCGCTGGTTGATGAAACCTTGCTCGACCGGGCCTGCAACCATTTGAGCAGTCAACATGGGTTCAATGTGATTGAAGTGCCTGAATCACGCCGGCGCACACAGCGCTTTGCAGGTGACGAAGCCACGCGTATGGCCAGCATTGAAAATGCATTTGCCATGAATACCCCCAGCCTGCTGATGGCCACCCGAGGGGGTTACGGCCTAAGCCGCCTGCTGCCGCTGTTGAATTTTCCGGAACTTGCTGCATTGCTGAATGCAAATGCGCACCTGTTGTGCGGCCACAGCGACATTACCAGCCTGCAATTGGCGTTGCTGAAAGTTGGCGCACAACCTGCCACCTTGTTGCACGGGCCCATGGCTTGCTTCGATTTTGGAGCAGAGCAGGGTGCCGACCCACTCACGCTTGAACACTTTTTGCGTGCCGTAGAAAAACAGGCAGTACATATTGAATGGCCTGCTGAATGCATCGGACTGAGCGCAGAACAACAAAGCAGTGCAATTGAAGGTCCGGTATGGGGTGGCAACCTCACCTTGCTGTGCAGTCTTTTGGGAACCCCTTGGTTACCCAGTGTGTCTGGCGGCATCTTGGTGCTTGAAGATGTGAACGAGCCAACCTACAAAATTGAGCGCATGCTGCTTCAGTTGCTGCACGCCGGCGTGTTGACCCAACAAAAGGCCATTGTGTTGGGTAATTTTTGTGAACCCAAACCTGGCGCACACGACAATGGCTACAACTTGCGCAGCGCCGCTGAATTTGTTCAAAGCCAACTGACACATGTACCCGTATTGTTGAATTTTCCATTTGGTCACTGCACCCCCAAGGCTTGCTGGTTTCAGGGCGGGCAGGGCACCTTGACCATGACTGGCGGGCACAAGGAATTCAACGCACGCCTGGTTCAAACCGTTCGCTAGTCGCAACCTCCGAGCCCACATTCAACGCACTCAAAGCCCGGGCATGTATAATGCCCCCTTCGTTAAAAATCACTGAATTTTCCAATACTTATGCTCACCGCAGCCAATATCACCATGCAGTTCGGCGCCAAGCCGCTTTTTGAAAATATCAATGCCAAATTTGGCGATGGCAACCGCTATGGTTTGATTGGCGCAAACGGCTGCGGCAAATCCACTTTCATGAAAATTCTGGGTGGCGACCTGGAGCCCAGCAGCGGCACTGTAGTGATCGAGCCCAATGTGCGGCTGGGAAAGTTAAGCCAGGATCAATTTGCGTTTGAAGAACACCGCGTGCTGGATGTGGTCATGATGGGCCACAAGGAAATGTGGGCTGCAATGACGGAACGCGATGCCTTGTATGCGAACCCCGAAGCCACCGACGACGACTACATGCGCGCAGCTGACCTTGAAGCGGTGTATGCCGAATTCGGCGGCTACGAAGCCGAGGCCCGGGCAGGTGAGTTGCTGCTGGGTGCGGGTATTCCGCTTGAAAACCACAATGGCCCAATGAGTGAAATTGCCCCAGGCTGGAAGCTGCGGGTGCTTCTGGCACAAGCCCTGTTCTCGAAACCTGATGTGCTGTTGCTGGATGAACCCACCAACAACCTGGATATCAATACGATTGCCTGGCTGGAAAACGTACTAAACCAGTATGAGAGCACCATGATCATCATCAGCCACGACCGCCACTTTCTCAATGAAGTGTGCACCCACATGGCTGATCTGGATTACGGTACATTGCAAGTAGTACCCGGTAATTACGACGATTACATGCTGGCTGCAGCCCAGGCACGCGAACGAGCACAAGCATCCAATGCGCGTGCCAAAGAACGTATTTCCGATCTGCAAGACTTTGTACGCCGTTTTGCAGCCAACAAATCGAAGGCGCGTCAGGCGACATCACGTCAAAAGCAGATCGAGAAAATCAAACAGGAAACAGTGGTGCTTAAGCCATCGTCACGTCAAAACCCCTTCATTCGCTTTGAACAAAAAAAGAAGATGCATCGTTTGGCTGTTGAACTCGACAACGTCAGTTTGGCTTACGGCGATAACAAAGTGATTCGCGATTTTTCCATCATGGTGGAAGCTGGCGACAAAGTGGGTATCGTGGGTGCCAACGGCATGGGTAAAACCACACTACTGAAGCTGCTGGCCAAGGCTTTGGAGCCAACTTATGGTGAAGTAAAGTGGTCAGAGAATGCAGACCTGGGTTACATGGCACAAGACGTAAGCGATGAATTCAATGTGCCTTTGAATTTGCGTGAATGGACCGAGCGCTTTGCCCAGGACGGCGACGACGATCAAGCCATTCGCGGCATTCTGGGGCGCTTGCTGTTCTCGAATGACGAAATTTCCAAGCAGGTGAAAGTGTGTTCAGGTGGTGAGAAAAACCGACTGGTGTTTGGTCGCCTGATGCTGGGGCGTCACAATGTGTTGCTGCTGGACGAGCCTACGAACCACCTGGACATGGAGTCGATCGAGTCGCTTCAATATGCACTGGAGAAATACGAAGGCACAGTGTTTGTGGTGTCACATGACCGCCAGTTTGTTTCTGGCATTGCCACGAGAATTTTTGAAATGCGTGAAGACGGCATTACCGATTACCGCGGTACCTACGAAGAATACCGCGAGAGTTTGGGGCTAAATTGATAGAACAGTGCTGCTGGTAGAGATACTGAATTGGCGGGGATGCTTATGGTTTTGCTCAGTCTGCCGATTCAAGATCAAGTCGCCCGGTTTGGAACGCAGCAAGGGGCGACCTGCAAGGTCGATGCGAAGACGCGCTCGCGTTTCGCATGCCCCGTGCCAGTTTCGAACAGGGGAATTCGACTTGATCAAGGCAGACGGGCAATACCATGTGCAGCCCCATCAGACCAGCGTAATCAACAACGCCATGCGCATTCCCGAAACGCCGAGCAAGTTAACCAACTGGCTTCACCTTCGCAGCAACCCGCTTGGCCTTCGCACGGGCTTTTTCCACATCTGTATCACGCGCCAAGGCAACACCCATTCGTCGTTTCACAAACGACTCGGGTTTACCAAACAAACGCACATCCGTGCCGGGCTCGGCCAAGGCATCGGCCACGCCTTCAAATGCGATGCCCACTTTGTCTAAACCGCCATAAATCACTGCACTGGCGCCCGGTGTTTTCAAGCTGGTGTCAACAGGCAAACCCAGAATGGCACGTGCATGCAATTCAAATTCATTTTGCCACTGCGTAATCATGGTGACCATGCCGGTGTCGTGAGGGCGAGGGCTCACCTCAGAAAACCAAACCTGATCGCCTTTTACAAACATTTCAACGCCAAACAAACCGGTGCCACCCAAAGCGGTGGTTACCTGGTCTGCCATTTTACGGGCCTCATCCAAAGCCTTTGCGTTCATGGTTTGGGGTTGCCAGCTTTCAACATAATCGCCGCTTACCTGAATATGACCCACTGGCTCACAATAACTGGTTTCAATTGCGCCACTTTTGGAGTTGCGGGCACGCACAGTCAACAGAGTGATTTCATACTCGAATTCGATCAGCGACTCGGCGATAACCCGCCCTGAGTTGACACGCCCGGCGCTACCCGCGTAATCCCACGCTGCTTCAAGTTGGCTTGCATTATCCACCTTGGATTGCCCTTTTCCGGAGGATGACATCACAGGCTTGATGATGCAGGGGTAGCCCACCGGCTTTTTGCCATGAACGCCTTTTTCTACAGCCATCTTCAGGGTTTCAAAATCATCCGCAAAAGCATAGTGCGAGCAACTTAAATTCAATTCCTCAGCAGCCAGGCGACGAATTCCTTCACGGTTCATGGTCAGCCAAGCCGCATTGGCTGTAGGCACCACACGCACCACGCCTTCAGCCTCAAGTTCTTTCAGGGCAGGGGTCGCAATTGCTTCAATTTCCGGCACCACAATGTGGGGACGCTCTTGTGCAATCAAGGCCTTCAATGCGTTGGCATTGGTCATGTCGATTACATGAAAGCGATGCGCAACCTGGTGCCCTGGCGCATTGGGGTAGCGGTCCACTGCAATAACCTCAACACCCAGACGCTGAAAGGCGATGATCACTTCTTTGCCCAGCTCACCACTGCCCAGCAACATCACTTTGACGGCGTTTGCAGCCAAAGGTGTACCGATCTGTGTTGGAAATTGAATCGCTGTTGTCATGCTCAAACTCGCTTGATTAAATCACTGATTAATTGATGGATTCGGGGGTGTCGTGGTGGTGTGCATGCGATGCTTCGTCAAAAAACACCACCAACAACACCAGCAGCACCGGGCCAATAATCAAGCCCACAATACCCATGGTAATGACGCCGCCAAACACACCGAACAAGACGGCCAAAAACGGCAAGTGGGTTCCGCCTTGTATCAACAAAGGGCGAACCAGGTAATCGGCAATCAACACCACCAACATGCCCACGGAGATCAATACAATTGCTTCCGCGCCGTTGCCACTTAAAAACAGGATCATACCCAAAATAGCGAGCAAGCCTGGTGCAGCCATGGGAATAAAGGCAATCAGGGCAGTGATAGTGCCCAATAGCACCGGTGCATAGACGCCACACGCAGCAAACAGCACAGAAAGGATGACTGCCTCTGCAAAACTGACAATCACCAACCCGTTAACCGCAGCTCGCAGCGCAGGTGGCATATGTGAAACATAAGGTTTCCAGCGTTGGCCCAGCCAGTCAGTGCCAATTCGGTTCATGCGGATGCTGATGCTTGAGCCGTCGCGGTAAAAAAAGAACAGCACCCACAATGCAAAAAACAGGGTGGCAACACGACCCAGCAGTTCAAGCAAAATGGCCGATGCGGTGCCCTGCACATCGCCCAAACGTTGGGTAAGTGTTTCGCGCAACAGTCCGGAAATTTGTTTGGGCACACTCAAATATTCTGTCCAGCTGGCCACGAGCATTTCGCCAAGCACCGGAATTTGAGGCAGCCAGTTGGGCACAGCAACGCCGGAGTCATCGGCCTGTCGCAAGAAGGTGGTAATTTCAAGAATGTCTTGAACCATAAACACGATCAGGCCGATCATTGGTCCAACCAACAGGAATGCAACAACCAGGGTGGTCAGAAATGCGGCGCCATTGGGCTTTCCGGGAAATCGTGCGCGAATGCGACAGTGAAGTGGCCAAAACGCGGTGGCAATAATTCCCGCCCACAAAATTGCCAACAGGAATGGCGACAATACAATGGCAGCACCAACCAGTATCAACACAGTAAACAGCGTGCTGATCAGGGACTTCGGTTGTCTCAGGTGTTCTGCCATGTCAGCCAGTCGTGCGGATTACGCGTTATTGGAATGCTTGTTTGTGGTTCAATCATTGTAGCAACGCCTGAATTGCAAATTGACTGTTATTTCACTTTCACGAGAACACACATGAAATTATCCAACACTTTGAGAATCGCTCTGTTCAGTTCATCAATCGGTTTGTTGGCACCGTCGGTCGCGTTTGCAGACCTGTGCGAGAAAACACCCGCCGTGAACTTGAATGCCATTAGCAGCGAAGAGGTGGACAATGACATGGTGCGTTTGAATTGGCAGGTGCAAATTCAGGCAGGTACAGCCAACGAGGCCATGAGTGCCGTCAACACCGTGCTTGAAAAATCAATCAACAATTTATCGAAGAACAAAGACATCAGCAAACTGAAGAACAACATTCAAACCTATCCGCAATACGGCAAAAACAATGTCATCCAAACTTGGCAAGGTGTGGGCTCGCTCACTTTTGAAATACCGGTTCAGGCATTAAAAACCCAGAAGAATTTGAATGTGGCGGATGGCCTGACACTCAGCAATCTGGAATATTTTCCCAGCGAAGGCCGTATCGAGCAAAGTCGTGAAAAACTGCTGCAAAGTGCAATGAGAGAGTTTCAGAATAAAGCCAGTGTTGCTGCAAAAGGTTTTGGCAAAACTGGCTATACCTTGGGTGAAGTGTCAATCAATGATGAGAATCAAGGTCCACCTTCCTATCCACGGATGTATGCCGCATCGGCTGACATGATGAGCAAAGGCATGGAAGTGGCCCCGGCCGCTGGTTCAAGCCGGGTCAGTGTTTCGGTTAATGGGCGCGTTTGCCTGAAGCCGTAAATGGAATAACACGGGCCAGGTTGGCAACTGGCTCTAGTGGATCATTGGAAACGTCTGTGACCTTTTCAATGTCGCCAGCGTAATTCTGATCGATCAAACGCAAACCATTCTGCTTCAATGGGGCAGGGCTCAGTTCCTGTTCCAGTTTTTGTACCTGCTCACGCAATTTGCCAAACGATTCCCACATCAGCTTTGACGATTCCATGGCCGACTGCAATGGGCTTTTCGAGCGCTGGCGAATCATACGGATCTTGAACAACGTTTGCTCAAGCGCCAATCGGTGTTCGGGATCGACACTGGCTACATAACCTTCCAGCACTGCCTCGCGGCGCTGCTCGAAGGCAACAGGGTCTACCTGGTACAAGTCGGCCCATTCCTTGAAATCAAAGTGTGTCATGGCTGCTCCTTGCTTTGCTCAATGAGCTTGGCTTTGTTGCTGTCTTGATCTTCGGTTCCCATCAAAAACGCATGCACTGCTTTTTGCAGAGTTCTTAACCGGGCAGTTTTTAGGTTAAGCTCACGTCTAAGAGCTTCGTTCTCTTCCATGAGTCTGTCAACCAGTGCGAGAGTTTCAAATTTCTTTCCCAAACTTTCTATCCGGTTTACTTCAACGCTTGAATGATGGCCCATGATGACTAGTAATGTTGCTATTAACCTTTGTACTGCCAAACACAGCAATCGGTTTTAGTAATACTCTTCAGTAACAACAATCGAATGACCACAACAATGGTGTTTATGAAACGCGCTTGGACTTTTTCTTTTTTCCTGGGTTTGTTTGCACTGGCTTACGTGCCTACCGCCACTGCTCAGGAAGCAAGTTCAAATTTAACCCGTTGTGAAAGCAGCTTCGGCAAGGACGCGGTAGGCATCACTGTTGAAACTTGCCGCCTGGAGTTGACTGGTCCGATCACGCAGGCCAAACGCGTCAAAATTCTTGAAACCCTGGGCAAAGCCTATCTGGCTCAAAACGAAGCTGACTTGGCCATTTCAACCTGGAATGAAGCCAGCCAATACAGTCCGCTCAACCGAGAAGACCAAGCTGCGGCCGAAGCCTGGACACGTTTGCAGGTGCTCATTGGCCAAACTTATGCACAAGCCGATCAAATGGAACGCGCCGAAGCACACTTTCAGAAAACGCTCGGTACGGTTGAGCAATCCATCGGGCGTTATTCCTTGCCTGCAGGTATGGTTCAAGACGCGCTCGGCACTTACTATGCGCTGCAGAACAAGGCAGCAGAGTCTGAAGCCGCATTCAAAAGATCGCGGATTGTTTATGAAATACGTTTGGGGAAAACCAATGCCCGAACACTAGAAACCCGAATGAATCACGCGGTGGGCTTGCTGGACATGGAGAAGGAGCAAGAGGCGCTGGAAAGTTTCCAGATTCTTGCAGAGATTATCAACTCCACACCCAACTACAAGGACGAACCAATTCGTGCAGAAATACTCACTTTTTTAGGCACGCTGCAAATGCGTAACGATCAACTGCAAGAAGCCGCCAGAAATTATCAGACTGCATTTGAAGTGCGACAAGCAGCATTCGGTCCTAACGACATTCGAACCAGCCAATCTTTAAACAACTTGGGGGTTGTACTTTACAGGGCAGGGGACTTGAAGCGTGCCGAAGTAGCGCTCAGCCGCGCCTACATTATTCGGGCGGATGCCTTGGGCAACGAAGACCCATTGACATTGAGTACACAAAAGAACCTGCAGGCCGTGATCGCCGCTCAAAATGCGGCGAAAACAGGCCTTTCAGAAAGTGTCAAACGCAATTAAACATTGCTGTCACGTATTACTTTGCGGTTGGCTTTGAAGGATTTGAACTCATACACACCCACCAGTAAAATTGCGGAGAATAGACAGCCCAGGGCCGCCAGAATACTCGGGCTTGCTACTTCATAGTTGATGTAATCGACCAGACCATGCACCAGCATGGCTGAGGCAATCAGCAACAAGACCAACACACCTGGGTAAGAACGAAGAGCTTTCATACGACACCTCTCAAAATTTACTGCATCAATTGCTGACCAACGGGTCAACAACTGAACTCTACCATCGAGCGATGTCATAGATTGGAGCGCTACTTCTAACGTTGTATTTAACCAAAGCATCACAGGTTAAATTACGTTTTTCTTTTTAAAACAATGAAATAGAAACAAACAAGTCAACAAACCCAGTAAATTCAAAGCGCCACCACCCCCTCCGCCACCGGAACCGCCCGCGGCAGAACCACTGCCAGAATCGCCTACCACCCCATCGCCCACGGCCGAAGAGGGCGCACCCACACCGGCTGAAGCGCCATTGATCAATGGTGAAAGCAGGCTGGCCAGCAAAGTAGGGGACGTGGCACCCTGATTGGCCACAACCACCGAGGCAATTGCAGCTCGACCATTGGACACCTGGGCACGAAGGTCGAACCCTGCAACACCGGCTGGTGCGGTAACGTCCACATTCAACCCATTGATTGAAAGGACGGGATCAGGTGCATCTGCCGACGATTTCAATACATTGATTACATCAAAACTCACCGCGCTCACTTCTTGCCCAGAAGCATTTAAGGTGCCGGTTGCAGAAAAAGTACGCGTTTGACCCGGAGGAATCACATTGCCGGTGTTGGAAAACAGATTGGTCAGACCACCTGCAGCCTGAGTATTAATCAAATTGGCTACATCCAGCATACCTGCACCGCACAGTGCGCGGGTACAGTTGCATTCAATACCGACCGTATCCACGGTGCAGGTTGGGCTGCCCCCCAAGGATAGGAAAGGTCGAGCAGAAGTCTTTAACAGGTTCTCTACAGTTGCCACCGATGCAGATGGATTCAGGGACCAATACAAAGAAGCTGCACCCGCAACCATCGGTGAGGAAAAACTGGTTCCGATCTTGGTGTTGTAGGTGTTGGTTAACGGTCCCGCAAAACCCGTATTGCTGGCACTCCAGATTGGGAAAGCCGCATCACCACCCGGCGCAGCAAGTTGAATAGTGGGACCAAAGTTGCTGTAATTGGCCTTCAAGCCTTCTTGATCGATTGCAGCCACACCGAAAGCGCCAGGACAATTTGCCGGAGAATCTACAGTGCTCCCATCATTGCCCGCAGCAACCACCACCAAAGAGCCAGCCTGCCGTGCAGCGGAAATTGCGGCGCCCTCAATGGAAGGCACGCAAGCTCCCTCCGCACCCAAACTTAAATTAATTACCTTGGCAGGGAAGGGGTTATTGGGCACGCCGGGCACACTCAGGCCTGCAGCCCAACGAATTCCGTCAGCAAGGTCGCTGGAAAATCCACCGCATTTGCCCAACACCCGAACAGGCAATACCACCGCATTCCAGTTGACCGAGAAAACACCTTCAGCCGGAACCGGGTTTCCGGCAAGCAGGGCGGATACAAAGGTGCCGTGCCAGCTTGACTGACTAAGACCACCGCACACTGGGTCAGCCAAAAGGTCTGCCGGACCCACACCGTCACCGGGATCAGTTGGATCGGAATCACGGTCTGAACCTGCGGAACCTTGCCCATCAGCTCCAATGGAAGGGTCTGCAACGAAATCATAGCCCGGCAGCAAATGACCCTGAAGCATTGGGTGGCTTGGCAAAACACCTGTATCCAACACAGCTACCACAGTGGGTGCAGTTCCGTGAAAATTCGCCCACATTGCACCAGTGTTGATGGAAGCCGGTTGAGTACTCACATCTTGATGAAACCAAGACCGACTGCGTCTGGACAAATCAAGTGCGTTCAACAAACCAATCAGGGGAGACTGTGCTCGAAGCCGGATTCGACGATCCAGCTCTACCGACTCAATCAACGGGTCCGACAATAAACGAAGACGGGTTTGTTCGGCATCACTGATATTTGACGTTGTGATCACGGCACCACGTTCACCAAACGGCCTGACAAGCTGAAATGTACGTTTGTGAACTTTGGACAACTCGGCAAGCTTGGCTCGCAATTCTGATTTTCGTGATTCCAATGAGGATGATTGAATAACAGATTCACTGCGATCAGCACTGTCCTTGAACTGGATTACCCAACGATCAGCCGACCAAGAAATGGTCGAGAACATGGCAAGCAGCATGAATAAACTGCTTTGAATTACAAAACGCAACTGCATGGGTAGACCCTGATTGTGGTTGTTATTAGATAATACCGGGGAGAGGGGCTTGCGGATTCAGAACAGGAAACAGGAAAATGAAAGGTTTGGCGCCTGTTCTATTAGAGTTGTAAAGAAGATTGTTCCCCCAACCTGCTGATAATAAACAATTTATTTTTACCCAATTCACAAGTAAGCTAACTTCCCGTGAGAGTACAATTGTAAAGTAGACAGACTGTAGATTAAAAAGGTAAAGTAAATAGAAATTACTCTGCCCAAATATCTACTATGGCCTCCGAGTCGACTCGACACATCAAAGGTTTAAGTGACACCATCTGGGCTGACTTTACAATTTGGCCAGGCTTTGATGAAGCTTCACTAGCTCCAGATAAGCTAGCCAAATTCCTCAATAGAAAAGAGGCAATCAAGGCATATTTAAGCGGCAGCAAAGTCGCTGCGATTCGAAAAGAATATGGTATCTCAGAGCCTCAGATCTATCGCTTAATTACTGAACGCTGTATTTGCGATCATCCAGACGGCCAAATTTACGGCTGGCGAGCACTGGTCCCACAAAGCAGAATAGTTCAATTCAAAAGACGTACACCCATCGTTATTAATCAGTGGGGACACGGTGCTGTTGGCGCTTTTCAAACGCTACTAGACACCTATCCAGACGTCAGAGAAGCTTTACACAAAAAAATTCTTAAAGTCCCCAATACCCGAAAAAAGCTTGGAATGTTATCAATCTCAAAACGATCTATTTGGCTCTGGTTTCTCCAAAGTCTTAGAGATAGAGGTCTTGAAATCAAAGGGGAGTGGCCTTTTAACACTAAAACGAACGGATATCACTCAATTATTAAATACATTGATAAGCGAACCGACAATTTATGCGTGGCGCAAGAAATTTGGCGACTTGGAAACCGATGAAGTTCGACGTCTAAAAACACAGGAGGCCGAGAACGTCAGACTGCGCAAAATGCTGGTATAGCAATGGATTTTTCTGCCGCTGCAAGCCGTTACAAATGATCGCAGGCCAACCAGCTGGCAAAAATAATACGGCGCTGCATCATGCCCTGTTGTCGCGAGATTGGACCTCCTCTGGTGGGCGAATGGCATGAAACATCTTCAATAACAACAAGTCGTAGATTATTTTCAGCACACCGGCAATGATCAACGGCCAGCCGAATGATGAAACGCTTAGCAAATATCCCGCCAACAATGGCGCCATGGCGGCGGCAAAGGTGCGTGGAACTGCTGTCACGCTTGCCGCTGCCGCGCGCTCTGGCGGCGTAACGATCGCCATCACATAGGAACTACGGGTACCGTGCTTGCCGCAAGCGAGAGCGCAAGCAAAGAGCGTCGCAAAAGAATGGAGTTAGACATAGCATTTCTCCTGAAATAGAAAAATCGTTAGTTCATTGGGGTGGCCAGTTGTGCGTTTCAGATTGACACTGTTGGCACCAGGCATAGAGCGCGTCATACATGACCATGCCGTGCCTGAGCATTTCATGGTCGTCGGCAAAATTGGCAGACAGCCCGAGCGATATCGCAAATAACCCGGCCGATTGCGGCGTCAGGTCAAGTCTGTCTGTATCCGCGCCACGCACAATGGCAGCCAATTGCTGCAGCGCCGGATCTTCGAGCTTATACTTTTTGAGGATGGCATCGAAGCTGCACAGCTCTCCATCATGGGTCAGCTCGACCCCTGACACATCGTACGGAATCGCCCCGGTCTCCTCAGCTGTTTTCAGCACCTCTTTTGAAGGCACATATAAAAACTCGGCTTCGGAATCGATGAAACGGGCCACCAGCCACGGGCAGGCAATCCGGTCGATTTTGGGGCGTTCTCGGGTAACCCATTTCATACTTCATTCCTTTCAAGCATAGTGACAACTGCTAATCAAAGTGGTACTTTGCGCTAAATTTTTCGACCGTGACCTCCATGACATCAACGCCGTCACGCCGAAAAACCAGATTGCCATCAAGGCACACAACTGTCCAGCAATCTGCAGGAGCGCCCATCGGAACACTCAGGCACAGTTGGTTGCTTTGTATTGCCCAGGTTCCTTTACGACTGCGCCCCAACTCGTTGCCAATAATCTTCCCATCCGGCTTCAAGTGATAAGCAAAATGGGTACTGTCGGTCGTGATCTTCCCTATAAATACCTTACGGATTTCTTGTCCGGATAGCACTTTCCGGTGTGGTTCCGCTGTTGCGATCGGAGTGTTCAAAGCGAAAGCAAACCCAATCAACGAGATAAAAACGCTAGGCATGGCTTCTGACCCTCGCTAATTGCTCTTCTACTGTAGTCCAGTTCACGTTATTCATGAATGCCTCTACATATTCACCAGCCTTGGCACCGAAATCAATGTGATACGCATGTTCATACATATCCAAAGCCAAAATTGGCATACCGCCAGCCAAGGTCTGGGTATGGTCGGCTGCCCATTGGTTGCTCAGCTTGCCGTCGCGTGGCGACTTCACCAGCAACACCCAGCCCGAACCGCCACCCAAGGCTTTGCCCATGGCGACAAACTCGGACTGCCAGCGCGCGACACTGCCAAAGTCGCGCTCAATAGCGTCCCGCAGCAAGCCGGATGGCAAAACACCATCGCCACCCAAGCCATCAAAATAGATCTCATGCAGCAGCATGGAGTTGTATGCAATCAACTCTTCACGCTTTAAGCCATTTAGCACAAATCCCGGCGCCTGGTCGAAGTCGGTTTTCCCCAATTGCTCTTGAATCAGGTTCAAGCGCTTGACCGCGCCGCCATAGTTATTCGCATGGTGGCTTTCAATCAAGGTCGCGGACAAGCCATGTAAGGTTTTGGCGTCGGTTGGTAACGGCAATAATTCATACGGCATCTGGGTTCTCCTAACTTAAACGTTGACAACAGTTTTTAAAAGCAAGCCGATTAAAGCACTGACTGCAATGACTTGCATGACATTGCGCTTGTAGCGCACGAGTGCCACCGCAGCGAGCACGACGAGCACGGCAGCGACCCAATCAAATGACCCGGCAAATCCCTTGGGCCACAATACGTGATACGCGAAGAACACGGCCAGATTCAAGATCACGCCGACTACTGCCGCCGTAATAGCCGTCAATGGCGCGGTAAACTTCAGGTTGCCATGGGTTGTCTCGACAAAGGGGCCGCCGGCTAAAATGAAAATGAACGAAGGCAAAAAGGTGAACCAAGAAACCAGCACGGCGGCAAAGGCGCCGGCGGCAAACAGCATGTCGGGGCCGAACAGCGTTTTGACATACGCGCCCACAAAGCCGACAAAGGCCACCACCATGATCAGCGGACCAGGGTTGGCTTCTCCCAATGCCAGGCCATCGATCATCTGGGTCGGTGTGAGCCAGCCATGATTGGTAATGGCTCCCTGGTAAATATAGGGCAACACGGCATACGCGCCGCCAAAGGTCAGAAGCGCCGCCTTGGTGAAAAACCAGCCCATTTGGGTGAAAGTATGATCCCAGCCATAAACCATGTTTAACAAGGCCATAGGCACTGACCAAAGGATTGCGCCGATGATCAATACTCTCGCAAGTTTCGACCAGCGGAACAAGGCATGTGCCGGCGTGGGTGTTTCATCGTCAATGACCGCCGGGCCGTACGACTGCTTGGCACTACCATGACCGCCCCCTGTTTTAAACTTGTCGGGTGCCACGCGCCCGCCGATATAGCCGACTACTATGGCGCCCGCGACAATGGCTGGAAACGGCACGTTGAACGCGAAGATCGCCACGAATGCCGCGGCCGCAATCGCCCACAGCACATTATTTTTCAGTGTGCGCGAACCAATGCGATGCACCGCATAGACGACAACAGCCGTCACAGCAGGTTTGATGCCATAGAACAGTCCCGCTACAAGGGGAACGTCCCCGTAGGCGATATAGAGCCACGACAACCCAATCAGGAAACAGAGACCCGGCAAGATAAAAAGTGCACCTGCAACGATGCCGCCCCAGGTGCGGTGCATCAACCAACCCATGTAAGTGGCGAGCTGCTGCGCCTCCGGGCCGGGGAGCAACATGCAATAGTTAAGGGCATGCAAAAACCGGCGCTCACTAATCCAGCGTCTTTGCTCAACCAGTTCCCGATGCATGAGCGCGATTTGTGCAGCCGGCCCACCAAAACCCATGAAGCCAAGTTTTAGCCATAATCTGAACGCTTCCCAAAAGCCGACATCGGCTGGCCTAGTCAGTGGCGCATCGTCGGCCACAGCATTGGTAATACTCATTTAGTTTGCACCTTTTCAAAAGAAACCAGTAAGCCATCGAACACACCGCTGGCTAATGCTAATAATTGATCGTCATCGGTAATCGATTCCCGCAGTCCTGCCAAGACAGTTTCAATACCCACGGATTCAGGCGGTTGTACGCCGCCGACATCTAGGTAATGGACCAATGTGCCAATGCGCTGCAAGCCGGGACGATCCAAACCAAAGCTGGCGAGTAAGACTTCAAACGTCACTTTGACGCCGACGTGGCTGAAGGTGGCACCGTCAAAATCAAAGCCCAATGCATCGCTCGGGCAGTCAGATGGATGGGCAAGCCAGAGAATGGTGGCCTCCTGGTCGATAAACCGACGGATCAGCCAAGCACTGGCCAACCGGTCTACCCAGGGACGGCGGCGAGTCGCCCATGTCTTGCCTTGATAGTCGGCAAGCTTTAAGCTCAAAACTTGCCCTATAACGGGGTGCGGTTCATCAGGTGACAAGACGCGATTGACCGCCACTTCCAATTCCACAAGCGCGGCATCGGCCTGTTTTTGCGCCTCGCCGGGGAAAAAATCGATTTCCATCACTGCCGCAAAGGTCTTGCGCAACTTGCGGATTTGTTTCGCAACACTCAAAGCTGTATCGGCAGTGAGCTCATTGCGCACTGTTTGGATGTCAACCAGCAAATGAGCATACTCATCACGGCGATCGAATTGTTCTTGAAAATGGATGTCAGACGGCTCTCCGGCGCTTAGCACATATGCACTACCGCCATTTGCAACCACATCTGCCGCGACGGCATCGAAAGTGGAACGGAAGCTGGGCTGATTAGGCAAAAGATAAACGCCATCCCGTAAGACCGCTGCGCCTGCTGCTTTCAAAGCGCGCCAGGCACGCATGCGGGCAGTTGCGTTTTCAGTTGACAAGCTAATAATAAGGATAAGCCACATATTCATGTAGCTTATCCTACCAACTTGTAGTGATCGATACAAGATATATTTGGATTCTTTTGAAAAGCGAACTAGCCTAGCCGACGGCACGACCTGAGAAAAACCGGGTAAAGTAAATAGAAACTACTTTGCCTAAGTCTCTACCATGGCCTCCGAGTCGACTCGACACATCAAAGGTTTAAGTGACACCATCTGGGCTGACTTTACAGTTTGGCCAGGCTTTGATGAAGCTTCACTAGCTCCAGATAAGCTAGCCAAGTTCCTCAATAGAAAAGAGGCAATCAAGGCCTATTTAAGCGGCAGTAAAGTCGCTACGATTCGAAAAGAATATGGTATCTCAGAGCCTCAAATCTATCGCTTAATCACTGAACGGTGTATTTGCAATCACCCAGACGGCCAAATTTACGGCTGGCGAGCACTGATCCCACAAACAAGAATAGTTCAATTCAAGAGACGTTCACCCATCGTTATTAATCAGTGGGGACACGGTGCTGTTGGCGCTTTTCAAACGCTACTAGACACCTATCCGGACGTCAGAGAGGCTTTACACAAAAAAATTCTTAAAGTCCCCAATACTCGAAAAAAAGCTTGGAATGTTGTCAACTTCAAAACGATCGATTTGGCTCTGGTTTCTCCAAAGTCTTAGAGAGAAAGGTCTTGAAATCAAAGGGGAGTGGCCTTTTAATACTAAAACGAACGGATATCACTCAATCATTAAATACATTGATAAGGTGCTTCACGAAAACCCTGGCAAGGCAATCCTGATACACGGTGGAAATGAACTTCAAAGGAAAATGCAGGCGGGAGATGGTGTTGATCGACCAGTTCACCGCCCGTTTCAACGTGTAGAAATGGACGCCCACAAAATTGATGGGCGCTTCACCGTTGCGATTCCTTTACTTGAGGGTGGCTACCAGAACGTACTGATCCATAGAATCTGGGTGATCGTGATTATTGAGGTGGTGACTCGATTGGTGCTTGGATATCACATGAGTCTTCGAAAAGAGATTTCTAAAGAAGATGTGCTTCGGGTAATCAAGAAGTCCCTTTCCCCCTGGGCGAAGAAAAAACTACACCACACCGACAAGGACTTTTATATCGATGGTGCCGGGTTTCCCAGTGTTTTAGGTAAGCAGTTTGTGGGCATATGCTGGGACGAAACCTCAATTGATGGTGCACTTGCCGAAAAAGCAAAGGTAGTTGCAGAAGTACTAAAAAATTCGGTTGGGTCAATTCTTCTTACTCCGAAGAATTCGTACGCGATAAGACGACAGTTTGGCTTCTGTGGGAGCACATTCAAAAATACATTAGTTTACATAATACAAATTATGCGACAAATATCCATGATCATAAAAAGGGTTACCTAGAGTGACCCCCACC
This sequence comes from Limnobacter sp. CACIAM 66H1, assembly GCF_001601825.1. GTDB lineage: Bacteria > Pseudomonadota > Gammaproteobacteria > Burkholderiales > Burkholderiaceae_B > Limnobacter. The sequence goes on along the minus strand of NZ_LUJK01000003.1, from coordinate 21,589 downwards.
AATACTGGCGATGCTTTGCGGTCTGCAATCGCCGAAAAAGTACATAGGTTGGTTCACTTTTATCTGAGGCTATTCTTATGTACAAATTCATGTTCTTCGCTTTTGTGGCTTGCGCGTTGTATCCCGACTGGCCCATTGAAGCAGTTGCTGCAGGTCAGGACATTATTCAAGGCTTCCAATCCAAGGTAATTGTGGTTGGCCAAAGCATGTAAAGCATAAAATTGAGGCCGATTTAGGCCTCTGTTGCAAGCCTTCATCTGCACTGGGAATTCGTATGATGAGAAGGTAAATCGACCCACATGGTATGGAACCTTCATGTCAACATCTGCCCAAAATAACCTCAAAGGCCGCAATGCAAGAATGGCCGCTCCTACAACTGCTGTAGAACGCCTGCTGGATCCACGCATTCCCATTGTGACCAAAACTGATTTGAAGGGTCGCATTACCTACGCCAACCCAGCCTTTGTCGAAATTTCCGGTTTTACGCTTGACGAGTTACTGGGGCAGCCACACAACGTGGTTCGCCATCCGGACATGCCCCGTGACGCGTTTAAAGACCTGTGGGATACGGCGCGCCGGGATGAACCGTGGAAAGGCCTGGTAAAAAACCGCTGTAAGGACGGCGGTTACTACTGGGTGGATGCATACGTCACGCCGTTGACACAGAACGGCGAGAAGATTGGTTACATGTCCGTGCGCTCCAAGCCCAGTGATACACAAAAAGCAGAAGCTGAGGTCTTGTACAAGGCAATCAATGCTGGCAGCGCCAGCTTTCCGTTCACCAAGCCCGCAAAAGGGCGCCCATTTGTTGTTGATTTGGTCATTGTCGGCTTTTTACCGGTCATGATCGCCCTGCTGTCGATGTTCAACATCCCTGCCCTCAGCTATGGCAGCGCTGCTGCATCATTTGTAGCTGCGGCATTGGGTTTGATTTGGCTGAAAGGCCGTGTTGAACACACCAACAACTCGATGTTACAAGCCATGCGAGCCTTGGCAGAAGGCAATTTCAAGCATGAAATTCCAGAGTCAAGCACACGCGAATTCAACAAGGTGCATACCGCGTTCAAGAGCATGCAAGTAAACCTGCGCGCCATTATTGCAGACGTCATTTCTAGTTCATCCGAAGTAAAGAACAATGCCGAACACCTTAGCCAGTTGGCAATCAACTTGATGACTCGCTCTCAGCAGCAATCAGACGGCATCAATGGCGTTGCGGCGGCATTGGAGGAACTGTCGGTGTCTGTTTCTGAAATTTCAGAGGCCACGGGCAAGAGTTCGGCCCATGCGAAGAACGCCATGGATGTGGTCGACACAGGAGCACAAAGCATGGACAAGTCCACCCAAGCCACTCAGAAGGTGGCACAGGTTGTTCAAGATGCAAAACAGAATATTGAAGAACTGAACCGCGCAGTGGTGAAAATCAGCAACGTGACTCGGACCATTACCGAGATTGCCGAGAAAACCAACTTGCTGGCATTGAACGCTGCAATTGAAGCAGCAAGAGCCGGTGAATCAGGCCGGGGGTTTGCTGTGGTGGCTGATGAAGTGCGCAAGTTGGCGGAAATGACACGACAATCCACCACGGAAATTTCAGCCACGGTGCAAGAGGTTCAAAGCGGTACCAACAAAGGCCTTGAAACCATGGGGCGCGCAGTGGACGAAGTCAATATTGGCACAACCTTGATTCTAGAAGCAGGTGAAAGTCTGCAGGCCATCAAAGTAGCCAGCCGTGGCGTAGCCCAATCTGCCAAGGATATTTCGGCCATGCTTGAACAACAGTCACAAGCATCGCTTGAAGTAGCAAACAGCATGGAGCGCATGAGTGCGCTGACCGAAAGCAACGTTGCTGCGATTAACGATTTGGACAGCGCAGCAAAACAACTGGCCTCAACGTCCGGCGACTTGCGTACCCTGGTCAAACATTTTGAGGCAAGTCTGTGAGTTTTCACCCGTCAATCAGACGAACGGTTAGTTCGTCTTGTTAGGCTTCAAGGGCGCTGTTCGCAGCGCCCTTTCTTTTTTCATGATCTCAAACGCCAGCTCTTTTTGATTGGCTTTCATGGCATAACCCGCAGCGTTGTATCCAGCCTGGTTTTTCAATGCTGGATTGGCCCCCAGCTTCAAGAGCACTCGCGCGGAGGCCTCCCTGCCCTCACGTGCAGCCATCATCAAAGGTGTGGTGTCGTTGGGCGAAAGTACATCAATTTTCGCCCCCGCCTTCACCAATAATTCAATCGATTCACTTGAACCCGAGGCTGCTGCATTGTGCAAGGCTGTCCACTGCCCGTCCCCACCGATTGTGGCGCCCTTGGCCAGTAAGGCCGCGACCCAATCAGGCTTGTTCAACGTACAAGCCACCATCACAGGAGTTTCACCGCGGCGATCTGCCTGGTTGGGGTTCAGTTTGCCAGACGACAGCAACACCCGCACCGCCTTGGGCGAGTCTTGCATCATGCCAAAGGTGATGGCGGGAAAACCTTGTTCATTCACTGTGTTGGGGTCCATGCCCTTGAGCAACAGAGATTTCAAGCGGTATTCATCGTCAAATTGAATTGCCAGGAAAAAATCTTCGAAGGCGCCTGCCAGTGAAACACCTGGCAAGGCAAGCAGAAGCAAACTACCCGCAAAGGCACGACGCTTCAAACCGCATTCACTCCGGTTGGTGCAAACCCAAATAAACGATCAAAGTTCGCTGAGGTCTGAATACCAATTTCTTCAACGGCAACCCCCTTCTCTTGCGCAATAACCTTGGCCACATGCGGCACAAAGCTTGGCTCATTGGTTTTGCCACGATGTGGAACCGGTGCAAGGTAAGGCGAATCGGTTTCAATCAGGATTCGGTCCATTGGCGCAAACTTGGCCACTTCGCGAAGGTCACCCGCATTCTTGAAACTGACAATTCCTGAGAATGACAAATACATGCCCAAATCAAGCGCCTGACGCGCGAAATCGAGTGACTCGGTGAAGCAGTGAATAATGCCGCCACAACCCTGTACATTTTCTTCAGAAAGAATTTTCAAGGTGTCCTCACCCGCGGCACGGGTGTGAACAATCACCGGTTTTTTACACAGATTGGCCGCGCGCAGATGCACCCGAAAGCGTTCTCGTTGCCATTCCAAATCGCCTTTCAAGCGAAAGTAGTCCAAACCCGTTTCACCAATGCCAATTACCTTGGGGTGATCAGCCAATTCAAGCAGTTTTTCTACAGTGGGTTCGGTAATGTCTTCATAGTCGGGATGCACGCCCGCAGTGGCCCACAATTGCTCGTGGTTTTCGGCCAGCGCCAGTACGTTGGGGAAATCTTCAAGCTGTACCGAAATGCACAAGGCGCGGTTCACCTGCGCGGTCTGCATTCGGCTCAGGATGTCTGGGAGATGCTCGACCAGACCAGGAAAATCAAGATGACAGTGTGAATCGGTAAACACTACAGGGTTGCTGTTTTCTTCATTGAATTCTGCATTTTACCAATCATTTGCTCGATTGCCACCCGCACGCCTTCTCCACTGTCGTCTTTCGGAAACTGCACGCCAATCCCCTGCGCTTTGTCACCACGGGCATTTGCACCGCAAATCCACACAACTTTGCCGTTAATAGGAAACTTTTTGGCTTCTTCACCGACGGTCAACAACACGAACACCGGGTCGCCCAAATTGTATTCCTTGTCACTTTCCACGAACACGCCGCCGCCCTTGATGAAAGGCATGTAGAGGTTCGCTGCCGTGTTTTTGTCGCCCAAAGTCAAAGAAAGCATCCAAGGGCGGCTGGCTTCCTTGTTGTTTCGCGGTTTGTTTATCAAGTTGCTGGTCATGGCTTGTGCGGTCCGGAAAGGAAATTCTTCAGTGAATTACTTCGTTAAATTTTGCCACTGTTGTCCCACATACTCTAGCGCCAAACGGGGGTTAATAGGATGATTCGCCAAGCGAAATTCTTTCTGTAAATTTTGATAGAGCTGGCTGAAACGATCCATACCAACCGACTTAACCCACATGAGTTTCGGGGCCAACCAGGGGAAATTGGTCCCCTTCAAGCCATGAGCCTGCGAAACACAGTCGCTGCACAGGCGCATGGCCAATTCGAGCACCACCGGCAAGCCCACTTTTTCAAGACCGGCAGGCGGGTTGGCATGCTGGTCGGGGTTGGCAAGCCATTCCAAAAACTTCTTGCGCAAATCTAGCTGGTCCGCTGCCACTTGGGCAAGGCTGAGCGCCTCAAAAGGATCGTTCATGGCTACACCCAATGCGACATCCGGCTGCTGCACACCCTGCGTCTCCAGCCAGGCCAGGCATTCAGAAATAGCGGGCATGGGCATGGTCAATTCCTGGCAACGCGAACGAATGGTGGGTAGCAGTTTGTCAACACGGCTACCCACCAGCACAAACCGAAGACCATTGGCTGGTTCTTCGAGTGTTTTGAGCAGCGCATTGGCCGTGTTGGCGTTCATGTTGTCAAATGGATAGACCACCACATAGCGGGAAGCGCCACGACTGGATGCGGTATTGAAATAGTTTTGCAGGTCGCGCACGTCATCGATTCGAATATCCTGACTGGGTTTAACGCCTGTTTTTACTTCCACATTAAAACCCAGTTCAAGGGCAACGGTCTGTGGCATCAGGTAGCGCAAATCAGGGTGATTGCCAGCTACACGCATGTGGCACCCGGGGCATTGCAGGCATGGCTTGTTGCCGGCTGAAGCCTCACAGAGCAATTCAGCCAGGTGTTGCCCTACCAATTCATAAAGCCCTTTGGGCTGGTGACCATGCACCAATATCGGCGCGGTGGTGGCCTGCATCAAATTGCCCAATTGTGCCTGGGCGCGCAACAACCAGCTGGCAGTACTCATGCCAAACCCAGGTTTAAATGGGTTCGCATGAACTTGTCGAGTTCAGCCAACACGGTTTCTCCGACTTCCGCTTCAGGAGGCTGGGCGTCGATCAGGCGAATTCGGCGTGGGTTCAACTGCGAGCGTTTGATAAAACCCGCGCGCACTGCTTCAAAATAACTCGTCGGTTTTTCTTCAAATTTGTCGCTAGCGCCCGCCCTGCCCTGAATGCGGCTTTGCGATACGACAATGGGTAAATCAAACAAAAAGGTCAATGTGGGCTCGAATCCCTTCAACGCCCACTTACTCAATTGTTGGCAGTCCTCCCAACTGGCACCGCCCGCCCCGGCCTGGTAAGCGAAACTACTGTCTTCAAACCGGTCAGTAATAACCCACACACCGCGCTCCAGGGCGGGCTGAATGGTTTCGACCATATGCTGTCTGCGCGCTGCGTACATCAACAACAACTCGGTGTTTACATCCATGTCATGGTGCAACACCAGTTCCCGAATGGCCTCGCCTACAGGTGTTCCACCAGGCTCACGGGTTTGCAGGCATTCAAAGCCCAATTCTTCAAGGCGTGCTTTAACCCGCGCAATGTGCGACGACTTTCCGGCGCCGTCCACGCCTTCAAAACTGATCAGGTAACCTTGCTTCTGCTTTTTCATCTCGCCGTCACCGCCCAAGTTGGTATTTCCGTACAGCATTGTTGTGCTCATTCAGATTCTTGCTGAAATAACTACCGCCGTCACCCTTGGCCACAAAATAAAAATACGGAGTTTTGTCAGGGTTTACCGCTGCGTACAAGGCCGCCTTGCCGGGGTTTGAGATGGGTGTTGGAGGCAAACCTGCCCGGGTATAGCTGTTGTAAGGGGTGTCAGTTTGAAGGTGTTTTCGAGTCAAATTGCCGTCAAAGGCCTCGCCAACACCGTAGATTACCGTGGGGTCGGTTTGCAGCAACATGCCCACGCGCAATCGGTTTACAAATACGCTGGCGACTTTGCCACGGTCGCTCGCCAAACCGGTCTCCTTCTCGACGATTGAGGCCATTTTCAAAGCGTCGTAGGGGGTTTTCAGAGGTGTTTGGGGATCGCGTTGCGCCCAAGCCTTATCAAGCTCTACTTGCTGCAAACGCACTGCCCTTTGCAACAATTCGGACAACTTCGAGCCCGGTGAATACTTGTAGGTATCTGGATAAATCCAGCCCTCCAGGCTTGCGCCTTCCAGGCCAAATTTTGCGGCAATTGCACGGTGGTCCATGCCAGGCAAATCATCAATCAAGTCTGGTTGCGTCCGCAATTTTGCCAACAAGGCGCGGGCGGTTTGCCCTTCCACCAGGGCCACGCTGCTTAGCACCCCCTGCCCTTTGCTCAGGTAATCCACCAAACCCAAGGTACTGATTCCCTCTGGAAGGTCGTAACGGCCTGCTTTCAGCTGACCAGCGTTACCGGTTAACCGAGCGGCCAACACAAACAAATCAGGACTGACATTCAAACCCTGCTGGTTCAATTCATTCGCAATGGCGCGTGCACCCAAGCCTGAACTCACATGCGCATCCACCCGGGGTTGGCTACGACCGATTGGCAGGGTCAGAACAAAGTAAACACCCACAATAATTGCGGACAGCAGTACGACAGCGGCGATCATAGTCCGTTTGAACCAACGCCAACCAAACGCTGTTTTTTTCAATGCCTTCTTTGTTTTTTGAGCTTTGCGCACGACTTTGCTTCACCTTGGGTTGTTGGAAGGCGAGACCTTACCAGAAGCCACTACAATGTGGACATTGCCGTTCATGATAGCGGGAAAGTTTTTCCATGGCCTGTCGACACGGTTTGTTTTGTTTGTTACTAAGGATTTGAACATGTCTGCACAGTTTTTATCGCGTTGGGGTGTCATTGGCGTGGACGGAGACGACGCAGTGACTTTTCTTCAATCGCAACTCAGCAATGACGTTGCCGGGATGTCCGAAGGCCAGCTGCGCATGGCGGGCCTGTGCACCGCAAAAGGCCGCTTACTGGGTAGCTTTTTTGTGCTACGTCAGGGCAAACGGGTTTATTTGGCATGCCGCAAGGAAACCATTGCAGCTTTGGTCAAACGCCTGAGCATGTTTGTGTTGCGCAGCAAATGCACAGTACGCGACTGCACGGCTGATTATCAACTCGCCTTTTTGCCCGACTCGCTCTTGACCTCACCCATGCGCATTCAATGGGACGAACAAGGCAACGCCACTGCCAGTTTGCGTTCACTCCATGGCGCAATACCTGGTTTTCAGCTAGTCGCTGGCAACGCACAAGCTGAACAAGCTGCGGCTGACGACCAATTCGAATTTGTCCTGCAGCAACTCGGGATTGCCTATGTGTCACAACCCACGGTTGAAATGTTTATTCCACAAGCCATTAATTTCGACCTCGTGGGCGGTGTCAGTTTTAGCAAGGGTTGCTACCCCGGCCAGGAAATTGTCGCCAGAAGCCACTACCTGGGCAAAGTAAAACGACGTGTATTCCAGGCCACCTCAACAGGTGCTTCAACCATTACAGCCGGTCAGGATGTTTGGCTTGCCGGAAAGGAAAACGAACCAGCAGGTGCCGTAGCCACTGCGGTGAACTTCAATGGTCAGCAGTATTTGCTGGTTGAACTGCCAGTGGACGACGCAGAGCAAAGCGGTGCCGCTTTCTGCATCAAAAACGAGACAGGTTTGATTGCACTGAATGTTCAGCCACCTCCCTACGATGTGCATCAAAAAGGCAACGTATTTGAATGAATCGCCAGCTATTCATTTACTACCGAATACCCAAAGCCAACATTGTCTTGGGTTTGCGATGCGCAAGGCGTATGGCTGCATGTCTACAACAGCAGGGATTGGGCCGCAGCCAGCTTTTTCAACGCGAGGAAGCGGACAAACCTTATTACACGCTGATGGAGGTGATTCACCCTGCACCCGAACACTCGCTTTGTGAGCCAGTTTTCATCGACGCACTTGCGCAACTGGCCAACGATTGTTTTGCGGAATTGCCAACCATGCCCAGCCGACACCTTGAATTGTTCGGAGAGGTTGATATTGAGGTGAATGAATAATGTGTCTGGCCGTGCTTGCGATTCATGCACACCCTGACTATCCCTTTATTTGCCTCGCCAACCGGGATGAGTTTCACGATCGCCCCACCGCCCCCTTGCAGGTTTGGTCAACCCCCTATGGCTCGGTCTGGGCAGGGAAAGATCTGCAATCCGGTGGCAGCTGGCTGGGAATCGGCAGCAATTCACAGTTCGCCCTTTTAACCAATGTCAGAAACAGCACCCTCAACATGCCGGGCACAGCTCCTTCGCGGGGCCAGATCGTACTTGATGCCATTCAAACCGGGAGTGCGCCCAATGAAAAAAACTCACTCCAGTTTGCGGGTTTTAATTTGATTCACGGAAACTTGCAGTCACTTCACTTTCACTGCACAAGTAACCAAGGCATCAAACTGAAGAACGGTTTCAATTTCTCCACCACAGTGCAGTCGGGCCTGCACAGCCTCTCCAACGGTTATTTGAATGCACCCTGGCCAAAATCGCGCCTGTTGAAAACAGGGCTGGAAAAAACAATCGAGGCGCATTGCACAAAGCGCGCTTCATTGCCTGCTTTTGAACAAACCTTGTTGGGTTTGCTTGCCGACACCGAGCTTGCCGAGGATGCCGAATTGCCCAGCACTGGGGTGCCTTACGAATGGGAAAAAATGCTGTCGGCAGTGAAAATTGTGTCGCCTTTGTATGGCACCCGCTCCAGCGCGGTAATTCTGCTGGATCACCGTAATACAGTTCATTTCACCGAAGTGACGTTTAACCCGGCCGGAAATGAAATTGGGCGGCAAAGGTTTGAAATACCCCTACCGCCCAACCATTGACTCACTGGTCGCAAATCAATTCATTAAACTTCGTAATCCATGCACTGCCGAGCCGTGCGAACCTCTCCAATGAAGCTTTTAATGGCTTCATGCGTGGGGTGAACCGCGTAGGCATCCAACGCTGCCTTGTTCTCGAAGGTCGAGTACAACACCACGTCGTACGTGCACTCAAGGCTGGTACCACCCAAACCCACTTCAAAGTCCACAATACCCGGCACGATGTTGGCGCAAGCCATTAGCTTTTCCTTCACCAGTTCCATGTTGCGGGCCTTGGTGTTGCCAAGGGCTTCGTCTTTCAACTGCCAGAATACGATGTGCTTAATCATTGAACTTCTCTAGATTTGGTTGGGTAATCTCAGTTTGGTAACTGATAGTCTTTGAATTGCTCGCGCAATTTCAGTTTCTGGATTTTACCAGTCGCTGTGTGTGGCAATTCATCAACAAACGCAACATCGTTGGGCAAACAGTATTTCGCCACTTTGCCTTCATAGAAGTTCAGTAGCTCCTCTTTGCTCACTTCGATACCAGGCTTACGCACCACTACAAGCAAAGGGCGCTCATCCCATTTCGGGTGGTAAACGGAGATCACCGCCGCTTCATGCACCGCAGGGTGTGCCATGGCGACATTTTCCAGCTCGATCGAGCTGATCCATTCACCGCCCGACTTGATGACATCTTTGCTTCGATCCGTAATCTGCATAAAGCCTTCACGATTGATTTTCGACACATCCCCTGTGGCAAACCACTTCTTGCCATCCTTATCGATCGTGAATGCTTTCGCTCCCTCACCGCCGTAATAGCTGTCGATTACCCAATGGCCACGAACCAGCAAATCGCCGAAAGCCTCACCATCCCAAGGCAATTCCTCACCATCGTCACTGACAATTTTCATGTCCACCCCGAAGATTGCAGTCCCCTGCTTTTGCAGGATGTTCTGCTTTTCTTCCAGAGACAAATCCAGGTGCTGAGCTTTTAGTCGACACACCGTACCGAGCGGTGACAACTCAGTCATTCCCCACGCATGAATTACTTCAACACCCAGGCTATTCAGCGTTTTGATCATCGCCGCTGGCGCGGCAGAACCACCAATCACCGTACGGTTGAAATAATTGAACTTCAAACCATTTTGCTGCACATGGTTCAACAAGCCCAACCACACTGTGGGTACTCCGGCCGAGAAGTTTACCTTCTCGCTTTCCAGCAATTCGAAAATGGAGGCCCCATCCAAAGCACCACCGGGCATTACCATTTTGGCACCGGTCATCAGCGCAATGTAGGGAATGCCCCATGCGTTGACGTGGAACATGGGTACGACAGGCAAAATAGTATCGCGGCTGCTCAAGCCCAGGGCATCGGGCGTGCAGGCTGCCATCGCATGCAACACGGTAGAACGATGCGAATACAGAGCACCCTTGGGATTGCCCGTAGTACCGGAGGTGTAACACAGGCCAGAGGCCGTATTCTCATCCAGTTGGGGCCACACGTATTGGTCTGAAGCGTTTTTGATCAAGGCCTCGTAATTCAGGCAGCCAGCCACAGCTGGTTCAGAGGGCATCACAGCTTCGTCACACATTTGTACCCAACGCTTTACGGTGGGGCACGCAGGCGCAATCGCCCTGATCAATGGCGCAAACGTACTATCAAAAAACACCATGGTGTCTTTCGCGTGGTTAATGATGTACACCAATTGCTCCGGAAACAAACGCGGATTCAAAGTGTGTACGACCGCACCCATGCCTGATACAGCATAGTAAATTTCAACGTGGCGGTAACCATTCCACGCCAGAGTCGCAATGTTTTCACCCTGCTGTACGCCAAGTTCAGTCAGGGTGTTGGCCAACTTCTTGGCGCGTTTGGCCACTTCGCCATAGGTGGTTCGATGAATATCGCCTTCCGTACGGCGTGATACAACTTCAACGTGTGGGTGGTGCCGCTCCGCGTGTTCCATCACCGATGAAATCAACAGGGGCATGTTCATCATCAAACCTTGCATTTGCGCTCTCTCCTCCAGCTATTACGTTTGTTCTTCCGCCTTACCCGACTACAATGGTGGGGTTGTTTAACGAAACTATACTTCAGGACCGCCCTTTGTTTCATAATCACGATTCTATTTTGGTTCAAGAATACGCAAGTTTGGGTACGCCTTATCTTGCTGAGGTGCCCACCACACCCCTCCGTACAGAAGCTGGCCTGGTTCACCTCAACACCGCTTTGGCCACCGAAGTGGGCTTGAATGCTGAAGAATTGAGCAGCACACAGGGTATTGATGTTCTCTCTGGCAACACGCCATTTCCAGGTTACCAAAGTAAAGCCAGCGTATATTGCGGGCACCAGTTCGGGCAATTTGTGCCACAGCTTGGCGACGGCCGCGCCTTGCTGATCGCCGAGATTCGCAAAGGCAAACAATACCGTCAGCTACAACTCAAAGGCGCTGGCCCCACCCCCTACTCCCGCCATGCCGATGGCCGTGCGGTGTTGCGTTCGTCTATTCGGGAATATCTTGCCTCAGAAGCCATGCATGCGCTTGGCATACCCACCACCCGCGCACTCAGCCTGACGGCGAGTGCGGACCCGGTGTTTCGCGAAACGACGGAGACAGCCGCCATTGTGTGTCGTGTCAGCGAAAGCTTCATGCGCTTTGGCCATGTGGAATTTTTTTGCTACACCAACCAGCTCCAGGCGCTGCGAAACTTGCTGACCTGGCACATTGAGCAACATCATCCTGAAATCGACCTTGGTGATACGGAAGCCAGTTTCCATGCCGGTTTGCTTCAGTGGCTGGGTGTGGTCATCGCGCGCACTGCCCGCATGGTTGCCCAGTGGCAAGCCGTGGGTTTTTGCCATGGCGTGATGAACACAGACAACATGAGCCTTCTGGGTTTGACCATTGATTATGGCCCCTATGGTTTCATCGATGGTTTCGACATTGACCACATCTGCAACCATTCCGACCACCAGGGCCGCTACAGCTATCGCAACCAGCCCAGAATTGCCCATTGGAACTTATACGCACTGGCTCAAGCATTAAGCCCACTGATCCCCGACAGCAAAGAAACGCTTCAAAACCTGCTGGACAGCTTTGCCGATGCATTTCATGCCGAACACAGTGCTTTATTTGCGCGCAAACTGGGCCTACCCAACGAGCAAGGCGATGCGGTGGACAGCCTGATTGAGAACACACTGAAATTCCTGCACGAACATTCACTCGATTTCACGCGGTTTTTCAGGTCAATTTCAGCGCTGAATCCAAGTGCTACCCATGAGGAAAACTTCGCCAGTTGGCAGAAAAGCGCCTTCTTCCCTTTGGCTTTGGGCGACGAGGCACAGGTGAACAACGCAAAACTGTGGCTTAAACAATGGCGAGAGGCGACAAACCGTCAAAACCTGGATATCCAGGCTTGGAAAAAGAAACTCGACCAGACCAACCCAGCCTTCGTGTTGCGCAACCATCTGCTTCAAAACGCCATTGAGCGGGCGCAGCAAGGCGAATTTACAGAGGTGAACCGATTGTTCACCGCATTGTCTGACCCCTACAATGCGGCGCAACTTCCAAATGAGTACACGGCACAGCCACCCGACTGGGCAAAATCATTGGTGCTGAGCTGTTCGTCATGAATTACGGAGACACGATCATGGTTGAAAAAGTTATCAAAACAGAGGCCCAGTGGCGCGAAGAACTCACGCCCACCAGCTTCGAAGTTACCCGCAAGAAAGGCACCGAGCGTGCGTTCACCGGGCAGTATTGGGATCACCACGAGCCCGGCATTTACCGTTGCATTTGCTGCGGAACCGCTTTGTTCGCATCCGACACCAAGTTCGATTCCGGCTGCGGCTGGCCCAGCTACTTCGCACCATTGAACCCCGACAATGTTGAAGAACACGTAGACCGCAGCTACGGCATGATTCGAACCGAAGTGACCTGTAAGATATGCGATTCGCATTTGGGGCATGTATTCGAGGACGGACCTGCCCCAACGGGCCTGCGCTACTGCATCAACTCAGTCAGCTTGGCGTTTGAACCCTTTGCCTCTGACTCATCGGCGTAAAGCACCGGCATAACCAAACTACAATTACTACATGAAACTGTTACTCGATTTTCTACCGATTGTTCTGTTCTTTGTCAGCTTCAAATGGGCTGGCAGCAACCCAGAACAGGCGCAATCCATGCTTGAACCCATATTGGGCAGCATTTCCAATGCGGAAGTGCAAACTGCGCAATTGCCAATTTTGCTGGCCACGGTAGTCGCCATTGTGGCCACGGTGCTGCAAATTGTTTACCAAAAAGCCACCGGCAAAAAAGTGGAAAACATGCAATGGATCGGCCTGATCCTGATCGCGGTGTTTGGTGGCGCCACACTGGTTTTGCAAAATGAAACCTTCATCAAATGGAAGCCAACTGTGCTCTACCTCGCGATGGCAGCAGGCTTCCTGATCGCCTACGCCTTCAAGCGCAATCCTATTGAATTGATGATGAAAGGCCAGGTCGATCTTCCCGCCCCGGTTTGGGTCAATTTATTGTGGGCTTGGGTAGGCTTTTTTGTGGTGATGGCCGTTTTGAATATCGTGGTTGCCTACTCGTTCTCAACCGATGTGTGGGTAGACTTCAAATTGTTCGGCTCCTTGGGGGCCACTCTGATCTTCGTGTTTGGGCAAGGTTTTTACATGTCCAAACACATGAAGCAAACGAATGAACAAAGCAGCGAGGCCAAGTAAAACATGGTCACCAGTGAAGACATCAAACAGCGTCTTGAAACCGCACTCAATGCCAAAGTCGAAGTGGTTGATGAATCACATTTGCATGCAGGCCATGAAGGTGCGAAGTCTGGCGGTCGGCACTACCGGGTCAAACTGAAGTCTGCACGCTTCAATGGGCTAAGAACATTAGCGCGCCATCGTCTCGTGTATGATGCTTTGGCAGAATGGATGAAAAAAGAAATCCATGCTTTGGCTATAGATTCCACTGAGGACTCCACCGAAGGCTCCACAGGGAACTGAACAGAAGACGCGCACCGGGATTCGAGCCAAGCCCATTGTTTTAACTCTCTGAGACACAAGGTTATTTTGTTATGTTGAAAACCACCCTGAAAGCAACTTGCCTGGCCGCCGTTTTGGTTCTGGGCACACCCGTACACGCTCAAAACGCCGCTGTGGTGAATGGCCAGTCCATTCCTAGCGCCCTGGTTGACTTCATCATGGCCGAACAGGAAAAGCGCGGCCAGGCTGCCTCTCCCGAAATGCGCGCCACCATTCGCCAAGAACTGATCAATCAAGAAGTGATGAAGCAAGAGGCCGTTAAAAAAGGCCTGGGCAGCTCCCCCGAAGTAAAGTACCAGGTTCAAATGATGAACCAGGCTATTTTGGCCAATGCATTGCGTGAGGACTTTTACAAAAACACGAAATTGACTGACAAAGAGGTCGAAGCAGCCTACGCGGAAATCGCCAAAATGATGGGTGGCAGCGAATTCCGCGCCAGCCACATCCTGGTTGAGCAGGAATCTGAGGCCAAAGCAATTATCGATCAGTTGGGCAAAGGTGGAAAGTTTGCAGACATCGCAAAGGCCAAGTCGAAAGATCCAGGCTCAGCGCCCAATGGTGGTGACCTCGACTGGGCCAACCCCAACAGCTTTGTACCCGAGTTTTCCCAAGCGATGGTCGGTTTGAAGAAAGGTGAATACACCAAGGCTCCAGTAAAAAGCCAATTTGGCTACCATGTGATCCTGCTGGCCGACACAAGGGAGGCCACACCACCCAAGCTCGAAGAGATTCGCCCACAACTTGAACAGAAAATGATCAATGACAAGTGGGAAGAGTATCAGGGCAAGCTGTTATCGAACGCCAAAGTCAAATAAGCAACAAACCCAAAGAAAAAGCCGCCAGTTAATGCGCTGGCGGCTTTTTCTTTTTATCCTCAAAAACCGTCACAACCCCTGCTACTGACTGTTTTCAAATATTGGTAATTCGGTCGATTGCAGCCTGGTACATGTAACTTTGGCGCAAGTTTTCCCAATTCAGCGATTGCCCGGACAACAAACGACCCAGGCGACGGTTGCGCACTTCCATATGCTCATGAACTTCGGGCACCGGGTTATTTACCAGGGTATCGATGTCATCAAAATTATTACAGACCAGCACTGCATCACAACCCGCCTGCAAAGCGGCGCTGGCTCGGGCACGAATATCCCCCACACCGTGTGCACCCACCATGTCCAGGTCGTCGCTGATCACTGCACCGTCAAAACTGAACTTCACCCTCAATACCTCTTGAATCCAGAAGCTGGAAAAACAGGCCGGCATTGGGTCCACCTCCGAATACACCACATGCGCCGGCATGATACTGGCCATATTCAAGGTCGAATTCAATTGATACGGCAGCGCATCCACCTTCAAAATTTCATTCAATGAGCGATTGTCGTGAGGCAAAGCCAAATGGCTGTCCAAACTCACCCAACCATGCCCAGGAAAGTGGTTTTCCACAGGCTTGCATGCCTGCCAAGGCCATGCCATTCATCAAGGCTGCAGAAAGACGGGATACCATTCTGGCGTCTTTACCGAACGACCGGTTACCAATGATCTCGCTATTGCCCCAATCCAGATCAAGCACTGGCGCAAAACTCATGTCGATGCCACAGGCGCGTAACTCGGCGGCCATGACAAAGCCAGCCTCTCTGGCCAAAAGCACAGCATCATCAAAATCAGTTTCAGCGCGTTGACCAATTTGGCGCATGGAGGGAATTGCGGTAAAACCATCCCGGAAGCGCTGCACCCGGCCACCCTCGTGATCCACAAAAACCGGCTTGTTCGAGCCACCATTTGATCGAATAGATTCCACCAAATCAATAAGTTGGGCTTTACTTTCAAAGTTTCGCGTGAATAGAATAAGTCCGCCAACGGCCGGATTTTGAATGCGTTCAATGTCCTCCTTGGATAAGGTCAAACCCGTCAAACCAATGATGAATGGACCTAACATATCGATTGAGTTCCTTAACTTAAATTATTGTTTTGAATACAAAATAACCGTGGACATTACGTAATTTTGTTCATCACTGATTGAAATTCTCGCCTGAGCCCTGCGGGACTGTAACCAATTCTGCAAACGTTCGGAATAGACCAAAACGGGCGCCCCGGAATCGCCGTTCAACACCGACAAATCCTGAAATGAAAATTCTGCACCCACTCCAGTGCCCATGGCCTTGGAAAACGCCTCCTTGGCGCAGTAGCGTGTTGCAACAAACAAGGTGCCTCGAATGGCCGATTTGTCAGACCGACGCTCATACTCATCAATTTCGGCCGGGGTCAGTACGCGCTTGATAAACACATCCCTGCCCTTGCGCAGCAGACCCTCCAAACGGTCCACTTCTAGAACGTCACAACCCAAACCTAGAATATCGTCGATCATGAGGCAATCAAACCTATGTTCACCTATCGTGGTCTAATTGATTCCAGCTTCGCCGAAATCATGAGTTCTTTCATTTTCTTGATTGCACCTTCCCAACCCATGAACACCGCATTGGCCACGATGCTGTGCCCGATGTTTAACTCTGAAATGGTTTCAATCGCGGCCACAGGCTGCACATTGTCGTAGTTCAGGCCATGCCCGGCGTTCACCCTTAAGCCCTCGGCAACCCCGAAATTGGCCGATTTGCGGATTCTTGACAACTCAAGCTCAACCGCAGGTCCCAAGGCATGGGCATAACGCCCAGTATGCAACTCAATCGCGTCCGCACCGCACTTCAAGGCAGCCTCAATTTGATCCAAGTCTGGATCAATAAACAGCGAAATTCGCATTCCCTGGTCTTTCAAGCGTGCCACAGCAGGCGCAATCAGATGAAAACCGCCAATCACATCCAGGCCGCCTTCAGTGGTTACCTCTTCCCGGCGTTCGGGCACAAAACACACATCTTGAGGCTTCACATCCTCAACCAATCGAATCATTTCCTCAACCACTGCGCACTCGAAGTTCATTCGGGTGCTGATCAAAGGCCTGATTCTGCGCACGTCTTCATCCTGCATGTGGCGCCTGTCCTCACGAACATGCACAGTAATCGCATCCGCGCCATATTCCTCCGCCAACAAGGCAGCACGCAAAGGATCGGGCTCGTGCCCCCTACGGGCCTGGCGAATCGTGGCCACGTGATCAATGTTTACACCAAGTTCAATCATGCTCTTAACAAATGCTCCATCCAGACTCTAGACATCAAACCATTGGGTGCGATGTGAGCCATCAACAGTTTGCGGGTAATCGGTTTTAAGACACTCGCAGCGGACTTTGACCATATGCCATTCTGAATTTCAACAATCCACAAGCCTTGGACCGTTTGCTCAACGCTGCTGTTCAACGAATTGTTTACACTTACCCCGTCTGAGGGAGCCCAGCCTTCCTGGTCTTGCCACACATAGTGACGATCAGGATCAATTGCCGCACCCGCCTTGTCCTGCTGCCAATCGAGACCATAGCCAAGAGACTGAAGCAATCCAACCTCAAATTGACGAATACACACATTCATGTCATCGCCACCAGCCAACCCCAGCAAAGTATTTTGATACAACTCAAAAAGGTCGGGATGCGTGTCCTCACGGCTCAACCCTCGCATTAACAACTCGTTCAGATAATAAGCCGCAAACAGAGCTTTACCATCCGGGGACATCAAACCGCCCAGCCACTCCGCTTGAACCAGGGTTTTTACCTCAGACTTGCCTGTAAAACGCACAGACAGGGGCTGAAAACTGACCAAAACAGCCCGCAAGCCAGAATGTGGCCTTTTCGCCCCCTTCGCAACTACTGGCAGGCGCCCGTGTTCCTTGCAAAAAAGCTCAACAATTAAACTGGTTTCCTTGTACGGCACGCTGTGCAGTACATAGGCAAAATCCGTGTTGGATCGGGTGTTATTCATACCCCAGGCTTTGTAGCAGGGTCGCGTTGTCAGCCCATCCGCTGCGCACCTTCACCCAAGTTTCAAGATGCACGCTGCCACCGAACAATCGCTCCATGTCCTGCCGCGCTTCCGAGCCGATTCTCTTCAGTTTTTCTCCACCCTTGCCAATAATCATCGCCTTGTGAGAGGAGCGATCCACCAGAATCGAAGCATAGATAACCCGGCGACCTTCTTGAATCTCAAATTTATCAATGACCACCGTGCAGGTATAAGGCAACTCATCGCCCACCAGACGAAACAGCTTCTCGCGAATGCGCTCAGCAGCAAGAAACTTTTCAGGACGGTCTGTGAGAGTGTCTTCGTCGTAAAAAAAAGGCTGCTCGGGCAACAAGGCTGACACAGCTTCTTTTAGCGCATCCAGATTCTTGATGGCCTGCGCACTCAACGGCACGATGGCATCAAAATTACGTTGCCCACTGACCTTTTGAAGAAAGGGCAACATCTCGGCTTTCTTGTCGAGCAAATCCACCTTGTTCACCACCGCCACCAACGGTACACCCTTGGGGCAGAGCTCAAGCACTTTCAAGTCAGCCGGCGTGAGTTTGCCTTGCTCAATTACCCATAAAATGACATTCACATCGGCCAGCGCAGTAAGCACCGCTCGGTTCATGGTTTTATTCAGGGCGTTTGAATGCTTGGTTTGAAAGCCGGGGGTGTCCACAAAAATAAATTGGGTTGGCACGTCCTTGACGGTCTCAGTCATCACGCCGAGAACCCGGTGACGGGTAGTCTGTGGCTTGCTGGATGTAATCGACAAATGTTCGCCGATCATTCCATTCATGAGCGTGGACTTACCCACATTGGGTCGCCCCACCACGGCAATCACGCCGCATTTTGATTCGGCCATGTCATTGCCTCCTGCTGGCTTGATTGGGATCGGAATACTCCCGTTCAAGCAATTCGATAAGCACCGCTTGCGCGGCGTGCTGCTCAGCCACCCGGCGAGAATGCCCCTGCCCGACCTTGGTAATTTCAAGGTCTTCAACCTCGCATTCCACACTGAACTCGGGACTGGCCGAAGTTCCACCCTCGACCAATACGCGGTACATGGGCAGTTTCATGCGCTTACCCTGCAGCAATTCCTGCAGGCGGGTTTTGGGGTCTTTACCCATGGACTCGATTGGAGTTTCAAGCATCACGGGCTTTAACAAACGCACCACGCAATCGCGTGCGGCCTCAAAGCCCGAATCCAGGAGGATGGCACCAAAAAGTGCCTCTAGCGCGTCTGCCACAATGCTGTCTTTGATGGTTTTCGCACTGCGAAGCTCGCCAGCACCCAGAAACAAATATTGATCCAGCAACAGATTGCGACCCACCATGGCCAAGCAGTCCTGTTTGACCAGATGCGAGCGCACACGCGACATTTTGCCCTCATCCATGTCGGGATGCGTTTCAAACAACAAAATGGAAGCCGCGCAGTTCAGTACACTGTCACCCAGAAATTCCAGACGCTCGTTGTGATGGCTGCTGTAGCTGCGATGTGTCAAGGCAAGGTGAAGCAAGGCCTGGTCTTTGAACGAGTACCCCAATGCCGCTTCAAGACTTGAATACTTTGAACTATCCACTCAATTCCTCCTGGCTGGCTTTAGTGAAACAAGCCAATTCGGGAAAAGTCATTGAAGTTCATCCACACCAAAAACGCTTTGCCAACAACCTGCTCATCGGACACAAAACCCCAAATGCGACTGTCGCTGGAATTGTCCCGATTGTCACCCATCATAAAGTAATGCCCCTGTGGCACCACACAACGAAAGCCGGTCACGTCGTACTTGCAGTTGTCCCGATTCTTGAAAGTCTGCGCGCCAATCACGTACGGCGGCGCGTCTTCATCATTGAGCACCAGGTGTTTTTTGCCACCCAAGGTTTCCTGAAACTGCAGTGAATAAGAGAAGTTATTGGGATCGTAGTACTTGTCCAGTTCTTTCACCGGCAGAACTTGACCATTAATCGACAGCTTCTTGTTTCGATATTCGACCACGTCACCACCCACGCCCACCACACGCTTGATGTAGTCAAGCGAGGGATCAAGCGGGTAACGAAACACCATGACATCGCCACGCTGAGGATCATTGATTGGAATGATCTTTTTATCGACGATGGGCAAACGAATGCCGTAGGTGAATTTGTTCACCAGAATAAGGTCGCCAATCAGCAACGTCGGAATCATCGATCCTGATGGAATTTTGAACGGCTCCACTACAAACGAGCGCAACACAAACACAAACAAAATGACTGGAAAAAAGCTTGCACTGTATTCCAGCCACAGGGGCTGCTTCATGTACTGCTGGCGAATTCGCCTTTCTGCATCACCATTCAGGTTGGCAGTGGCACCTGCACCCGCCAAGGCTTGCTCTGCTGCCATTTTTCGTTTTGGCTTGAACACAAACACATCAAGCACATAGAAAAAGCCGGTGAACAACACCAGCAAAAACAGGATCAGGGAAAAATTCATTGTTATTTGTCTTCCACTTGGAGAATGGCCAAAAACGCCTCTTGCGGAATTTCCACGTTACCGACCTGCTTCATGCGTTTCTTGCCTGCCTTCTGCTTTTCCAACAGCTTTTTCTTGCGTGAAATATCTCCGCCGTAACACTTGGCCAACACGTTTTTACGCAAGGCTTTCACAGTTTCACGGGCAATAATATTGGCGCCGATCGCCGCTTGAATTGCCACGTCAAACATTTGACGGGAAATGATTTCCCGCATTTTGCCTGCCACTGCACGGCCACGGTAAACCGCATTGCTTCGGTGAACCATGATCGACAAGGCATCCACTTTCTCACCGTTAATCAACATGTCCACTTTCACAATGTCTGCTGGCCTGTATTCCTTGAAGGAATAGTCCATGGACGCATAGCCACGCGAAGTCGATTTCAGTTTGTCGAAAAAGTCGAGAACGATCTCAGCCATCGGCATCTCAAATGTGATGCGTACCTGCCGACCGTGGTAAACCATGTTGGTTTGCGTACCACGCCGCCCCGTACACAGCGTCATCACCGACCCCACATACTCCTGTGGCATCAGCAAATTCACGGTCACAATCGGTTCACGAATTTCATCAACGCGGCTCAGATCAGGCATTTTCGATGGATTGTCCACACGAAGAATGGTGCCATCTCGCTGCTTGATTTCGTACACCACCGTAGGAGCAGTGGTAATCAAGTCCATGTCAAATTCGCGTTCCAGGCGCTCCTGCACAATGTCCATGTGCAACATGCCCAAAAAGCCGCAGCGGAAACCAAAACCCAAGGCCTGAGACACTTCGGGTTCGTAATTCAGGGCCGCATCGTTCAAACGCAGTTTGTCCAAGGCCTCCCGCAAGGCTTCATATTGATTTGATTCCACAGGGAACAAGCCAGCAAACACCTGAGACTGCACTTCCTTGAAGCCTGGCAGGGGTTTGTCAGCAGGCTTGCCGGCCAAGGTCACGGTGTCGCCCACTTTGGCACTTTCAAGCAATTTGATGCCTGCGTTGATATAGCCCACTTCACCCGCTGATAGCGATTCACGCGCAACTGACTTGGGTGTAAATACGCCCACATCGTCTGCAATGTAGGTGTCGCCTGTGGCCATCAGCTTGATTTTGTCTTTGCGGTTGAGCACACCATTGATTACTCGAACCAGCATCACCACACCGACATAATTGTCAAACCAACTATCAATGATCAAGGCTTGTAGAGGGGCATCGCGACTGCCGCGAGCGGGTGGCACCTTGTTGACGATCAGCTCAAGCACATCATCAATACCCAGACCGGTTTTGGCTGAAATGGCGATGGCCTCTGATGCGTCAATGCCGATTACATCTTCAATTTCGGACTTGGCATTTTCAGGATCAGCTTGTGGCAAATCAATTTTATTCAACACGGGCAAAACTTCGACACCGAGGTCCAACGCCGTGTAGCAATTGGCCACGGTTTGAGCCTCCACCCCCTGTGAAGCATCAACAACCAGCA